>NZ_JBNNVP010000011.1:0-160730 GCF_050280605.1 Pseudomonas sp. NPDC089918 | reverse complement strand
AGCGTGTAGTCTCGCTGACTACGCCTTTTTGCTGATTCCATTACGTCCTCCTGAAAAACAGATCAGAAGGTGTAAACCTTATTCAGGACGGGACACAGACAACAAAAAAGGGCCCACCTTTCGGTGAGCCCTTCTAGACCGCCCAGCAGAGCGGATTTTGTTTGGTAGGCGCGATTGGACTCGAACCAACGACCCCCACCATGTCAAGGTGGTGCTCTAACCAACTGAGCTACGTGCCTGCTGTGAGGCGGCATTCTACGGAATTCCGAAGGGGTGTCAACACCTTTTTTTCACCTAACCCTATGAATATGCAAAATATTTAATTTTGCTGTGGCAAAGAAGATTTTCCGCTGGCTGGCGGTCGTTTTTTAACTCGGGTAGGATCGATACACTCGTAAAATATATTAAACAGAGGCTGCAGGATGGCGAACACTCCCTACCCAGAGTCCTATTACGCCGCATCGGCAAATGTAGCGCCGCCGCGCCCGGCCTTGCAGGATGATGTAGAGACTGATGTCTGTGTCATCGGCGCCGGTTATACCGGCCTGTCCTCTGCCCTGTTCCTGCTGGAGAACGGTTTTCGGGTAAAGGTGCTGGAAGCGGCCAAAGTGGGTTTTGGCGCATCGGGGCGCAACGGTGGCCAGATCGTTAACAGCTACAGCCGTGATATCGATGTGATCGAGCGCAGTGTCGGCCCCAAGCAAGCTCAGCTATTGGGCCAAATGGCGTTCGAGGGTGGGCGGATCATTCGTGAGCGGGTGGCCAAATACAACATCCAGTGCGACCTGAAGGACGGCGGTGTGTTCGCCGCCATTACCGCCAAGCAGATGGGCCATCTGGAATCCCAGAAGCGCCTGTGGGAGCGCTTCGGTCATACGCAACTTGAGCTATTGGATCAGCGACGCATCCGTGAAGTGGTGGCTTGCGATCAATACGTCGGCGGCATGCTCGATATGAGCGGCGGGCATATTCATCCGCTCAATCTTGTCTTGGGCGAGGCAGCAGCCGTGGAGTCGCTGGGCGGCACCATTTACGAGCAGTCGCCAGCGGTGCGCATCGAGCGCGGCACCAATCCGGTGGTGTATACGCCTCAGGGCAAGGTCAGGGCCAAATTCATCATCGTCGCCGGCAACGCTTACATCGGCAATCTGGTGCCGGAGCTGGCGGCGAAGTCGATGCCCTGCGGGACTCAAGTGATCGCCACCGAACCCTTGGGCGATGAATTGGCCAAGCGCCTGTTGCCTCAGGACTACTGCGTCGAAGACTGTAACTACCTGCTTGATTACTACCGCCTGAGCGCTGACAAACGCCTGATTTTCGGCGGCGGCGTGGTCTACGGTGCGCGCGACCCGGCGAACATCGAGGCGATCATTCGACCGAAGATGATCAAGGCCTTCCCGCAGCTCAAGGACGTGAAAATCGATTACGCCTGGACCGGTAATTTCCTGCTGACCCTGTCGCGACTTCCCCAGGTCGGACGGCTGGGCGACAACATCTACTATTCCCAGGGTTGCAGCGGCCACGGCGTAACGTATACACACCTGGCGGGCAAGGTACTGGCCGAAGCATTACGCGGCCAGGCCGAGCGCTTCGACGCCTTTGCCGACCTGCCCCACTACCCGTTTCCCGGCGGACAATTGCTGCGTACACCATTCGCTGCATTGGGCGCCTGGTATTACGGATTGCGAGACAAACTGGGTTTCTGACGGGACACACAGACGAAAAAAGGGGCAACTGAAAAGTTGCCCCTTTTTAAATCAGCATGTCCCGTCCTGAATAAGGTTTACACCTTCTGATCTGTTTTCAGAAATAGACCGTATTCAGAAGTCGACCGTCGCCGAAAGGAGGTAGGTGCGTGGGGTCGACAACGTCAAGCCAGGCTCGCTGTCATCTGAGGCCCCGGCCGAACTCCAGTAGCGTTTGTCCGCCACGTTCTCGACATTGGCACGCAGGGTGATGTTCTTTTCATCGATCTTGAACGCGTAGCGTGCACCCACGTCGAAACGCTCCCAGGCGTCGATTTCCTTGTTGTTGGACTGGTCCAGATACTGCGAGCTGGAATAGAGGCCGCGACTGGTCAGGGTCAGGCCCTGTACGGTCGGCACGTCCCACTCGGCGCCCAGGTTGACGTTGTATTTCGGCGTGGCCGGTGCCCGGTTGCCGTCGTAGGTGCCGTTGGTGGTGTTGCTCAACTCGCTGTCGATGTACATGACACCGCCGAGCAGGCGGAAACCTTTAAGCGGTTCACCGAACACACTCAGCTCCACGCCAGTATTCTCGCGCTTGCCGTTCGGGCCGAAAACCCGCGTCGTGGCGTTGGTCTCATAGGCCGGCTGCTTGATCCGGAACACCGCGGCAGTCACAGCGAACGCACCCGCGTCATACTTGGCGCCGACCTCGACCTGGCGGCTGATGAACGGTGGGAATATCTCATCCTCGTTCACAGAGGTCGACGGCGCGATCTTGCCCTGGCTCAGGCCCTCCATGTAGTTGGCATACAGCGACAGCTTATCGGTTGCCTTAAACAGGATGCCGCCTGACGGCGATACCTTTTCTTCATCGTAGGCCGTGGCGCCTTTGACATCATCCGTCCAGTCGTCAACCTTCACGCGCTGCCAGCGGGCGCCGAGGGTCAGCAGCAGCCGGTCATCGAAGAAACCCAGGGTGTCGGACAACGCCACGCCGCTGAAGCGGTTCTCGGTGTAGACCTTCGAATCGAGTCGAGTCGGTCTGCCAGGAGTTGGTGTTTCCACGGGGTCGTAGAGGTTGCTGCGGGCCGCTGCATAACGGGCGCCGCCATTTTCGAAGTCCATGTAGAAATAGCTGGCGGCCAGATTGACTTCATGGCTCACCGGGCCGGTATGAAACCAGTTGCGCACCCCTGCCGTGGCCGTCCGGACATTTTCGTCACGGGTGAAGTCACGCGGCTGAACGCTGAAATCGCCGGCATCATTGGTGACTGCAACGGCATGCCGGAGGAAGTCATGATTGCTTTTACGCGCGCCCACGCCCCCGTACAGCATGATGGAATCGCTGACATCAAATTCGCCGTTCACCGCCCCGAACGTGTCGTTGGTACTCGCCTTGCTCCAGGGTTGTGCATAGTTGTCGCGCACATCGTTCGCATTCGGCACCTTCGCATTGGCGCCGACCTGCACGCGCTCCTGCGGGGCGTCGGTATCACGCTCAGTGCGCCCGATGTCCGTCGAGAGTCGCAGGCGCTCACCGCGAAAATCCAGGCCCAGCACGGCCATCTCGCGGTCGACACTCTGGTGATCCCATTCGGTGTCGCCGGACTGCTTCACGCCGTTGAAACGAATACCGAATTTGTTGTCCTCACCAAAGCGCCGACCAACATCCACGGCACCGCCGACCTGATTGTCGGAAGCGTAGCTACCGGTGAACGAAGTGATGGGCTTGTCGGTCGCGCGCTTGGGCACCACGTTGATCCCGCCACCCACACTGCCCCGCGGCGAGATGCCGTTGATGAGCTGGCTCGGGCCTTTGATGATGTCGACGCGGTCGGCCATCTCCATGTCGATCGTATAGGTCGGCAGGACGCCGTAGAGACCGTTGTAGGCGACATCACTGTTGAACAGGCTGAACCCGCGAATGGTGAACTGCTCATAACGCCCACCCGCCGGGTTGGTGGCGCGAACCGAAGGATCACTGGCGATCAGGTCGCCCAAGGTCCGAGCCTGCAGGTTTTTGACTGCCTCGCCGGTGTAGGTGGTCATGCTGAACGGCGTTTCCATGAAATCTTTCGAGCCCAGCAAGCCTTGCGACCCGCGACGCGCGACCTGGCCGCCGGCATACACCTCGCCGTCCGCCCCGCCCGTGGCACCGAGAATCGAGGTGGGGGCCAGTTGCAGGCTGCTGCCTTCTGGCGCCGGGGTCAGGATGTAGGCCTGTTCGCCCACCGGCTGCAGCTGCAGACCAGAACCCTGCAATAGCCGGGCAAAGCCCTCCTCGACCGCGAATTCGCCGGAAAGACCAGGGCTGGTGCGACCACCCACCAGTGCCGGGTCTACCGAGAGATTGACGCCAGACAGACCGGCGAAGCGGGTCAGCGCATCGCTCAGGCTGCCGGCAGGCACCTGATAATTGCGCCGGGCACTGTCTTCGGCCCAACTGGCTGTGATGAATAATGGACTGGCACTCAGGCCCAGCAACAGGCTCAGGTGCAACAACGGACGCAGGCGGGAAGAAGCCGGACGCGGACAGCAAGGTATTACTGCGGGCATTGATAGAGTTCTCTTGATTCGTTCACATGCCTTGAATGACAAGCGAGCCGAAAAAAGGGGACAGGCTTCACACACTATTTTTGCGCGGCAGCAACGTCACCCAATAACGGGTACGTGAATGCACCTCCAGCGGCAGACTGGCCGCGAGCAACGCGAGGACGCGATCGGTGTCGTCCAGACGGAAACTGCCGGTGACACGCAACGCTTCAAGCTCCGGTTCCCAACGCAGCACACCCGGTCGATAAGCACTGAGTTCGCGCAGGAAATCTCCCAGCGGTTGGTTTTTCGCCATCAGCATGCCTTCTCGCCAACCTGGCGCAAGCACGTCGAATGGGCTGATCGGCCCGACACCGGTTGCTTGAAGGCTGACTTGTTGACCAGTGCGCAAAGCCAACGCCGCCCCCTGCAAGGGCTTCAACTGCACGGCGCCGCTGTACACCGACACGCGGCAACCGCGCGCTTGCTGACGAACACAGATTTCGCTTTGGCTGACGATGATCTGTCCAAACTTCGTTTGAATCGTCAGCGGCGACGCGCTCGGCACCCTCAACGACAACTCGCCCTCAATAAGCTTCAAGCGACGGCTCTGCAAATCCATATCGACGGCACTGGCCGTATTGAGCTGCAAGGAACTGCCATCAGCGAGCTGTACCTGTTTGCGCTCCCCGGTGGCTGTATGCAGATCGGCTCGCCAGACATCCAAAGGCAATTGTCGGCTGATCAGCCAAGCCGCCGGCACCAACGCCACCGCACCCAATGCACGCTTGAGCACCATACGCCGACCCGGATCGGGGCGATCCAGACTTTTGAGCGCCAACGCTGAAGGCAGATCGGCAAACCGCTGACGCAAGGCTTGAGCCTTCTGCCAAGCCTGCTCGTGACTGACGCAACTGTCGCGCCAACGTTGCAGATTCGCACGATCCTGCTCGTTGGCACTTCCAGATTCCAGCAAGGCGAGCCACTGCGCGGCAGCTCGCACCGCCTGACGGGCATCTGGCACCGGACTGTTCACAGTTCCACCAACAGGCAATGCTCATAGGCTTGCGCCATGTAGCGCTTGATCGTGCGCTCCGATACCTGCAGGCGCTCGGCGATTTGCTGATAGTTCAAGCCTTCCAGCTGGCTCCAGAGAAACGTCCTACGTACTGCCGCCGGCAATCCATCGAGCAATTCATCCAGGGCTTGCAGGGTTTCGAGCAACAACCAGCGCTGCTCGGGCGACGGCACACAGTCTTCCGGCAACGCCGCCAGTGCCGTCAGATAAGCCTGCTCGAGGCTTCGACGTTTATAGAAATTACTCAGCAGGCGTTTGCCCACGGTAAGCAGATAGGCACGGGGCTCTTGCAGATCGGCAATTCGTTGAGAGCTGGCGAGCAAACGCAGGAACGTATCCTGGCTCAGGTCCGCCGCATCACAGCCATTGCCCATGCGTCTTCTCAACCAGCCTTCCAGCCAGCCACGGTGATCGCGGTACAGTTCGTGGAAGGTTTGCTCCTTCGGCATCGCTGCATCACTCATCTCAAGAAGCCCTGTGCCAAGGAGTTATCGTAAATGAGAGTGATTCTAATTAATGTCGGAGCTGTGAACCAAGTCCTTTATGCAATTGGGGCGCAGAAAGGTTGGGCGGGAAGGACATGAGAGAGGAAAAGCCAAATCGCAGACACAAAAAACCCCGGTCTTTCGACCAGGGTTTTTGCTATCGACTCGAAACATCCGCCGGTTTTACCAGCGACTTGCTTCGTAGCTCCAAGGCGTTCAGTGGGCCTTGAGGCAGATATGGCGCAGCGGACGGGACTCGAACCCGCGACCCCCGGCGTGACAGGCCGGTATTCTAACCGACTGAACTACCGCTGCGTATCGCTTTGGACTTTCGCCCAAGTAACTCGTCTGACTGGAAAGCCTCGAGGCCTTTCAATCTCGAGGCAGGTAAACCTGACTCGGAAAATATGGCGCAGCGGACGGGACTCGAACCCGCGACCCCCGGCGTGACAGGCCGGTATTCTAACCGACTGAACTACCGCTGCGCGTCGGTGGAGGCTTTTAAAAGCTTCCATCTTGCTTTCGCAAGACTCTCGGAATTGGTGGGTGATGACGGGATCGAACCGCCGACATTCTGCTTGTAAGGCAGACGCTCTCCCAGCTGAGCTAATCACCCGTTTGCATCTCCGAGGCCGCGAAATTTACGCAGGTACCGAAGCTAAGTCAATACCCTGCTTGAAGTTTTTCTGAAAAAGACAAAATTGTGTCTTACCCAGTCAGACCGCTTTCGCGAGCAAGCCCGCTCCCACACTGAATCTGCGGCAGACCACAGGTTTGTGATCGACATAAATTCAGTGTGTGCGGGCTTGCTCGCGAAGACGGCGGCACATTCAACATCAATGCTGGCTACATCCATCGCAGCCACGCTTGGATTTACTCGCTGTAAATCATCTTCTTGGTCATACCACCGTCGACCACGAACTCCTGGCCCGTGACGAACCCGGCGTTCTTGGACAGCAACCACGCCACCATCGCCGCCACGTCCTCGACCGTCCCTACCCTGCCCGCAGGATGCTGCGCATGATCGGCGTCGGTCAGCGGTTCGGCACGCCGTGCCGCAGGGTCTCGCGCGTCGATCCAGCCTGGGCTGACCGCATTGACGCGAATCTCCGGCCCCAAGCTGATGGCCAAGGCGTGAGTCAGGGCCAACAGGCCGCCCTTGCTCGCCGCATAAGCCTCTGTGTCGGGTTCTGACTGGCCGGCACGGGTCGAGGCCAGATTGACGATGGCGCCGCTGTGAGCGCGCAGGTACGGCGCGCAGTGCTTGGCCAACAGCATCGGCCCGCTTAGGTTTACCGCCAACACCCGGTTCCAGTAGGCCAGATCGAGGCTTTCCAGGGTGATGTTGTGCGGATCGGCCACCGCGGCATTGCACACCAGCGCATCCAGACGCCCGAACTGCCCGAGCACCTCGGCCACCCCCAGCGCCACCTGCGCTTCATTCGCGACATCCATGGCGATGAACCAGGCGTTTTCGCCAAGCACCTTCGCCACTTTCGAACCGCGTTCCCGATCCAGATCGGTCAGCACCACCTGCCAGCCTTCACTGATCAGCCAGGCCGCAATCCCCAGACCGATGCCGCGCGCAGCACCGGTGACCAGCGCGACGCGGCCATGGGTACCCGTGGTCGGCGTCGACAACTCGATCACAAGGCAGCCAACCCGCGCGCCAGATCGGCCTGCAGGTCTGCCACGTCTTCCAGACCGACCGCAATGCGGATCAGACTGTCACGGATCCCCGCCGCTTCACGCTCTTGCGGCGCGAGACGGCCGTGAGAGGTGGTGCTCGGGTGAGTGATAGTTGTTTTGCTGTCGCCCAGGTTGGCGGTGATGGAGATCAGGCGCGTCGCATCGATAAAGCGCCAGGCGCCCTCTTTGCCACCCTTGACCTCGAAACTCACGACCGCACCGAAACCCTTCTGCTGACGCTGGGCCAGCTCATGCTGCGGATGGCTCTTGAGGCCCGCGTAATGGACCTTCTCGATACCGTCCTGCTGCTCCAGCCACTCGGCCAGTTGCTGGGCATTGGCGCAGTGCGCCTTCATGCGCAGACTCAGCGTTTCCAGCCCCTTGAGGAAGATCCAGGCGTTGAACGGGCTCAGGGTCGGCCCGGCAGTACGCAGGAAACCGACGACTTCTTTCATCTGCTCGCTACGACCGGCCACAACGCCGCCCATGCAACGGCCCTGGCCGTCGATGAACTTGGTCGCCGAGTGCACAACGATGTCCGCACCCAGCTTCAGCGGCTGTTGCAACGCAGGCGTGCAGAAGCAGTTGTCGACTACCAGCATCGTGCCCTTGGCGTGAGCAATTTCCGACAGCGCCTTGATATCCACCAGTTCGGCCAACGGATTGGACGGCGACTCGACGAACAGCAATTTGGTATTGGACTTGATTGCCGCATTCCAGCCGGACAAGTCCGCCAAGGGCACGTAATCGACTTCGATGCCGAAGCGCTTGAAGTACTTCTCGAACAGGCTGATGGTCGAGCCGAACACGCTGCGCGAGACCAGAACATGGTCGCCGGCACTGCACAGGCTCATCACCACCGCCATGATCGCGGCCATGCCAGTGGCAGTAGCCACGGCTTGCTCGGCGCTTTCCAGCGCGGCAATGCGCTCTTCGAACGCGCGCACGGTCGGGTTGGTGTAGCGCGAGTAAACGTTACCCGGCACTTCGCCAGCAAAGCGCGCGGCCGCGTCGGCGGCGGTACGGAATACGTAGCTGGAAGTGAAGAACATCGGATCACCGTGTTCGCCTTCCGGCGTGCGGTGCTGACCGGCGCGTACGGCCAGGGTATCGAACGCTACGCCTTCGAGGTCGCTGTCCAGCCGACCGGCATCCCAATCCTGACTCATGCTGTCACTCCTTGCCCTGCTCTTGATTTAGAGAGTCTTTAGTAGATACAAAACCGGCCCCTAGGGGCCGGTAGTTACTCAGTTGTTGTACAGATCGATGATCGCACTGACTGCCTGGGTCTTGACCTTGGAGGCATCGTTGCGCGCCTGCTCGATCTTGTTCAGGTAAGCCTCGTCGACGTCGCCGGTGACGTACTGGCCGTCGAACACCGCGCAATCGAACTTCTCGATCTTGATCTTGCCGCCACCGACCGCTTCGATCAAGTCAGGCAGGTCCTGATAGATCAACCAGTCAGCGCCGATCAGGTCGGCAACGTCCTGGGTCGAACGGTTGTGCGCGATCAACTCGTGAGCGCTCGGCATGTCGATGCCGTAGACGTTCGGGTAACGCACAGCCGGTGCCGCGGAGCAGAAATAGACGTTTTTGGCGCCGGCTTCGCGAGCCATCTGGATGATCTGCTTGCAGGTTGTGCCGCGAACGATGGAGTCGTCCACCAGCATCACGTTCTTGCCGCGGAACTCCAGCTCGATGGCGTTGAGCTTCTGGCGTACGGATTTTTTCCGTGCAGCCTGGCCCGGCATGATGAAGGTCCGGCCGATGTAGCGGTTCTTCACGAAGCCTTCGCGGAACTTGACGCCCAAGTGGTTCGCCAGCTCCAGGGCCGCGGTGCGGCTGGTGTCCGGAATCGGGATAACCACGTCGATGTCGTGGTCCGGACGCTCGCGCAGGATCTTCTCGGCAAGCTTCTCGCCCATGCGCAGGCGGGCCTTGTAGACCGAGACGCCGTCGATGATCGAGTCCGGACGCGCCAGATAAACGTGCTCGAAAATGCACGGAGTCAGCGACGGGTTGGTCGCGCACTGACGGGTGTGCAGCTTGCCGTCTTCAGTAATGTAGACCGCTTCGCCCGGTGCCAGGTCGCGAATCAGGGTGAAACCGAGTACGTCAAGCGAAACGCTTTCGGAGGCGATCATGTACTCGACGCCTTCGTCGGTGTGACGCTGACCGAAAACGATCGGGCGGATGCCGTGTGGATCGCGGAAACCGACGATGCCGTAGCCGGTCACCATCGCCACGACCGCGTAACCACCGACGCAACGGTTGTGCACGTCGGTGACGGCAGCGAACACGTCTTCTTCGGTCGGCTGCAACTTGCCGCGCTGGGCCAGTTCGTGTGCGAACACGTTGAGCAGCACTTCCGAATCGGAATTGGTGTTGACGTGGCGCAGGTCAGATTCGTAAATCTCCTTGGCCAGTTGCTCAACGTTGGTCAGGTTACCGTTATGCGCCAGGGTAATGCCGTAAGGCGAGTTGACGTAAAACGGTTGGGCTTCGGCCGAAGTCGAGCTGCCCGCGGTCGGGTAACGCACATGGCCAATGCCCATGTGGCCGACCAGGCGCTGCATGTGACGTTGATGGAACACGTCACGCACCAGCCCATTGTCCTTGCGCAGGAATAACCGGCCATCATGGCTGGTCACGATACCGGCAGCGTCCTGGCCGCGGTGCTGGAGGACGGTTAGCGCGTCATACAGCGCCTGATTGACGTTCGACTTACCGACGATACCGACGATGCCACACATGCGACGCAACCCCTACTTAATGGATCTGAACTGAACACAACTCACTGAGGCGTTTTGGCCGTCGGCAAGAGGTGCTCCTTGAACGGTATATCAGCGGGTACGCTGATTCCGCTGGCAAGCCACTGACTGCTCCACCCAAGAATCAGGTTTTTGGACCAGTCTGCGACCAATAGAAATTTTGGCACGAGCTGTGATTGTTGCCACCACCCGTCCTGCTGTACCGGCCCCAGGCTCAACAGCCCGACCGCCTCGACCACCAGCAACACGCCACGCGCGGCGCCGAAGGCCATGCCGAGGAATCGATCGGTCCCGGATAGCCCGGTGACGCGAACCAATTCGCCGATAAGATAATTGATCATTGCGCCTACGATTAAAGTGGCGACAAACATGATGGCACAGCCCGTGATCACACGAGCCGATGGCGTTTCGATGTATCCGCCGAGGTACTCGGACAATGAACCACCGAACATCCAGGCAACGGCTCCTGCGATGATCCAGGTCAGCAGCGAGAGTGCTTCTTTGACGAAGCCGCGGCTAAGACTGATCAAAGCGGAGATGGCGACGATTGCAACGATCGCCCAGTCAACCCAGGTAAATGGCACAGTGCAGCCTACAGACAGATAAGGCGGCGCATTTTAGCAGAGCCCATGGCTGTCGGTAAGCTGAGATTATCAGTGCTTTTCAAATCAGGGCGATAGTTTTAACCGCGCTCAGGCTGAAAACGCACCACAAAACCCTTGAGGTTCTGCTGGCGACTCAACAAGTCACGCAGACGATCGGCTTCCGCGCGCTCGATCAGCGGCCCGACGAACACCCGATTCTTGCCATCGGCGGAGCGGATATAGGCGTTATAGCCTTGGCTGCGCAGGGTTTTCTGCAGGCTTTCAGCGCTCTCGCGGCTCGATAGACTGGCCAGTTGCACCGACCAACTGACTGACAGGCCATTGGCATCGACGCGGCTTGGGGTGGTAGCCGGCTTGGTCGGTGCAGCAGCGATTGGCTGGGCAGGTGCCGGTACAGGCTTGGCGACTGGCGCCGGAGGTGGCGTGACCGGTTTGGCAGCCGGTGGCGCCGGGGCCACGGGAGCACTTGGCGCACTTGGCGCACTTGGCGCAATCGGTGTCGACGGCGCTTGCTGCGCGGCAATTTCGTCATCGCTTGGCACAGGCTCCTGCGGCAACGCCTGCGGTTCAGGCACCACCACCGGTTCGACCTGCACTTGCGGCACAGCCGGCGCTTGCGGTGCAGCCGGCGCGTCAACCCTCACCTGGCGCTGTTCGTCCTGACGGGAAAACAGCATTGGCAGGAAAATCACCGCCAGCGCCACCAGCACCAGGGCACCGACCATGCGCTGCTTGTACGCCTTATCCAGCAAAGCCATTTGCCGCTTCCTCCGTGGAGTGCCGGGCCAGCCATTCAAGGGCCTCGGCGACACAATAAAATGATCCGAACAACAGAATTTCGTCGTCGCTCGTCGCCTGCGCGCACTGCCCTTCCAGGGCTGCGGCCACGCTGTCATAAGACGTTACCGAGGCGCCAAGGTTCTGCAACGCCGCGTGCAACTGCTCAACGGGTCGCGCCCGCGGCGAATTCAGCGGGGCGACAGCCCAATGCTGGACACTAGCATTCAATTCACCGACAACACCATCCAGATCCTTGTCCGCCAACAACCCGAACACCGCCAGACGCTTGCCGGCCGGTGGTCGACTGGCCAGACGACGGGCCAGGTATTCTGCCGCATGGGGGTTGTGCCCCACGTCCAGCAACACATTAAGACGCTTGCCCTGCCAGTCGAACTGACGGCGATCGAGACGACCGACCACGCGTGTCGCTTTCAGGGCTTCGATAATCTGCGCATCCACCCAAGGCAAACCGAGCAGCAGGTAAGCCTGCAACGCCAGGGCGGCGTTCTCCATCGGCAGATCGAGCAATGGCAGATCATGCAACTCGACTGCACGCCCTTGAGCATCAAGGCCGCGCCATTGCCAGTTGTGATCGGTGATACCCAGGTCGAAATCGCGTCCACGCAGGAAAAACGGGCAATTGAGCTCGCGCGCTTTATCCAGCAAAGGCTGAGGGGGATTCAGATCGCCACAGAGCGCAGGCGCGCCCTGGCGGAAAATGCCGGCTTTCTCGTAAGCCACGGACTCACGGGTATCACCCAGATAGTCCGCATGATCGACACCGATACTGGTGACCAGCGCCATGTCTGCGTCGACTACGTTGACCGTATCCAGGCGCCCGCCCAGCCCCACTTCCAGCACCACCGCATCAAGCCCTGCCTGTTGAAACAGCCAGAACGCCGCCAGGGTGCCCATCTCGAAGTACGTCAGGGAAGTGTCGCCACGACCGGCCTCGACCGCAGCGAAGGCTTCGCACAGCTGGGCGTCAGTGGCTTCGACGCCATTGACCTGCACCCGCTCGTTGTAACGCAGCAGGTGCGGAGAATTGTAGACACCCACGTTCAGGCCCTGCGCCCGCAGCAACGAAGCCACGAACGCGCAGGTAGAACCCTTGCCGTTGGTGCCAGTAACCGTGATCACCCGAGGCGCCGGCTTGCCCAGTCCCATGCGGGACGCTACCTGCTGCGAACGCTCCAGCCCCATGTCGATGGCCGAAGGATGCAACTGTTCAAGGTAGGCGAGCCACTCGCCAAGGGTGCGTTGGGTCATATGTTGGCAGGCACCGGCGGAACCACGATCGGCTCGATCGGCGCGGCGACGAATTTTGGCGTCGGCAGGCCCATCATTTGTGCCAGCAGGTTGCCCAGACGAGGACGCAGTTCCTGACGGTGAATGATCATGTCGATCGCACCGTGTTCCAGCAGGAACTCACTGCGCTGGAAGCCTTCCGGCAGTTTTTCGCGAACGGTTTGTTCGATAACGCGCGGGCCGGCAAAACCGATCAGGGCTTTCGGCTCACCGACAATTACGTCGCCGAGCATCGCCAGACTGGCAGAAACACCGCCGTAGACCGGGTCGGTCAGTACCGAGATGAACGGAATGCCTTCTTCACGCAGACGCGCCAGCACCGCGGAGGTCTTGGCCATTTGCATCAGGGAAATCAGCGCTTCCTGCATCCGCGCACCACCGGAGGCAGCGAAGCAGATCATCGGGCAACGGTTTTCCAGGGCGTAATTGGCGGCACGCACGAAGCGCTCACCGACGATGGCGCCCATCGAGCCACCCATGAAGGAGAATTCGAAGGCCGACACCACGACCGGCATGCCCAGCAAGGTACCGCTCATGGAGATCAGTGCGTCTTTTTCGCCGGTCTGCTTTTGCGCAGCGGTCAGGCGATCCTTGTACTTCTTGCCGTCGCGGAATTTCAGACGGTCAACCGGCTCCAGGTCCGCGCCCAGTTCGGCACGGCCGTCAGCGTCGAGGAAGATGTCAATACGCGCGCGAGCGCCAATACGCATGTGGTGGTTGCACTTGGGGCAAACATCCAGGGTCTTTTCCAGCTCCGGACGATACAGCACCGCCTCGCAAGACGGGCATTTGTGCCACAGACCTTCAGGCACCGAGCTCTTCTTGACCTCGGAACGCATGATCGAAGGGATCAGTTTGTCTACTAACCAGTTGCTCATGCTTTCTTTCTCCAGTACCGGCGGCCCGAACGCTCTGGTTCGCAGCCCCGCGTATGCCCTTGAGCTAAATTCATATGTGTGGCGATGATCGATGGCGTGCCGGGTCAGCGAGATGCGACCTGCGTACAACCCCAAATATCCTCAGCCATGCCTGTGGACGGCGGCAGTGTGCCAGCCGTCACATCAAGCCCCTACAACCGCCTTGATGAACGCCTGAATCTTTGCGTGATCCTTGATGCCCTTGCTCGCCTCTACCCCACCACTGACGTCCACCGCGTAAGGCCGAACCCGGGCAATCGCCTCTGCGACGTTGTCCGGTGTCAAGCCGCCCGCCAGGATGATCGGCTTGCTCAGGCCTTGCGGTATCAGAGACCAGTCGAACGCTTCACCGGTTCCCCCGGGAACGCCTTCGACGTACGTGTCGAGCAGGATCCCGCTGGCACTGGCATAGGCATCGCAAGCCGCTGCGATGTCATCACCGGCCTTGACCCGCAACGCCTTGATGTATGGCCGATGCCAGCCCTCGCAGTCGGCCGCGGTTTCGTCGCCATGGAACTGCAACAGATCCAGCGGTACGGCATCGAGAATTTCCCCCAACTCGCAGCGGCTGGCATTGACGAACAAACCCACGGTGGTCACGAACGGCGGCAAGGCCTTGATGATCGCCCTCGCCTGCTGAAACGTCACGGCCCGTGGGCTTTTGGCGTAGAACACAAAACCGATGGCATCGGCCCCGGCCTCGACCGCCGCCAACGCATCCTCTATGCGGGTAATCCCACAAATTTTGCTGCGAACGGCTGACATGTCGATAGAACCTCAGGACAAATCCGGGAAAGTCCCGGATGGTAACAAAAGCGTTCGAGGGCGTCAGCCGTCAAGTTCCGAGAAACCGGTGAGGAAGTGTGGGCCGATGTAACGCTCGGGCAGTTCGAACTCGTCGCGGTACTCGACCTGTACCAGGTACAGGCCAAACGGATGGGCCGTCACCCCGCCGGAACGACGGATACGACTTTCCAGGACTTCTTTCATCCACTCCACGGGACGCTCGCCGGCACCGATGGTCATCAGCACACCGGCGATGTTGCGCACCATGTGGTGCAGGAACGCACTGGCGCGAATATCCAGCACGATCATTTTGCCGTGGCGCGTCACACGTAAATGATGCAGCTCCTTGATCGGCGACTTGGCCTGACACTGACCGGCGCGGAATGCACTGAAGTCGTGGGTACCGACCAGATACTGAGCGGCTTCGGACATGCGCTCGACGTCCAGCGGGCGGTGGTTCCAGGTAATTTCATCGTTCAGGTGCGCCGGACGAATCTGATCGTTGTAGATCACGTAGCGATAGCGCCTGGCGATCGCCTTGAACCGCGCATGGAAATGCGCCGGCATGACCTTCGCCCAACTGACGCTGACGTCGTGGGGCAAGTTGATATTGGCGCCCATCACCCAGGCCTTCATCGAACGCTCGACCTGGGTATCGAAATGCACCACCTGACCGCAGGCATGCACACCGGCGTCAGTGCGCCCGGCGCAGAGCAGCGACACCGGCGAGTCGGCGACTTTGGACAAGGCCTTTTCAAGGGTTTCCTGCACCGTGAGCACACCGGAGGCCTGGCGCTGCCAGCCGCGATAGCGCGAACCTTTGTATTCAACGCCCAACGCGATCCGGAAAAAGCCGTCGGCCGCCATTTCGGCGGCCGGATTATCTATATTTGCCAAGGGGTGACAGCCTGCTGATCTGCGCAAAGGCATGCATTATAAGGCTGCCGGGCGGGGACGCCAGAGCTGCGTGATCTTCGTGCCCCATCCAATCAGTGCAATGCCGGGTTTGATGCTGAACGGGATGCCCTCATCGCGAGCAGGCTCGCTCCCACATTTGATCGGGGTTGTTCGCCTCGTGTGTGCCTGGCACCAAACCCTGTGGGAGCGAGCCTGCTCGCGATGGCGGTATAGCTGACGTCAATGCATCAGCACCCAAACAAAAACGGCAGCCTCACAGGGCTGCCGTTTTACTTACACCTTTATCGATCAATCACGCCAGACGCGACAGCATTTCCTTGGCTTCGCTCTTCTGACCCGCATCACCCTCGGTCACTACCTCATTGAGGATGTCCCGAGCGCCGTCGCTGTCGCCCATGTCGATGTAGGCCTGGGCCAGGTCGAGTTTGGTGGCGACTTCGTCGGTGCCGGAGAGGAAATCGAAGTCCGGCTCATCAGCTGCGGAGGCCAAAGCGTCTTCGGCGGTGAAGCTAGGCTCACCTAAACTCTGGGACAGACGATCCAGCTCAGCGTTGACGTCGTTGAGTTCACTTTCGAAGGCATCAGGCTGGTCCGGGGCAGCGGCGTCCATTTCATCGGCCAGCGACAGGTCGAAATCCGCTGGCAGCTCCAGGTCGTCGAGCGTCGGCTCGATCACGGGCGCCGCTTCGGCGACAGGCAAATCCTTGAGATCGTCATCCAGACTCAGCAGGAAGTCATCTTCGGCCAGGATTGCCGGCGAGGCGTCGCCGCCCAGATCCATGTCCAGGTCGAAGACCGACAGATCGTCGAGGTTTTCCTTGATTTCAGTCTGTTGCTGCAACACCGACTCAAAGCTCAGATCGTCGTCCAGCGGGAATTCGTCCAGCTCAGCCAGCTCTTCTGGTGCTGGTGCGGGCGTTGGCTCCACCTCCGGCTCCGCAGCAACAACTGGCGCAATCGGCGTAGCCGCCTCCAGATCGTCCAGGCTCAGATCGAAGGCGCTGTCGAAGTCGGACAATGCCGGCTCCGGGGCTTGCGGCTCGTCCAGCAGCAGGTCCTTGACGTATTGCGCGTCCAGCTCGGCAGCGATGGCGGCGGCAGCCAGACCGCTGGCCGCCACAACAGCCATGGCCGGGAAGCGGCTTTTCAATTCTTCAACCCGGGCGAAGTTATCGCCGTTGGCCACCAGTTGACGCTCCTGAGCGACGAACGCATCGCGGTCGCCCTGCTGACCGTAGACTTCCATCAACTTCAAGCGCAGGTCACTGCGTTGCGGCTCTTGCTTGATAGCGTCTTCCAGCAATGCGGCGGCTTGATTCAGACGACCGCCGGCAATGTGCGACTGCGCCTGAGCCAGTACGTCGCCGGAACGATCGGAACGCTCGGCGGCAGGCGACACCAGTGGCGCAGCGATCGGCGGCGTCACCACAACCGGAGCAATCACCGGGGCCGGCGCGGGTGCAGGCGTTGGTGCGGTCGCAAGTTTCACGCTCGGCGGCGGAACTTCCAGGCCTTCGAAGCTGCTTGGCGGCAGGTCCTGGTCGACGGAGAACTCTTGCTCCTCCTCCAAGGCACGGGCCATGCGCAGATGCTTCTCGGCTTCTTGCTGGGCTTTGCGGCGACGGGCCAGCAACAATAGCAAGAGCAACAGCACCACCGCACCGCCACCCACCAGCCCCAGCAGAATCGGATTGGTCAGCAGCTCGTTGAATTTCTGATCATCGGATGTCGCAGGTGTTGGCTCGACGGCTGGCGCCGGAACGGCTTCTGGTGCGGCAGCCTCTGGCGCAGGGGCCGGGGCCGCGTCCGCAGGCGATGCCGCAGGACTGGCCGCCAGCTCAGCCGACATCGCCGGAGCGGTCGTAGCCGCCACTGGTGCATCCGCGCCGCCTTCGGCCTGCAACTTGGCCAATTGGTTGTTCTTCAGTTCGATCAGGCGTTGCAGCTTGTCCAGCTGACTTTGCAGATCGCTCATGCGGCTTTTCAGTTCAGCGTTGTCACGACGAGTAGTGTCGAGGCTTTCCTGGGTGACAGCCAGTTTGTTGCTCAACGCTTTCGCATCACCAGCGGCACCTTTGCCGCCCTTGCCGGTATCGGCAGACACCAGGCTCAGTTTGTCTGCGGCAGGCTGCGATGAAGCACCTTCACCGCGAGCGCGTTTGGTGGCGTCGAGTTGCTGCTGACCGGTTCCCGGTTTCGCCACGTAGCGACGCCCCTGACGCCACGCGGTGTTCTGCGCGGAGACCTCAGCGATGGCCTTGGGCTGTGGCAGGTTGGTGCTCTGCACCTGATCAGGCAGGCGCAGCACCTGACCGGTTTTCAGTCGATTGATGTTGCCGTCGATGAACGCATCCGGATTCAGCGCCTGGATGGCCAGCATGGTCTGCTGGATCGAACCGCCATTACGCGCCTTCGCGGCGATCTCCCATAGGGTATCGCGCGGCGTGGTGGTGTATTGCGACGATTTGGTCGCGCCAGTGACTGGCGCAGTCACCGTTTGGGCTGGCGCTGGTTGTGCGGCGGCATCGGCGGTCTGCGGCGAGAATTTGGACGGATCGAGCAGCACGCTGTAGTCGCGTAGCAGACGACCGTTGGGCCACATCACCTGAACCAGGAATTTCACCATCGGTTCGGACAGCGGTTTGCTGGACGTAACGCGCAGGATGCTTTTGCCGCTGGCGTTAAGCACGGGGGTGAAGGTCAGGTCATTGAGAAACGCCTGACGATCGACACCGGCCTTGGCGAAATCGTCGGGCGAGGCCAGGCTCGGCACCACTTCGGCAGCCGTGAGGTCCTTGACGTCGAGCAACTCGATTTCTGCGACCAGAGGCTGGTTCAGCGTCGATTTCAGGGTCAATTCCCCGAGCCCGAGGGCATGCGCCATACCGGAGGACAGCGCCGAGGCGGCCGCTATTGCTAACACCAGTTTGCGAACTTGAACCATAACCTCTTCCTTTGTTTGAACATTCCTCGGCCAGCGAGAAGGTGTTGATTGCCGCTGCCGTAAGGCATTGCGCGCGGCGGCGAAGGTCGTCGCGCGCGATCATTTCATTCATGCAATGGGAAGCCCTGCGGGGTGGCTCACCTTAAGCATTCCGGCCAAGCATGACGCTTGACGGGAATCATTCGATAAATTGTTGCCAAGTATCTTTTACAGCAGGTCTTTTATCAACAATTCAGCCACCTGCACAGCATTGAGCGCGGCGCCTTTGCGTACGTTATCTGACGTCAGCCACACATTAAGTTCCGCCGGGTCGTCGATCCCGCTACGAACCCGACCAACGTAAACCACGTCCTGCCCTACCGCATCGCCTACCGGGGTCGGGTAATCGCCCGCCTCGACCAGTTCGATACCGGGCGCCGCTTCCAGAGCCGCGTTGACTTTCGCCAGGTCGACAGCGCTCGACGACTGCAAGGTCACGCTAAAGCTATCGCCAAAAAACACCGGAGCTTGAATACAAGTGACGGAAATCTTTAATAACGGTAGCGCCATGACCTGACGCAGTTCGCGCACCAGGCGTTTTTCCAGCAACGTATGGCCCTGATCATCAGGTTTACCGACTTGCGCCAGCAGGTTGAAAGCCATCTGCCGATCGAAGAAAGCCGGCTCCAGCGGACGCACGTTAAGCAGCTCGGCGGTTTGCCGGGCCAGCTCGGTGACCGCTTCGCGGCCTTGGGCAGAGACCGCCAGACACGCCGTCAGGCTGATGCGTTGCAGGTCGAGCAAACCGAGCAACGGCGCCAGCACCACCGCCAGCGTCGCGGCCGAAGGACTTGGGCTGCTGACCTGGAAAGGTTTTTTCAGGCCGGCCAGAATTTCAGCGTTGGCCTCAGGCACCACTTGCGGCGCCTGATCGGCCGGCAAGGCGCCGGACAGGTCGATCAGCGAGCAACCGGCGGCCGTGGCACGCGGAGCGAAACTAAGGGTCACCGCCGGGCCGGCGGCGAAGAACACCAACTGGACTTTGCTGAAATCGAACTCATCGACTTCCCGCACCCGCACGTTCTTGCCGCGAAACGGCACCGAATGACCGGCCGATTCACTGCTCGCCAGCAGGTGCAGGTTACCGACCGGAAAGTCCCGCTCTTCGAGAATCTGGACGAGTGTTTCGCCGACAGTACCGGTGGCGCCGATCACGGCAATATCAAAGGACTGGCTCATGGTTCTACCTCTGGCGAAACGGGGGGAGCGGCACTTTACCGGGTGGTTGGCAGTGAGGCAATTCGACGGGGGATTTGATCGTTCCCACGCTCTGCGTGGGAATGCCGCCATGGACGCTCTGCGTCCGCCGTTGAGGCAGTGACGCGGAGCGTCACGGGATGCATTCCCACGCAGAGCGTGGGAACGATCGGCGGGAACAAAAAACCCGCACCTCTTTCAAGGCACGGGCTCTTTCATTACATCAATCAATCAACGCTCAAGCAGAATCCGCAGCATGCGACGCAGCGGTTCGGCCGCGCCCCACAGCAGTTGGTCGCCGACGGTGAAGGCACCGACGAACTGCGAACCCATGTTCAGCTTGCGCAGACGGCCAACCGGCACGTTCAGGGTGCCGGTGACCTTTGTAGGGCTCAGCTCCTGCATGCTGATTTCGCGGTTGTTCGGCACCAGCTTGACCCAAGGGTTGTGCTGGCTGATCAGCCCTTCGATGTCGGCGATCGGCACATCTTTGTTCAGCTTGATGGTCAGCGCCTGGCTGTGGCAACGCATGGCGCCGATGCGCACGCAGATGCCGTCCACCGGGATCGGGCTCTTGAAGCGACCGAGGATCTTGTTGGTCTCGGCCTGAGCCTTCCACTCTTCGCGGCTCTGGCCGTTTGGCAGTTCCTTGTCGATCCACGGGATCAGACTGCCAGCCAGCGGTACACCGAAGTTTTCGGTCGGGTATGCGTCGCTGCGCATGGCTTCGGCAACACGACGGTCGATGTCGAGGATGGCACTGGCCGGGTCGGCCAGTTGATCGGCGACAGCGGCGTGGGTCACACCCATTTGCTTGATCAGTTCACGCATGTGCTGCGCGCCGCCACCGGACGCAGCCTGATAGGTCATGGCGCTCATCCACTCGACCAGACCAGCTTCAAACAGGCCACCCAGGCCCATCAGCATCAGGCTGACGGTGCAGTTGCCGCCGATGTAGTTCTTGGTGCCCGCGTCGAGCTGCTGGTCGATGACCTTGCGGTTCACCGGGTCCAGCACGATCACCGCGTCATCCTGCATGCGCAGGCTGGAAGCGGCGTCGATCCAGTAACCCTGCCAGCCGGCTTCGCGCAGCTTCGGGAAAACTTCGCTGGTGTAGTCACCACCTTGGCAGGTCAGAATCACGTCGAGGGTTTTCAGCTCTTCAATGCTGTAAGCGTCCTTAAGCGGAGCAATGTCCTTGCCCACGGACGGGCCTTGGCCACCGACATTGGAAGTGGTGAAAAACACCGGCTCAATAAGATCGAAATCCTGCTCTTCCAGCATCCGCTGCATGAGCACGGAACCGACCATACCGCGCCAACCGATCAGACCTACACGTTTCATCGCAACTACACCTTCTTAAAAGTGGGCCGCTGCTTTCATGGTTGAAAATTGCAGCGGGCCAAAGAGATTACAGATTCCGCAGCGCGGCGACTACTGCGTCGCCCATTTCCTGCGTACCGACCTTGGTGCAACCGGCCGACCAGATGTCGCCCGTGCGCAGGCCCTGGTCCAATACCAGGCTCACGGCCTTCTCGATAGCATCGGCCGCATCCTGCAGATTGAAGCTGTAACGCAGCATCATCGACACCGACAAAATGGTCGCCAACGGGTTGGCAATGCCCTTGCCAGCGATGTCTGGCGCCGAACCGTGGCACGGCTCGTACATGCCTTTGTTGTTGGCATCCAGCGACGCCGACGGCAGCATACCGATCGAACCGGTGAGCATCGACGCTTCGTCGGAAAGAATGTCGCCGAACAGGTTGTCGGTGACGATCACGTCGAATTGCTTCGGTGCACGCACCAGTTGCATGGCGGCGTTGTCGACGTACATGTGGCTCAGTTCGACGTCCGGGTAGTCCTTGGCCACTTGCTCGACGACTTCACGCCACAGTTGGCTGGAGGCCAGCACGTTGGCCTTGTCCACCGAGCACAGCTTCTTGCCGCGTACGCGGGCCATGTCGAAACCGACACGGGCGATACGGCGGATTTCGGTCTCGCTGTACGGCAGGGTGTCGTAGGCCTGACGCTCGCCGTTTTCCAGTTCACGCACGCCACGTGGCGCGCCGAAGTAAATGCCGCCGGTCAGTTCACGGACGATCAGGATGTCCAGGCCCGCCACGATTTCTGCCTTCAGGCTGGAAGCCTCGGCCAGTTGCGGGTACAGGATCGCCGGACGCAGATTGCCGAACAGGCCCAATTGCGCGCGGATTTTCAGCAGACCGCGCTCAGGGCGAATGTCACGCTCGATGGTGTCCCATTTCGGGCCGCCCACGGCGCCCAGCAATACCGCATCGGCGGCACGGGCACGGGCCAGGGTTTCATCAGCCAGCGGCACGCCGTGCTTGTCGATGGCGGCGCCACCGATCACGTCATGGCTCAGTTCGAAACCCAGGCTGTACTTGTCGTTCGCCAGCTCCAGCACCTTGACTGCTTCGGCCATGATTTCCGGGCCAATACCGTCACCCGGGAGAATCAGAATCTGCTTGCTCATGCTTTCCTCATGTCATCAGTCGGCACGCCCTTGGGCACGCCCGGAAAAATTCTATCGCTCGGAGCTTATGCTTCAGAGCTTATCGTTCAGCCATCAGCACCAGCACATCTGTACTGAACGAGCCATCGGCCTCAATCTCAAAATACTCGCGAACTTCATTGCCCATCGATTGCTGCAACTCGCGGATTGCCGCGCGCATCGCCTGCGGCGTGCGCATGCGCTCGACCCAGGAGGTGTACTCCAGACGCAGCCGTTGGCGCGTGGTGCTGCGGGTATGCAACCCCGCTTCGCTGACCTGACGCAACCACTCGCCAGCAGAATAATCGCGCACGTGGCTGGTGTCGCGCAGCACTTCGACGCTTTGCAGGTAAGTGTCGAATAACGGGCTGCCCGGCGACAACACATCGATGAACGCCGCCACCCCACCCGGCTTCAGCACCCGGCGAACTTCGCGCAGGGCCAGCCCAAGGTCGCTCCAATGGTGCGCTGAGTAGCGGCTGAAAACGAAATCGAACTCGCCATCGGCGAACGGCAGGCGCTCGGCGGCACCGAGTACGGTGGACACATTGCCCAAGCCGCGATCGACAGCAGCAGCGGCCACCACGTCGAGCATTTGTTGAGACAGGTCGTAAGCCACCACTTCCTTGACCAGCGAAGCCACGTGAAAACTCACATGACCGGCCCCGCAACCGAGGTCGAGCACACGAGCATTACCCTGCCCCGCCAGTTCAGCCTGTAGCAGCGCGAATTCAGTGCCTTGAGCGTGTACGGCGCTGCTCAGATAGGCCGAGGCCTGTTCACCGAATTGCTTTTGTACTACCTGACTGTGTGGGGCGGTGCTGGTCATAGTTATGTCCTGATATTGGTGTTGTATGAGCTGTCTTCATCGCGAGCAGGCTCGCTCCCACAAGGGTTCTGTGAACGCCAAAAATCCAATGTGAGAGCGAGCCTGCTCGCGATGAGGCCACAACTGCCTACAAAAAACCCGGATCAATCACGCATCACGAAACAACCACGGCTGGCTCGCGCGGTGTTTGGCTTCAAACGTGGCAATCGCCTCGTGGTCCTGCAAGGTCAGGCCGATGTCGTCCAGGCCATTGAGCAGGCAGTGCTTGCGGAACGCATCGATCTCAAAACTCAACACCTTGCCATCCGGACGGGTCACGGTCTGGGCTTGCAGATCAACCTGCAACTGATAGCCCGGAGTCGCCTCAACCTGCTGGAACAGTTCATCAACTTCAGCGTCGCTCAGAATGATCGGCAGCAGGCCGTTCTTGAAGCTGTTGTTGAAGAAGATATCGGCATAGCTCGGCGCGATGATGCTGCGGAAACCGTACTCTTCCAGCGCCCACGGCGCGTGCTCGCGGCTGGAGCCGCAACCGAAGTTCTCACGGGCCAGCAACACGCTGGCGCCTTGATAACGCTCGGCGTTGAGGACGAAGTCCTTGTTCAACGGGCGCTTGGAGTTGTCCTGATACGGCTGCCCGACATCCAGGTAACGCCACTCATCGAACAGGTTCGGGCCGAACCCGGTGCGCTTGATCGACTTCAAGAACTGCTTCGGAATGATCTGGTCGGTGTCGACGTTGGCACGATCCAAAGGCGCGACAAGACCAGTGTGCTGGGTAAAAGCTTTCATGCTGCGCTCCTTTAGATCAATTCACGGACGTCGACGAAACGACCGTTCACGGCGGCGGCGGCGGCCATGGCCGGGCTGACGAGGTGCGTACGGCCACCGGCGCCCTGACGGCCTTCGAAGTTACGGTTGGAGGTCGACGCGCAATGCTCGCCGGACTCCAAGCGGTCCGGGTTCATCGCCAGGCACATCGAGCAACCCGGTTCGCGCCATTCAAAACCGGCTTCGAGGAAAATCTTGTCCAGGCCTTCGGATTCGGCCTGAGCCTTCACCAGCCCCGAACCCGGCACCACGATGGCCTGCTTGATGGTCGAAGCCACTTTGCGGCCCTTGGCGATCACGGCAGCAGCGCGCAGGTCTTCGATCCGCGAGTTGGTGCAGGAGCCAATGAATACGCGATCCAGCTGAATGTCGGTGATCGCCTGATTGGCGGTCAAACCCATGTATTTCAAAGCGCGTTCGATGGAGCCACGCTTGACCAGGTCCATTTCCTTCGCAGGATCGGGAACGTTCTGATCGACAGCCAAGACCATCTCAGGCGAGGTACCCCAGCTGACTTGCGGCTTGATCTGAGTGGCATCGAGCTCGACGATAGTGTCGAACCTGGCATCCGCGTCGGAGACCAGGTCTTTCCAGGCTTCGACAGCCAAATCCCATTCCGCGCCTTTCGGAGCAAATGGACGGCCCTTGACGTAAGCCACGGTTTTTTCGTCGGCAGCCACCAGACCTACGCGAGCGCCGGCCTCGATCGCCATGTTGCAAATGGTCATGCGGCCTTCGACCGACAGATCGCGAATTGCGCTACCGGCGAATTCGATGGCGTGGCCATTACCGCCGGCGGTGCCGATTTTTCCGATCACTGCGAGGACGATGTCTTTGGCGGTCACGCCGAACGGCAATTGGCCTTCGACAGACACCAGCATGTTCTTCATTTTTTTCGCGACCAGGCACTGAGTGGCGAGCACGTGCTCGACCTCGGAAGTGCCGATACCGTGAGCCAGGGCACCAAACGCGCCGTGGGTCGAGGTGTGGGAGTCGCCGCAAACCACGGTCATGCCCGGCAAGGTTGCGCCCTGCTCCGGGCCAATGACGTGGACGATGCCTTGGCGGACATCATTCATCTTGAATTCGACGATGCCGTATTCGTCGCAGTTATCGTCGAGGGTCTGAACCTGCAAACGCGAGACCTGGTCGACAATCGCTTCGATGCCGCCCTTGCGCTCCGCAGTAGTCGGAACGTTGTGGTCCGGGGTCGCGATGTTGGCATCGATGCGCCAAGGCTTGCGCCCGGCCAGACGCAGGCCTTCGAAGGCTTGCGGCGAGGTCACTTCGTGGATGATGTGACGATCGATGTAGATCAGCGCCGAGCCATCGTCGCGCTGCTTGACCAAATGCGAATCCCAGAGCTTGTCGTAGAGCGTTTTGCCGGCCATCAGACGGTTTCCTCATCAGCTTGTTTCTATGCCCTGGATCTTGAGCAATCTCAATAACCCTTTGGCTTGTGAGGTCGATCCTAGGGGGTTACATTAAATAACTCAAATTCATATTTTTTATGCTTTGCATAACCAACTGGAATGCCACCGAGACATCATCATGGACCTCGCCAACCTCAATGCTTTTATCGCGATTGCCGAGACCGGAAGCTTCTCCGGCGCTGGCGAACGGCTACACCTGACGCAACCCGCCATCAGCAAGCGCATCGCCGGGCTGGAGCAGCAATTGAAGGTACGGCTGTTCGATCGTCTGGGCCGGGAAGTCAGCCTGACCGAAGCCGGTCGCGCCCTGCTGCCACGGGCCTATCAGATCCTCAATGTACTGGATGACACCCGCCGCGCCCTGACCAACCTGACCGGCGAAGTCTCCGGTCGTCTGACATTGGCCACCAGTCATCACATCGGCCTGCACCGTTTACCGCCCTTATTAAGGGAGTTCACCCGACGTTACCCACAAGTGGCGCTGGATATTCAGTTCCTCGATTCGGAAGTGGCTTACGAAGAAATCCTCCATGGCCGCGCCGAACTGGCGGTAATCACTCTTGCTCCGGAGCCCCATGCACTGGTCAAGGCCACGCCGGTGTGGGACGACCCGCTGGATTTCGTGGTCGCCCCAGAGCATTCGCTGATCGCTAACGGTCCAGTCAGCCTGGCGGATATTGCCCTGCACCCCGCGGTTTTCCCCGGTGGCAACACCTTTACCCACCACATCGTGCAGCGCCTGTTCGAGGCCCAGGGCCTGACGCCGAACATCGCCATGAGCACGAATTATCTGGAAACCATAAAAATGATGGTCTCGATTGGCCTCGCCTGGAGCGTTTTGCCGCGCACCATGCTGGACGATCAAGTGGCGCGCATACCTTTGCCGGGCATACAGCTCACTCGCCAGCTAGGCTATATCCTGCACACCGAACGGACGCTGTCGAACGCGGCACGGGCCTTCATGGCTCTGCTGGATGCACAAATCGATCAGCCAGGGACTCGCGGCTAAGCTGTGCTTCTTCTTTTTGTGCTACGCCTATAGAGCCCCAAAACCGTGTGCCTAACGCCCAATTCAGCCCAAGGCCTGTTTATCCATGCCCAAATCTGTTGAACGTATGCCGCCGATGCCGCGAATTCAGGCACTTGACCCCAAACGGTCCGAGCAGAGCTGGGAAAGCGCCCCGCAGTTGCTGGCGGCCCTCAACGGCGCTCGGCTCGGCGCCTGGTATTGGGACATCGAGCGGGGGCAAATCAGTTGGTCACGGGGTACTCAGGCGTTGTTCGGCTTCGATCCCCGGCAACCGTTGCCCGAGGACCTGGAATACCTCGACCTGCTGCCTCAGGAGGATCGGGCGAAAGCCATCCGCGCCTTCAATGCAGTGATCGCCGGCGCCCCGCTGGAACAGGCGATGCACCACCGCATCCGCTGGCCCGACGGCAGTCTGCATTGGCTGGAGATCAACGGCAGCCTGCTGCCGGACAAAAACGGCCGGCCACGAATGATAGGGGTCATTCGTGAAATCACCCATCAGCGCCAGCGCGAACAGGCACTGAGCAGCTCGGAAAAGCGCTTCGCCACGCTGTTTCACCTGTGCCCGAACATGGTCCTGCTGACCCGCCAGGAAGACGGCCTGATCAGCGAAGCCAACCAGTATTTCGAAAGCCTGTTCGGCTGGCCGGTGCAAGACGCCATCGGCCGAACCACGCTGGAACTGGGCCTTTGGGTCAACCCGGAGCAACGGGTGCAACTGGTCAAGGCCACCAAGGCCAAAGGCGAGCTGATCAACATGGAGGTGCAATTTCGCGCCAGCAACGGGCAGGTTCACGACGGCATCCTCAGCGCGCAAAAGGTCGAACTCGAAGGCCAGCCTTACCTGCTGAGCACATTCCTCGACACCACCGAACGCAAAATCGCCGAGCACGCCCTCAAAGACAGCCAGGAACGCCTCGACCTGGCCCTGGATTCGGCGCAACTCGGCACCTGGGACTGGCACATTCCCAGCGGCATGCTTTACGGCTCGGCGCGGGCCGCCCAGTTACATGGGCTGGACCCCAAACCCTTCCATGAATCCTTCGATGCGTTTTTCGAAGGCGTGCCCGACGAAGAACGCGGCACCATGCGCGACGCCTACCGCAGCCTGCGCGAAGGCCCGGCCGGCAATTACCAGCTGACTTACCGCGTGCAGCTAACGGATGGCAGCTCGCGCTACCTGGAAAGCCGCGCCAGACTCTACCGCGATGAACAGGGCAACCCGTTGCGCATGGCCGGCACACTGCTGGACATCACTGATCAGGTAGAGCGCGAACAGCAACTGGTGGCGTCGGAAGAGAAATTCGCCACCTTGTTCCAGGTCAGCCCGGACCCGATCTGCGTCACGCGCCAGGACACCGGTCACTTCATCGAGATCAACTCCAGCTTCACTCAAACGTTCGGCTGGAGCACCGTCGACGTGATTGGCCGCAGTGCCGACGAAATCGGCCTGTGGGACGCTTCGGCGAAGAGCCTGCAAAGGATCGAGCGGGTCATCCGCGAACAGGGCCTGAACAATGTGGCGATCATCGTCCGGCACAAGGACGGACAGTCCCTGACCTGCGTGATATCGAGCCGGCAGATCAGCGTCGGCGACCAACCCTGCATCGTCACCACCCTGCGCGACATCACCCAGCAGCAACGCTCGGAAGCGGCGCTCAAGGCCAGCGAGGAGAAGTTCGCCAAGGCCTTCCACTCAAGCCCTGACGCCATCACCATTACCGAGCGCGACACCGGACGCTACCTGGAAGTTAACGATGGCTTCTGTCGCCTGACTGGCTACCGCGCCGATGAAGTGGTCGGCCGCACGGTGTATCAGGTGGGCATCTGGGCCGAAGAGAAACAACGCTCGGCGTTGCTGGCGGAACTACAGATCAAGGGCCGGGTTCACCATCAGGAAATGCTCGGGCGCAACAAACGCGGCGAGTTGTTGACCGTCGAAGTCTCGGTGGAGCCGATCACCCTCAACGAAACGGCGTGCCTGCTGCTGACCGCCCGAGACGTCAGCTTGCTGAAAAACGCCGAAGCGCAGATCCGTCACCTGGCCTACCACGACCCGCTGACCAACCTGCCCAACCGCGCCCTGTTGATGGATCGTCTGAGCCAGCAGATCGCCCTGCTCAAACGCCACAGCCTGCGTGGCGCGCTGATGTTCCTCGACCTCGACCACTTCAAGCACATCAACGACTCCCTTGGCCACCCGGTGGGCGATACAGTGCTGAAGATCATCACCGCGCGCCTTGAAGCCAGCGTCCGCATGGAGGACACCGTCGCGCGTCTGGGCGGTGACGAATTCGTGGTGCTGCTCAGCGGCCTGGAAGGTTCGCGCAGCGACGTCAGCGCTCAGGTCCGGGAGTTGGCGGATACCTTGCGCGAACTGCTGTCCGAACCGATGTTCCTCGACGGACAGCGCCTGCAAGTAACACCGAGCATCGGCATCGCGCTGATCCCCGACCACGGCTCGACCCCGACCGACCTGCTCAAACGCGCCGATATCGCCCTCTACCGCGCCAAGGATTCAGGCCGCAACACCACGCAGATGTATCACAACACTATGCAGAAGGCCGCCAGCGAACGCCTGCGCATGGAAACCGACCTGCGCCTTGCCCTTTCCCGGGGTGAGTTCAGCGTGCAGTACCAACCGCAGGTGGACGCTCGCAATAACCGCATTACCGGCGCCGAAGCCTTGGTGCGCTGGCACCACCCGCAACTGGGCGCGCAATCGCCCACCGAGTTCATCAAGGTGCTGGAAGACAGCGGGCTGATTCTGGAAGTCGGCACGTGGATCCTCGACGAAGCCTGCGCAGCCTTCAAACATCTGGTCGCCAAGGGCCTGATCAATCCGCTCGACTTCAGCCTGTGCGTGAACATCAGCCCCCGACAATTCCGCCAGAACGATTTCGTCGAACGCATCGAACACAGCCTCGGCAGCCACGGCCTGCCCTGCTCGTTGCTGAAACTGGAAATCACCGAAGGCATCGTCATCCAGAACCTGGACGACACCATCAGCAAAATGCGGCGCCTGAAAAAACTCGGCGTGAGCTTTGCGATGGACGATTTCGGTACCGGTTATTCCTCACTGACCTACCTCAAGCGCCTGCCGGTAGACACCCTGAAAATCGATCAGTCGTTCATCCGCGATGCCACCACCGACCCCAACGATGCCGAAATCATTCGCGCCATCGTCGCCATGGCCCGCAGTCTGGAGTTGGAAGTCATCGCCGAAGGGGTGGAAACCCTGGAGCAACTGGCGTTTTTGCAGGGGCTGGGCTGCCATTTGTATCAAGGGTATTTGCACAGCCGGCCGCTGCCGGTGGAGGAGTTTCAGAAACTCCTCAAATGAGTCGGACACAGGCACAAAAAAGGGCGCCAGTGGATGGCGCCCTTTTTTTGTTGCTCTGACTCAGTGTTGCAGAGCCGGCTTCTGCGTCCCGTTGATCGGGATGCGTTTGGCTTTCGCCTCTTCCGGAATTACGCGCAGCAGGTCGATGCTCAACAAACCGTTGCGCAGTTCGGCGGCCTTGATTTCAATATGGTCCGCCAGACGGAACGACAGTTTGAAGGCGCGCTGAGCGATGCCTTGGTACAGGTAAGTGACGCTTTCGTCCGCGTCACGTTTGCCGCCACTGATGGTCAGCACACCTTTCTCCACTTGCAGGTCCAGGTCTTCTTCCTGGAAACCGGCGGCCGCTACGACAATGCGGTATTGATCATCACCGTATTTTTCAACGTTGTAGGGTGGATAGGTGCTGCCTGGCTCATTGCGCAGGGCGGTTTCGAACAGGTCGTTGAAACGGTCGAAACCTACCGAGGAACGGAACAGTGGGGCCAGGGAAAATGCAGTACTCATGATTCAAATCTCCTGAACATAATCAGCAAGTTTTTTTGTCTCCGCGACCCGAATTCGGCATCGCGTAATCCTTAGATAAGGACCGCTGATTACTTTTCAAGAGATTATTTCAAGATTTTTTCAGGCCGCTTCAGACACCTGCAGCCCCAGTAAACGCGAGACATTATCCAGTTCGGTCTCACGACGCAGAACGGTGAACAGCTCTACCGCTTCGGGATAATTGCGGGTCAGCATCGCCAGCCACTGCTTCAAGCGACCCGGCGATTGGCGTGGCGTCATCTGCGCCTTGGCTTGCAGCCAGAAGTCTTGAATCAGCGGCAGCAGCTCGGCCCAGGTCATCTCAACGACGTCTTCACCGGCGCGAGCGGCAGCGATTTGCCGGGCCAGATCCGGGCGCGATACCAGTCCACGACCGAGCATGATGTCTTCGACGCCGCTGATCTCGCGGCAACGACGCCAGTCCTCAACACTCCAGATGTCGCCATTGGCAAACACCGGGACCTTGACCACGTCCTGCACCCGAGGGATCCATTCCCAGTGGGCTGGCGGCTTGTAGCCATCGGTCTTGGTCCGCGCGTGGACCACGATGTGCGCCGCCCCGCCTTCAGCCAGGGCCGTGGCGCAAACCAGCGCACCGTCCGGGCTGTCGAAACCGAGGCGCATCTTGGCGGTCACTGGAATGTGCGCTGGCACCGCACGACGGACGTGTTCGACGATTTGGTTGAGCAGTTCAGGCTCTTTGAGCAGCACCGCACCGCCACGGGATTTGTTGACGGTCTTGGCCGGGCAGCCGAAGTTCAGGTCGATGACCTCGGAACCCAACTCGCAGGCCAGCGCGGCGTTTTCCGCCAGGCACACCGGATCGGAGCCCAGCAGTTGCACCCGCAGCGGCACACCGGACGCGGTTCGGGCGCCAGTCAGCAGTTCCGGGCCGAACTTGTGGTAGTAGGCAGGCGTAAGCAGCTGATCGTTGATCCGAATAAATTCGGTCACGCACCAATCAATACCGCCCACACGGGTCAGCACGTCCCGCAGGATGTTGTCGACCAACCCCTCCATGGGCGCCAAAGCAATTTGCATGAAAAACACACTCAACGAAAAACGTGCGGCAGTTTACTGGATAATCTAATGAAAGACTTGCGCATACCTCTGTGGCGAGGGGGCTTGCCCCCGTTGGGTTGCGTAGCGACCCCCAAATTTTACGACTGCTACGCAGCCGAACGGGGGCAAGCCCCCTCGCCACAGGATCGTGTCAGCTTGGAACTTGCAACGCCGGGCCATAGCCCTCGATAAACTCCGCCGGCATGCGCTTGGGCTTGCCGGTCGACAGTTCAATGCACACGAAAGTGGTTTGCGCCCGCAGTAACGTCGTGTTGTCGCTGGGGCGCTTCAACTGGAAGTGTCGGGTCATTTTCAGACGCTGGTCCCAATCGACGATCCAGGTCGCCAACTGCAACTCATCGCCCTCATAGGCCGCCGCCAGATAATCGATCTCGTGCCGTACCACCGCCATCGCCCGGTCCAGCCGCCGGTACTCGACCAGATCCAGGCCAAGCCGTTGCGAGTGGCGCCAGGCGCAACGCTCGAGCCAGGTCACGTACACGGCGTTGTTCGCATGGCCCAACCCGTCGATGTCCTCGGCGCCCACTTCCAGATCAATGATAAACGGCGTTGCCCGATCCCAGCCCATGCCCCACTCCTGGTCAGATTATTTCGACCGGGGCAGTGTAACGGATGCTCAGGCCGATTGGCGCGATTGCAGACTGCGACCGGCCAGCAGCGAAAGAACGCCGTCGATCACCCGAGGATCGGCCAGCACCCGCTGATGCCCACCCTCTTCCAGGCGCAACAGACGGCTGTCGAACCAGGCTTCGTGGATCAACTGGGATTCCTTGACCGGAACAAAGTTGTCGTCCTCGGCATGGACGATCAGCCCCGGCATGTCGAGCTGATAGCGCGCAACATCCAGCGCAGCGGCGCGCATGCCGACGTCTTTCTCGACCTGGCGAATAAACGCCGAACGCGCTTTGGGCGGCAGGCGCACATAGCGTGCGAACCCACGCAGTACCCCGAGAATTCGCGCCGGGGCGGCGATTGAGACCAGGGTTTCGGTGCGCAAGCCCAACTGAACTGCGAGCATGGCACTGGCGCCACCCATGGAGTGTCCGATGACCGCTTGCAGCGGCGGCAACTCAGCGGCCGCCTCGAGCATGGCTCGGGCGAACAGCACCACATTTGCTTCGCGACCAGGCGAGCGACCGTGAGCCGGGCCGTCCAGGGCAACCACGGTGTAACCGGCATCGACCAGCGCGGTGATCAACGAAGCAAACTGCGTTGGCCGGCCTTCCCAGCCGTGCATCAACAACACTGCCGGCCCCTGGCCCCAGCGCAGCGCCGAGAGGCCGAAGCGCAAGGTGATCCGTTCGGATTTCGCCAGTAGCGGCAATTCCCAATCACGCGGCGGCAATTCCCGCGGAGTCATGAACGCCAGGCGCATCTTGCTCGCCACCAGCTTCGGCGCGAACCAGCCCAAGGTGCCATTAACGCCACGAACCCAGCTCAACGTGTTCATCGCTCATCTCCTCAGGCTGATGCCTTTAGGTCACAGCACCGCCGACTTGGCGGCGCGCAGCAATCGATCGGACAACTCTCCTGGCCCCAGCGCCCGCGCCAGAGCCAAACCACCGACCATCAAGGCCATGTCGGCCAAGGCTTTGTCGGTCTCTTCCGGGCTGGCCGCCAACTGCGCGACCATCAACTCAATATGCTCATTCAATGCCACACGAAATTCGTCCGGCAGACGGCCCAGCTCGCCGACCGACGCCGGAATCGGACATGCCTGCTCGGTGGAATCACGGTGCTTGCGCGACAGGTAGAACGCTGCGACCAACGCGCGACGCTCTTCGCCGGTCAACTCGGCATCCATGTCGGCGATCAAGCCACGACGATGGCTGAGCAGTTGCTTGAACGCTTCCAGCATCAATGCGTCCTTGCTTTCGAAGTGCGCGTAGAAGCCGCCGACCGTCAGGCCGGCTGCGCCCATCACTTCACCCACGCTCGGCTCGGCCGGGCCGCGCTGGATCAGCGCTGCACTGGCAGCCTTGAGGATGCGTTCGCGGGTTTGAGCTTTTTTATCGTTCATCGTTGCCTCCGAATATTACGACTAGAATATTATTCTCATAATAATTTTTCGCAAGTCGCGGATGTGACCGCTGGTCTGAAGAACAGTTTTGAGAAAAAAGGAGAGTTGGCCAAACGCCAGACAAACAAAAGGGCCATTCAATAATTGAATGACCCTTAAAAATCCCGCAGAGCGGGTAATCGTGGCGTCCCCTAGGGGACTCGAACCCCTGTTACCGCCGTGAAAGGGCGGTGTCCTAGGCCACTAGACGAAGGGGACACAAACCCTTCTATACAACTGATCAGTCCTGAGAGCTGATCGATTCAAGGCCGGTGTGGCCAGACCTTGAACTGTAAAATTGGTGGAGCTAGACGGGATCGAACCGTCGACCTCTTGCATGCCATGCAAGCGCTCTCCCAGCTGAGCTATAGCCCCTCATCGCTGAGGACGGGGCGAATCTTAATGGCGCATCGGAAGGCTGTCAAACTTATTTTTAACAATTTCTAAAATTTTTTGCCCACATAACAATCACTTACCGCCCTCCCCCCGAAAAACGGGGGTGGCGCCGAAGAGCAAGATCAAAAGATCGCAGCCTTCGGCAGCTCCTACACAAGGTTAAACAGCCTTAAGCGATAGCGCCCAGGAGTTTTTCCCACTCCTTGTTTTCCTTCTTCGACACGCCGCCCAGCAGGTCGATAGCCTGGCGCAGACGGAAACGGGTCAGGTCCGGACCGAGGATTTCCATCGCATCGAGCACCGACACCGAGCTGGCCTGCCCCGTGATCGCAGCGAACATCAGCGGCATGGCATCACGCAGCTTCAACTCCAGGGATTCGACCACCGCCTGAATCGTCGCGGTAATGCTGTCCTTCTCCCACTGACGCAGGCTTTCCAGCTTCCACAGAATCAACTGCATCAACTGACGAACCTGATCGCCCGAGAGCTTCTTGGATTCGAACAGTTTGGCGTCCGGGTTCACGCCACCAGCGAAGAAGAAGCCGGCCAGCGGTGCGACCTGGCTGAAGGTTTCAACCCGGCCCTGCACGTGCGGCGCGATCTTCATCATGTATTCAGGGTTCAGTGCCCACTTTTGCAGACGAGCGGCGAACTCTTCCACCGGCAGGTCACGCAGCCACTGGCCGTTGAGCCACGACAGCTTCTCGATGTCGAAAATCGGCCCACCGAGGGAGACGCGGCTCAGGTCGAAGTTATCGACCATTTCCTGCAGGGAGAACTTCTCGCGCTCGTCCGGCATCGACCAGCCCATGCGGCCCAAGTAGTTGAGCATCGCTTCCGGCATGAAGCCCATGCGCTCGTAGAAGGTCACCGAGGTCGGGTTCTTGCGCTTGGACAGCTTGCTCTTGTCCGGGTTACGCAGCAGCGGCATGTAGCACAGCTGCGGTTGTTCCCAGCCGAAGTATTCGTACAAGAGGATCAGTTTCGGTGCCGAAGGCAGCCATTCTTCACCGCGCAGAACGTGGGTAATGCCCATCAGGTGGTCATCGACCACGTTGGCCAGGAAGTACGTCGGCAAGCCGTCGGTCTTCATCAGCACTTGCATGTCCATGCGATCCCACGGGATCTCGACGTCGCCACGCAGCATGTCAGGCACCACGCACACGCCTTCGGTCGGCACTTTCATGCGGATGACGTGTGGCTCGCCGGCAGCCAGGCGGCGCGCGACTTCTTCCTTGGAGAGCAACAGCGCACGGCCGTCGTAACGCGGGGTTTCGCCGCGGGCCATTTGCTCGGCGCGCATCTGGTCCAATTCTTCAGCCGTGCAGAAGCACGGGAAGGCATGACCCAAGTCGACCAATTGCTGGCAGTACTTCTGATAGATATCGCCGCGCTCGCTTTGACGATAAGGACCGTGCGGGCCACCGACATCCGGGCCTTCGCTCCAGTCGATACCCAACCAGCGCAGGGCGTCGAAAATCTGCTGTTCGGACTCGCGGGTCGAACGCAACTGGTCGGTGTCTTCGATCCGCAGGATGAACTCACCGCCATGCTGCTTGGCAAAGCAGTAGTTGAACAAAGCGATGTAAGCGGTACCTACGTGGGGGTCCCCGGTAGGCGATGGCGCGATGCGAGTGCGGACGGTGGTCATGGCATGTCTCGAAAAGAATAAAAAGCGAAGATCAAACAAGAGGCGAATGGTAACAGGCGATAGCCGCCCGGCTCCAGTGAGTGGGGTATTTACCTCCACATCACTCGTAGGCCGAGGTGGGTTGAGGGCTGGGGGAAGCGCTTTAGCTGACGAATATAGCGTTCAGTCGTACGCCTTCGCGAGCAAGCCCGCTCCCACATTAGACCGCGTCCGCCTGGACAACTCGGTCAACTGTGGGAGCGGGCTTGCTCGCGAAGAGGCCCTGTCAGACACCACAAATCAAACAGCGATCAACCGCTCCCGCAACTTGCCGATTTCGTCGCGCAACTGCGCCGCGGCTTCGAATTCCAGGTCGCGAGCGAGCTGGTACATTTTTTCTTCCAACTGACGAATGCGTTTGCTGATCTCGCTCGGCGAGCGCAGTTCGGCCTCGTACTTGGCACTTTCCTCGGCGGCCTTGGCCATGCCTTTGCGCTTCTTGCTGCGCGAACCCGGCACGACCGCGCCTTCCATAATGTCGGCGACGTCCTTGAACACCCCCTTCGGCGTGATGCCATTGGCCAGGTTGAAGGCGATCTGCTTGTCGCGACGACGCTCGGTCTCGCCGATCGCCCGCTCCATGGAGCCGGTGATGCGATCCGCATACAGAATCGCCCGCCCATTGAGGTTGCGCGCCGCCCGGCCAATGGTCTGGATCAGTGAGCGCTCGGAACGCAGGAAACCTTCCTTGTCCGCGTCGAGAATCGCCACCAGCGAGACTTCCGGCATGTCCAGGCCTTCACGCAGCAGGTTGATCCCCACCAGCACATCGAAGACGCCGAGACGCAAGTCACGGATAATTTCGACCCGCTCCACGGTGTCGATGTCCGAGTGCAGATAACGCACGCGCACGCCGTGGTCGGCCAGATAATCGGTCAAATCTTCAGACATGCGCTTGGTCAGCGTGGTGACCAGCACCCGCTCTTCCAGGGCCACACGCTTGGTGATTTCCGAGAGCAAGTCGTCGACCTGGGTCAACGCCGGACGGATTTCGATTTGCGGGTCCACCAGACCGGTCGGGCGCACCAATTGCTCGACCACTCGGCCAGCATGTTCCGCCTCATAATTGCCCGGCGTGGCCGAGACAAAAATCGTTTGGGGACTGATGCTTTCGAACTCATCGAAACGCATCGGCCGGTTGTCCAGCGCGGACGGCAGACGGAAGCCGTACTCCACCAGAGTTTCTTTTCGGGAACGGTCACCTTTATACATGGCGCCGACTTGCGGCACGCTGACGTGGGATTCGTCGATCACCAGCAAGGCGTCAGCCGGCAGATAGTCGAACAAAGTGGGCGGCGCCTGGCCGGATTCACGGCCCGACAGGTAGCGCGAATAGTTTTCGATGCCGTTGCAGTAGCCCAGCTCCAGGATCATCTCCAGGTCGAAACGGGTGCGCTGCTCCAGTCGCTGGGCTTCCACCAGTTTGTTATTGGAGCGCAGGTATTCCAGGCGCTCCTGCAATTCGACCTTGATCCCTTCGGTGGCCTCGAGCAGGGTTTCCCGCGGGGTCACGTAGTGGCTCTTCGGATAGAAGGTGAAACGCGGCAGTTTGCGGATGACTTCACCGGTCAGCGGATCGAAGGCGGACAGGCTCTCCACTTCGTCATCGAACAGCTCGATACGGATCGCTTCGAAATCGGATTCCGCCGGGTGGATATCAATCACATCGCCGCGCACCCGAAAGGTCGCCCGGGCGAAGTCCATGTCGTTGCGGGTGTATTGCAGGTCGGCCAGGCGACGCAGCAGCGCGCGTTGGTCGAGCTTGTCGCCGCGATCCACGTGCAACACCATCTTCAGATAGGTTTCCGGGCTGCCCAGACCGTAGATGCAGGACACCGTGGTGACGATGATCGCGTCCTTGCGCTCCAGCAGCGCCTTGGTCGCGGACAGGCGCATCTGCTCGATGTGGTCGTTGATCGAGGCATCCTTCTCGATGAAGGTGTCGGACGACGGCACGTAGGCTTCGGGCTGGTAGTAGTCGTAATAAGACACGAAGTATTCAACGGCGTTGTTCGGGAAGAACGCCTTGAATTCACCATACAACTGCGCGGCCAGGGTCTTGTTGGGTGCCAGCACCAGCGTCGGGCGCTGTATCTGGGCGATCACGTTGGCGATGCTGAAGGTCTTGCCCGAGCCGGTCACACCGAGCAACGTCTGGTGCGCCAGCCCGGCCTCAATGCCCTCGACCATCAGGCGGATGGCTTCCGGCTGATCGCCGGCGGGCTCGAAGCGGGTGACTAGCTGGAATTCAGACATACATACCTCTGGATTCGCGCCTGCCCAGTCAAACCGGACAGCGACGAAAAAAACCACAAACGACCGATGTCGCCCAAGGAAAAAACTGGATTGTGCTCAATGTGGAGCCGATTGCCGTCGCTTTCAAGGCAAACGTCCTACATCGGGTAAAACCTTTGACGACACCACTCGACCCACGATCGAAAAATAATTGGAAAAACTTACCGTAAAAGCCGAATCGCCTGTCGCCATCAATCGCTGATGGCCTCTATACTAGCTCCCCGTTTGTGCACCGCTCTAGTGCATTCGGCTGGAGCGCGACACGTCCCTCCACACTCCATTCAGAGCCGCCGCAATAATGAGCCTGTTCTCCGCTGTCGAAATGGCACCACGCGATCCAATCCTGGGCCTCAACGAAGCATTCAATGCCGATACCCGTACCAACAAGGTCAACCTGGGGGTCGGTGTTTACTGCGACGAGGAGGGGCGAATTCCACTCCTGCGCGCCGTTGTCGAAGCCGAGACGATTCGCGCCGCTCAACACGTTTCCCGTGGTTACTTGCCGATCGACGGCATCGCCGCCTACGATCAGGCCGTGCAGAAACTGCTGTTCGGCAATGATTCGCCGCTGATCGCCGCTGGCCGGGTTATCACCACCCAAGCCGTCGGCGGTACTGGCGCGCTGAAAATCGGTGCTGATTTCCTCAAGCAACTGCTGCCGAACGCCGTCGTGGCCATCAGCGACCCGAGCTGGGAAAACCACCGCGCCCTGTTCGAAACCGCTGGTTTCCCGGTGCAGAACTATCGCTACTACGATGCCGCCACCCACGACGTTAACCGTACAGGCCTGCTCGAAGACCTGAACGCCTTGCCGTCCGGCTCCATCGTTGTGCTGCACGCTTGCTGCCACAACCCGACCGGCGTGGACCTGAGCCCGGCAGACTGGAAAAACGTACTGGAAGTGGTCAAGGCCAAAGGTCACGTACCGTTCCTCGACATGGCCTACCAGGGCTTCGGCGACGGCATCGATGAAGACGCCGCGGCCGTGCGCCTGTTCGCCGAATCGGACCTGACCTTCTTCGTTTCCAGTTCGTTCTCCAAATCCTTCTCGCTGTACGGCGAGCGCGTTGGCGCTCTGTCGATCGTCAGCGAATCGAAAGAAGAAGGCGCGCGCGTACTGTCGCAAGTCAAACGCGTGATCCGCACCAACTACTCCAACCCGCCGACCCACGGTGCAAGCATCGTCGCCGCCGTGCTGAACAGCCCGGTACTGCGTGCCCAGTGGGAAGAGGAACTGGCAGAAATGCGCCTGCGGATTCGCGGCATGCGCACCCAGATGGTCGACTTGCTGGCGAAAAACGCTCCACAGCGCGATTTCAGCTTCGTCGGTCGCCAGCGCGGCATGTTCTCCTACTCCGGCCTGACGGTTGAGCAGGTTACCCGCCTGCGCAGCGAGTTCGGCATCTATGCCCTGGACACCGGCCGCATCTGTGTTGCCGCGCTGAACCAGAGCAACATCGACGCCGTGACCAAGGCCATCGTTCAGGTGATCTGAGTCCTCGCGTGATACGAAAACGGGAAGCCGCAGGGCTTCCCGTTTTTTATTTGTCTTTGATAAATCTCAAAGCAGCGGCTCCGCCCTTTAAACTCCACACAAATCCAATGTGGGAGCGAGCCTGCTCGCGATAGCGGTCTTTCTGTCACATAGATACAAGCTGTGCCGCCGCCATCGCGAGCAGGCTCGCTCCCACAGGTTTTATGTACACCCGAGAATTCTTGAGAACCCACATGAAAAACGATGACCTACGCGCCGACCGCGACGAGCTGGACCACTTCGTGCCCCGCTCTTCGGCCAAACGCGGTAATAACCTGGTGCTGCAAGTGGCTGCGGGCGTATTCCTTGGCGGCCTGGCCTTGTGGCTGGTGCAGCTGACCGCCACGATGCTGTACGCCAAGCTGATGCTCGGCACTATTACCTTCGGCGGTTAAGCCAATTCAGTTGCACGCTGGCTGGCCGCATCGTCATAGGCGACATAAAGCGACTCGGCCACCTGGCTTTTGATCGCCTTGGTGCTTTCCAGACCCAAAACAAAACCTTCGGCCTTGCCGCCCGCGCGGTTCAATTCGTCAGCGGTGCTGGCCTGAGTGATTGCGTCGAACAGTTTCTCGGCGTGCGGACCAACGCCTTTGGGCAGGCTGATCTGAGCGATGCTCATGCGAACACCCCGCTGTTTTGAAGTGTGAGGGCTGGATGATTCATGGCGCGTACCTTTTCGGCTGAGGGCCGGCAGCGCGTGTCACCACTTCCGGGCGACCATGGTAGACCTCTACCGCGATTCTGGTAACCGCCAATGGCCGATAACCCCCTCCGATCCGATGAAAACATCAAACTGCCGACAGAGGCTTGACTTCTCTTTTTGAATCAGTAACATAGACGCCATTCCGCGATAGCTCAGTTGGTAGAGCAAGTGACTGTTAATCACTGGGTCCCTGGTTCGAGTCCAGGTCGTGGAGCCAGACAAGGTTCCAGAGAAGGCTTTCAAAATCTCTGAAACCCCCGAAAAACCCGCCTTTTGGCGGGTTTTTTCGTTTTGGCGTTTTGTCGGCACGCAGGTATCAAGCAACATGAGTGTTCGCTGCAAGCTCATACGCGGGCTCGGGCTTGATCTTGAACCAGAGGGCGTACATCGCTGGCAGGAACACCAGGGTCAGCACGGTGCCGGCAAACGTACCGCCAATCAGGGTGTAGGCCAGCGTTCCCCAGAACACCGAATGGGTCAGCGGAATGAACGCCAGCATTGCCGCCAACGCCGTGAGAATCACGGGCCTCGCGCGCTGCACAGTGGCTTCGACCACGGCGTTGTAAGGCGACAGGCCGGCTTGCTCATTGGAGTGAATCTGCCCGATGAGGATCAGCGTGTTGCGCATCAGAATCCCTGACAAGGCAATCAGTCCCACCAACGCGTTGATCCCGAAGGGTTGCTGGAACAGCAGCAGAATTGGCACCACACCAATCAGGCCCAAAGGCGCAGTGGCGAACACCATCATCATTGCCGACATCGAGCGCACCTGAATAATAATGGTCAGCAACATCAGCGCGATCATGATCGGGAACAACGGTAGCAATGCCTTGTTCGCTTTACCCGACTCCTCGATCGAGCCGGCAAACTCAATCCGATAGCCCGCCGGCAGTTTTTCGATGATGGGCTGCAACTGCGTTATCAAGGCGTTGGAGACATCGGGAGGCTGAAGACCTTCAGCCACGTCACCACGCACAGTTATCGTCGGCGTACGATCACGACGTCGCAGAATGGGTTCCTCCATGCGCACATCCACCGCCCCTACCTGGGACAGCGACACGCGCTGCCCTTGGGCACCGGTCAGCGTGAAGGCGGCAATTTTCGACGGATCCAGACGCGTCTCTCCCGCCGAGCGAGCAACCACCTGAACCGAACGAATATCCTCACGCACCTCGGTGACAGGCACCCCCGTGAGCAGGAATTGCAGCTGTTGCGCGACATCGGTCGAGGTCAAGCCGAATGCTTGCAGGCGATCCTGATCCAGCGTGAGATGAAGTGCCGGCGCGCGCTCGCCCAAATCGGTGTTGACGGTCCTCATCATGGGGCTGGCGGTCATGACCTCACGCACCTGCGCGGCGATATCCCGCAACACTGCGGGGTCGGCGCCCATCACCCGAAAGGCCACCGGATACGGTGAATAAGGACCAAATACCAACTGCGTCACCCGCACCCGGGCTTCAGGCGCCAAGCCATCGGCTACGGCTTGCCTGAGGCGGAGCTTGAGCGCCTCGCGCTCTTGCTGACTCGTGGTCAGGACGACGATTTTTGCGAAGGATGGATCGGGTAGCTCAGGGGCCATCGCCAAATAGAAGCGCGGTGCGCCCTGGCCAATGTAAGCGGTGACGATCCTGGCTTCCGACTGCAGAGCCAACCACGCCTCGACCTTGGCCGCGGCCACATCAGTCTGCTCTATAGAGGTGCCGTAAGGCATCTGCACCTCAACCAGCACCTCAGGTCGGTCGGACGTTGGAAAGAACTGCTTCTTGACCACGCCCATGCCCAGAATCGCAACAACAAACAAGCCAACGACGGATGCAGCCACCAGGCCTTTGCGGCGGATCACACTGCCCAGCAGGCGCCTGAAACGCTGGTAGTTCGGTGTACCGTAAATCGCCGTATGCCCGCCTTCAGGCACCTTGATCTGCGGCAGCAGTTTGACGCCCAGGTAAGGGGTAAACACCACGGCCACCACCCAGGAAGTGATCAGCGCAATGCCAACGATCCAGAACATGTTCGCGGTGTATTCACCTGCGGTCGACTTGGCAAAACCGTTGGGCATAAAGCCGATCGCCGTCACCAATGTCCCCGACAACATCGGCGCGGCCGTGTGGCTCCAGGCATAAGCGGAGGCCTTGATTCGGTCGTAGCCCTCCTCCATCTTCACCACCATCATTTCAATGGCAATGATTGCATCGTCCACCAGCAGCCCCAATGCCAGAATCAACGAACCCAGGGTAATTCGATCGAAGTCTTTGCCCGTGGCCGCCATGACAATGAACACGGCCGCCAGGGTCAGCGGCACCGCCGCGGCAACCACAACGCCGACACGCCAGCCCATGCTGAGGAAACACACCAGCAGCACCACGCCCAGGGCAGCAAAAAACTTCACCATGAACTCGTTGACGGATGCGCCAATGTTCACCGCCTGATCCGTGACCTTGGTCAGGCTCATGCCCAAAGGCATCTGCTCGTTGATCGCTGTTGCCTCGGCCTCCAGCGACTTCCCCAGATCCAGACCGTTCCAGCCATCGCGCATGACCACGCCGAGCAACAATGCGGGCTCGCCGTTGTTGCGTACCAGGAACGTCGCAGGGTCCTCATAACCGCGCTTGACCTCAGCCACATCGGACAACTTGAGGGTTCTGCCCTGCACCGTCAGTGGGGTATTACGAATCTTCTGCAGGTCATCAAACGCGCCATCCAGGCGGATGAAAACCTGTGGGCCCTTAGCTTCAACCGAGCCGGCCGGCGTTATCATGTTCTGCGTGTTCAACGCACTGAAGATGTCTCGTGCGGAAATGCCCAATGTCGCCAGACGCTCGTAGGACAGCTCGACAAAAATGCGCTCGGCCTGTTCACCGATGATGTTGACCTTCTTCACACCCGCCACATGCAGCAGACGCTGGCGCAAGCTCTCGGCTTCGCGCACCAACAGACGTTGCGGCTCGCCCTTGGCCTTGAGCGCATAGAGCGCGAAGGTGACATCGGAATACTCATCATTGACCATCGGGCCGATCACCCCTGACGGCAACCCCTTCTGCTCATCCAGGATTTTCTTGCGCGCCTGGTAAAACTCCTCCTGGACGGCTGAGGGCGGCGTGCTATCAAGCAGATAAACCGTGGTGAATGCCAAGCCGGGCCGGGTAAAGGTCTCGGTCCGGTCGTACCAACGCAGTTCCTGCATGCGTTTTTCCAGCTTTTCTACCACCTGGTCTTGCATCTCCTGGGCCGTCGCCCCAGGCCAGGCGGTGACCACCGTCATTTGTTTAATGGTGAATGCGGGATCTTCCGCACGCCCCAGTTTGAAGAAGGCGTACAACCCACCCACAGAAATCAGCAGGATCAAAAACAGGGTGATTGAGCGCTCGCGTACGGCCAGCGCCGAAAGATTGAAGCCGCTCATCGACTTACCTCAACCACTGAATTTTGCGGAGCATCGGCGAGTTCAGTCCTGACCTTCTCTCCCTCGCTCAGCAAGTGAGCACCCAATGCGACAACACGATCACCCACCTGCAGATCACCCGTCACGCGCACGCTGGCCTCGTTATTCAGGCTGCGAACCTTGATCGGGCGCCATACCACATGCTCCGGCTCTCCCCCAACCACCCAGACACCCGGGCCTTTACCCGCGTCGTAGAGGGCCCCCATGGGGACCTGGAATTCCTTGGCATCAGCAACATCCGTGTCGGCGATAACCACTGAGATCGTCGAACCCAGGGTGGCGTTGGAGAGCGCCCCTTCCAGCACATAACGCGCTTCAAACGTTCGGGTCTGTCGGTCTGCAGAGTCGGACAGCTGACGTAAACGGGCGCTGCCTGCACGCTGGTTCTGCCCGTAGAGCTCAACCGTCGCCGCCGAGCCCAGCGCAGGACGTAGCGTCTCGGGTAACTGGATCACGGCCTCGCGCTGCCCTGAATGGGCAACGCTTACCACCATCTGTCCTGCGCCAACCACCTGACCCGGCTCCGCCAAGGTATCCACTACAACCCCATCAGCATCCGCCAGCAACGTCGAATAACCGGTCGCGTTTTTCGCCACATCAGCCTGAGCCCGGGCAGCGTTTAGCTGAGCCTTCGCCGAGTCGGCAGCCGCTTTGATCCCTGCGTAAGCTGAGGCAGATACCGCACCGACGGACACCAAATCACGGTAGCGAAGTTCATCATCGGAGGCCTGCCGGGCTCGGGCCATAGCGGCCAGCACCGCTTCCTGCTGCGCCCTGGCGGTCAGCGTCAGGTCGTTGGCATCGATGCGCATAAGTGGCTGCCCACGTTTGACACTCTGCCCAGCGTCCACCAAGCGCTCCAAGACTTTCCCAGGCACCCGAAAACCGAGATCGCTCTGAACTCGAGCCGCGACGATACCGGTGAATACCCGTGCCGCAGGCGCGGAGGGTTGAACCACGCCGATGCGCACCAAGGGCACTTGAAGGCGAGGATCGGCAGGCGTGGCCTCGTTGCAGGCCGCCAGGGCAAACGGCAACAAGGCAATGAAAATGAGTGACATGCGATGGCGCTGGATCATAAAGACCTCTCGGTAGCGGATGCACCATGCTTATTCAAGTGACCAATTCTGTCAATAGTCACCGCCGAGACGAATGAACATTCCCCAACTTGATCAGAGCAAGGCAGAGAGGCTTGATATCTGGTTTTTTCAGGCGCACACGCTGATACGGATGCGTAGCGCATCCGTCAGCGGACGGTTTAAGGCATCAGGCTGCGCAGAACAAGATTGGAGATAAGAGAAGGGGCTTCTTCAACAAAATCGAGGTTGTACTGCAATAGCAAAGGATTGATAAAGGGCCGCAGAGCGAGATGAATCGCCTCTACCGTCTCGTCCAGCGGTGTCTTGCGTTCAAACTCGCCGAGCTCTCGCCCCTCACGCACGATTTGCGACACGAAGCTCTTGATCTGAGCGTCATAGACTTGTGAGCTGGGCCAGCGCTCCGATGCGGCGAACGCTGCGATGTCATAGAGTTTACGGTCATTAAAGAACAGGCTCACACCTGTAGCGATTAAGGTTTTGACCAGGCGCCGAAAACGTTCAGTCGGCGAGATGCCGTCTACATTGATGGCCTGCTCAACTGCCGCAACGATTTCAGTCAGGCAATTTGTACAGATTGCTTCACCAATCGCCTGCTTGGATTCAAAGAATTTGTAGATGTAAGCCTTGGAAAAGCCGATGGCCTTGGCTAGGTCAGAAACCGTTGTTTTGCCATAACCGTACTGACTGAAATGCTCGTTGGCCGCCGCGACAATCTGGTCTCGAATGTCATGATCGACTGGGCCACGGGCGCTGGGCGAAGAAACTGATGGCTGATTCATGCGAGCAGCTTACTCATCCCAAAGGTGGTTGACAACTTGTGACCAAATTGTAATATCGTCACAAAACGACCCTTTCGCAGGTATCGCATGCACCCTCCTCCTCGTTTCGCCGTCTTACTGTGTTTGGGTATGGTTGCAGGTTGCGCAGTGGGCCCCGACTACTCAGAACCCAGTGTGGAATTGCCCGAGCATTTCTCGGCGCAAACGTCCAAGGCACGACAAATGGGCGCCGCAAATGCCGATCTCGCCGCTTGGTGGAACGCATTTAATGACCCGATACTCAATCAGCTGATAAATCGAGCACTTGAACAGAACCTCGATTTAGCCCAGGCAAGCGCAAGGATCGAGCAGGCTCGCGCCGGTTTGGGCGCAGCTAACGCAGCTCTCCTGCCGTCGGCTACCGTCAACGGTCAAGCGGCCCGAGCCCGTCAGTCATTGGAGACTCCGTTGGGTCAAGTGCTGAATTCAGCCCCTTCCTACAATCGCTACGGCAGTGCCTATGAGGCGAATTTGAATGCCGGTTGGGAGCTGGATGTGTTTGGCGGGCTGCGCCGAGGTAAAGAAGCCGCCTTCGCCGATTATCAGGCCTCACAAGCCGGGGCGATTGCCACACGCCTGGCAGTGGTCGCGCAGACAGCCGATCTTTACATTAGCCTCCGTGGCCTTCAAGCACGCCTGGAAATAGCCCGCCAGCAAGTAGACACACGACAACAACTGCTCACCACCATCGAACATCTCTACGCAAAAGGCCTGGCGGCTGAACTGCAGTTGAACCAGACCCAAGGCGCGCTGAATCAAGCGCAGGCCACCGTTCCGGTACTGCAAGCAGGCATTGACGCGGCAATGAATGCGCTGGATGTCATGTTGGGCAAGGCGCCCGGCACTTATAGTGCGCAGTTGACTAAGCCGGCGCCCATCCCTGATGTGCCAGGCCTCTCGGACATGGGGGCTCCGGCCGACCTGCTGCGTCGGCGTCCAGACTTGATCGTCGCTGAGCGCCGACTTGCGGCATCCAACGCACGCATCGGCGAAGCCATGTCCGAGTACTACCCCAAACTGTCTGTGGGGGCGCTGCTCGGCAGTGCTACCTCGGTATCCAGCACAAACCTGTTCAGCAACGGCGCCAGTCAGGCTTCGGCGGCACTGGGATTACGTTGGAGGCTGTTCGATTTTGGCCGCATCAACGCTCAAATTGATTTGGCGAAAGGCCAGGAAGCCGAAGCCTTAGCCGCTTACCGCCAGTCCGTTCTGCGGGCCTGCGAAGATGTGGAAAGCGCTTTTTCAGCGCTGATCAACCGCGAGCAACAATCGACACAACTCGCCCAGGGTGAGTCGGCGTATGCGAAAGCCCGAGCGACGTCGTTTGTCGCCTATGAAAAAGGCGTGGTCAGCCTGATCGAAGTACTGGATGCCGATGAACACCTTTTAGCGGCATCTGATGGCAGAGCTCAGGCACAAACTGAATCGGCTCGCGCTGCAGTGGCCACGTTCAAAGCATTGGGCGGCGGTTGGCAGCGGGACGACTCAGATGCTCGCGTTATCTCAAAAAGAGCGGGAACTCGAATGTTTTTTCCTGATCCAGGGATATCGAAAGAACTCCAATAGAATACGGACCGAAAAGCCCCTGATTCGAAAGACTCAGGGGCTTTTTTGTGCTCGCCATAAAGTCAAAAGATCGCAGCCTGCGGCAGCTCCTACGGAGATTCGTGTGCGACGCGATTCCCCGTAGGAGCTGCCGCAGGCTGCGATCTTTTGATCTACCTGCCTTTTTACGGGGTACCGCCGTCAAACATGCTCACTGCTTTTCGCATGCACCGCCCGCGGCTCGGCATGCCCATGCTCTGCCTCCACCACCGGAATCTCGTTCCCGTCGCAGTCACGCAGCTTACCTTCACTGAAGTAATCCCCTTCCCGCAATGCCGCCAGATCCTGATAACGCAAGACTCGCTCGGTACCGGCCGCAAACACCGATTGTTGATCCGAGTTGCCGGCAGTGAGGTGGTTGAAGGCCAGGTTCAGCACGATGGCCATGATTGCCGAGGAGCTGATGCCCGAGTGGAAGATCGTCGCGAACCAGTTGGGGAAGTGGTCGTAGAAATTCGGTGCAGCGATGGGGATCATGCCGAAACCGATGGAGGTGGCGACGATGATCAGGTTGACGTTGTTGCGGTAGTCGACCTTGGACAGTGTCCGAATGCCGCTGGCCGCCACAGTGCCGAACAGCACGATGCCGGCGCCGCCGAGTACGGAGGTTGGCACGGCAGCGATGACCCGGCCCATGAAGGGCAGCAAACCGAGCACTACCAGGAACACGCCGCCGGTGGCCACCACGAAACGGCTCTTGATTCCGGTGACCGCCACCAGCCCGACGTTCTGGGCGAAAGCACTCTGGGTGAAGGAGCCGAAGATCGGCGCGATCATGCTCGACAGCATGTCGGCGCGCAGGCCGTTGCCCAGGCGTTTGGAGTCGACTTTGGTGTCGATGATTTCACCGACGGCCAGAATGTCGGCGGAGGTTTCCACCAGGGTCACCATGATCACGATGCACATCGACAGAATCGCGGCGAAGTGGAAGGTCGGCATGCCGAAATGGAACGGTGCCGGGAAGCCGAACATCGGGCCTTGGGTGACGGACGAGAAATCCGCCATGCCGAGGAACACGGCGATGACGGTGCCAATGACCATTGCCAAGAGGATCGACAAACGGGAGATGCTCGCACTGCCGATCTTGCTCAGTAGCAGTACCAGCACCAGCGTCACCGCCGCCAGGCCGATGTTTGCCATGCTGCCGAAGTCCGGGGCATGGCTGTTGCCGCCCATGGCCCAGCGCGCGGCCACCGGCATCAGCGTCAGGCCGATAGTGGTGATCACAATGCCGGTTACCAACGGCGGAAAGAATTTGGTGATTCGCGAGAACACTGGCGTGATCAGCAAGCCGATCAACGACGCGGCAATCACCGCCCCGAGAATCGACTGAAAGCCACCCTCTCCACCGCTGCTGACAATCGCCACCATGGTCGCAACGCCGGAGAACGACACGCCCTGCACCAGCGGCAACTGACAACCGAAAAACGGTAAACCCAGGGTCTGCAGCAACGTCGCCAGCCCCCCTGCAAACAATGAAGCAGCAATCAACAAACCGATGTCCGCCGGCGAGAGCCCGGCCGCTTGGCCGATGATCAAGGGCACCGCGACGATACCACCATACATGGTCAGAACGTGTTGCAGGCCGTAAGCCATATTCGCGCCGATCCCGAGATTCTCATCCTCGGGCCGTTGTTGTGAAACATGGGGCGTTTTCATGGTTGGGGGGTTCCCTGGTTTTTGTTGTGCGCACACTGTATTCAATAGTCAGGACAAATGTCTATAGAGTTGTATACAACTAACCAGTCAGATTACGGACAGATGTTCACACTGCCCTTTAGCCGTAGAGCCCCCCGGCCTAAAAAACTCTTGAAATACATCCTTCCTCCCCTTTCCCTCCCCACCGCTAATCTTTTGCTTTCCAAGCGACCGCCGGCACGGCCGCCCCTCGCTTATACATATAAAGTATGCATAATTAAGTCATTCGAAATTCAGTACCACAAGGCAAAGAACGCGGCCAACAAACTGAAGCATCAAGGCGTCAGCCTCGCCGAGACAGAACCCGTGTTTTATGACGAACGAGCTCTGATGTTTCAGGACAACCACCATGATGAGCAGCGATGGATCATCATCGGGCTGGATGCCAAAGGTCGACTGCTGGTCGTTGCATACACCTACCGCGACCCGAATTTCGTGCGAATCATTTCCGCGCGCATCGCCACCAAAAACGAGCGTCGCCACTATATGGAGGCTTGACCGATGAAAGATGAATACGACTTCAGCAATGCCAAGCGTGGAGCGGTTGCCTCCAGCAAAGGCAAGACCCGAATCACCATCATGCTCGATGACGTCGTCATAGAGACCGCGCGCGCGCTGGCAGAAAGCGAGGGGTATGGCTATCAGACGGTGATCAACAACACCTTGCGCCAGGCATTGCTCAGCGATAAAGGCAAAGCGGCGAAGCCCGATCAGAACACTGCCGGTGCAAATGTCGGACATTTGAAAAAAGGCATCACCGCTTCCGAGCTGAAAAGCCTGGAGAAAAAATTGTCAGAAGCCCTTAGCGAAATCCATCACGTGATGGAGCTTGAAGTTCGTTCCTAGGCCAAAACCAACACACCCACGCCTGGATCGATCAAAAGAAGAAGGAGCGAATTGATCAAATCCGCCCCTTTACGGGGTGCTCAGTTTTCCTGCGATACAGGCTCAATCAACCGCTCAAGCATCCGCTTCAACACTTCCTGCGCCGGCACTCGAATCCCGAATTCGCTTTCCAGTAACCCGATCAACTCATCCACATCCGCCACCTGCCGCCGTTCGCTCTCGCTGCCCATGCGGTGAATGGCAAAGCTGCCGTTATTCAATGTGCGTCGCCATCCCTCCCCCGTCCGCGCCACCATCAGTTGCTTCACGAAGGATGATTCTGGATGAGTCGAGACGTACCAGTTGCCGAGGGTGTAGTCGATGTCTTCCTGACGTTGCAGGTCGAAGATGTACATCGCCCGCCATTCACCACCGACGTTGGCGCGCAGGGTGTAGCCGTCGGCATGCGGTTCGATGCGATAGGGTTCGTGGGGAGTGAGCTGTTCGGCCTCGGTGTCGAGCATCAACGGGGCGGTGGGCACCATGCCGCCAAAGCCGACGTCAGTGATGTAGCGTACACCGCCGAGGGTTACCAGGCTCAAGCGGTGAGTGCGTGCGGTCCATCCGCCTTCCGGCTGGTTCATGACCACGCGGCCGGTGATGCCGCGCGCCTCGAAACCCAGCGTCTGAAGCAAGGCCAGGAACAGGTTGTTGAGTTCGTAGCAGTAGCCACCACGACCGTCGTGCAGGACTTTCTGCTCGATGGACGGCAGATCGATAAGCACCGGCTCGCCCATTAAAGTGGTGAGGTTTTCAAACGGGAAGGCACCGGTGTGGCGCAGTTGCAGTTGGCGCAGGGTTTCCAGGGTTGGCGCCGGGGGCGCATCGAAGCCCAGGCGTTGCAGGTACAGCGCAAGATTCGTCAGTCGTGTCTCGCTCATCGCTCAATCCTTTATGCAGGGGTCCGCGGATCGCTCCACCGATGGGCGCCATGTATAAGGGATAACACGGTCGGACTGACAATTGATTTAGCCAATCGCCGCACGTGCCAGACCTATCGCCGCTTGCGCGAACCCACTCGAATCCATGTCGGTGCATGATCGCTGGCATGAGGTTCGTTGCGAACCCAGGCATCGACGCCCGCCTCCTGCAGGTAAGGACTCAGTGCCGGGTTGAGCAGCAGATGATCGATGCGCAACCCCGAGTTCTTCTGCCAGTGCTGCCGGAAATAATCCCAGAAGGTGTAGATCCGCTCCTCTGGATACAGATGACGCAGGGAATCGGTCCAACCCTGATCCAGCAACCGCTGATAACACACGCGACTCTCGGGTTGCAGCAGCGCATCTTTGAGCCAGGAGCGCGGGTTGTAGATGTCCAGATCGGTGGGCACCACGTTGTAATCACCGGCCAGCACCACAGGATGGTCGCTGCTCTGCAACTCCTTGGCGTGCGAGATCAGCCGCTCGAACCACGCCAGCTTGTAATCGAACTTCGGCCCCGGCTGCGGGTTGCCGTTGGGCAGGTACAGACATCCCACCAGAACCCCATGCACGGCGGCTTCCACGTAGCGGCTATGGGTATCGCTGTCATCACCTGGCAAACCGCGCCGGCTCTCCAACGGCTGCGCATCGCGCGCCAGAATCGCCACCCCGTTCCACGACACCTGGCCGTGCCAGACGGCGCCATACCCGGCTGCCTCCAGCTCCGCGACGGGGAATGCGCCGTCGACCGATTTGAGTTCCTGCAAGCAGGCGATGTCTGGCTGTTCTCGCGCAAGCCAGGCCAGCAGATTCGGCAAGCGGGCGCGCATGCCGTTGACGTTGAAGGTGGCGATTTTCAGGTTCTTCATGATCCGACGCTCGCAACGGATGGGGCGGTATCCAGTTGTGACCGGGATGCGCCACGGCAGTTGCCGCGGCGAACGAAACAGGCGACTAAAGGCGCGAGACTTACAGCGGGTGATCTTCCCATGATGCCTTGAGCAACGGCAGCAGTGCATATCTGTCCACCGGCCGACTGAGGTAGAACCCCTGCACTTCATGGCACTGGTCCGAAATCAGAAAGTCCAGTTGCTCCAGCGTCTCGACACCTTCGGCAGTCACGGTCAGGCCCATGGCCTTGCCCAGGTTGATGATCGCCTGCACCACGGCGCGATCATTGCTGCCGTTGCTCATGGACGCGATGAAGCGCTTGTCGATCTTGATCCCGTCAAACGGATACGTGCGCAAGTAACCCAGCGAAGAATAACCGGTGCCGAAATCGTCCATGTTCAGCCGTACGCCCAACTCCTTGAGCGCATTCATGGTCGCCAGAGCGCCGTCGACATCAATGAGCATCACATTTTCCGTGATCTCCAGTTCCAGTCGACTGGCGGGCAATCGGCTCTGGATCAACGCCTCCCGGACGTCCTCGATCACATCGCTACGGGCAAATTGCACCGGCGACAGGTTGACCGAGACCATCATCGCACCAGGCCAGGTCAAGGCCGTCTCGCACGCCTCGCGCAACACCCAGCGCCCTAATGGCACGATCAGATCGGTCTGCTCGGCCAATGGAATAAACGCGTCGGGGTTCAACAAGCCTTGCACCGGATGCTGCCAGCGCAACAACGCTTCGACCGAGACGATCTGCTTGCCATCGACGTGATAACGCGGCTGGTAATGCATCACGAATTCGTTGTTCTTGATCGCCTGACGCAGGTCGCTTTCCAGTTGCCGGCGGTGCTGGATCTGATCGTTCATGTGCGGCGCAAAGTAGCACCAGGTCTTCTTGCCATTGGATTTGGCCTGATACAACGCGATATCGGCACAGCGAATCAGCTCTTCCGGAAGATGCCCCTGGCGCCGACTCAGGGCGATACCGATGCTCGCACCGATGTGCAGCGTGTGGTGATCGTAATGAATCGGTTGATGCAGGCTGTCGAGCAAGCGCTCGCAAAAGCGGTCGATTTCCGCGTGGCTGTCCATGCCGTGGAGCACCAGCACGAACTCGTCGCCCCCCAATCGCGCAACCAGATCGATATCCCGCGTGCATTCGCGCAAACGGATCGCCACTTCCAGCAATACCGCATCGCCCGCCGGGTGGCCGAGGGAATCGTTGATCGGCTTGAAGTTATCCAGGTCGATCATCAACAACGTCAACGCCGTCGATTGCTCTTTCAGGGCCAGCGCATCTTCGAGGTAGCGCGCCAGTTTGTTGCGGTTCGGCAAGCCCGTCAGTGCGTCGTGCATCGATAGATGCTGGATCTGCGCATGGGCGGCGACTTCATCAGTGATGTCGCTGGCCGTCCCGCGAAAACCCAATAGCGCGCCCTTGCGCTGGATCGGTCGCGCCGACACCCGGCAGACCCGTTGTTGCGCCGATTGATCACGGTAGGAACAGCGCAAGTGGCTGACGGCTTGTTCTTCATCAAGTTTGTTCAGCCACAGCGACAAGGGCGTGGTTTCGCAATTGAGCAGTTGCCCGATGTTCTGCCCCAGCCATTGCTGATCCGAGAACCCGGTGACGGTGCTGAAGCGCCCCGACAGATAAGTGATGCAATGCTGGTCGTCGGTTTCCCAGATCCAGTCGGACGCGGCTTCGGCCACCGCACGAAAGCGTTCTTCACTGGCCTCAAGCGCCTGATTCGACAAATCGAGGCTGGTGTAACTCGCATCCACATGCCCCGACGTGCGCAGGACATAACGAAAGAAGTAAGCCGTCAATAACGCCAGAATCAACAGCGCCCCGCCCAGTGGCGGCAGCAACGACCAAAGCAATTGGTGACCCGGCTGCTCAAGCCGGGAGACCAGGCTGTAACCGGTGCCGGTCAGAGCGACGGCTGGTTGACCGGGAACAATGACGTCGTCGGCCGTCAGGCTCAAGTCATGCAAACCGTAATCGGCGCTCAAGGTAGCGAGCTTTTCAGGGTTCAACTGGTCGACGTATATAAGCACTGAGGTGCTCTTGGGATCGACCGCAGGGCGTTCGTCATTGGGCACGATCGCGGCCGCCGTCAACAGCGCCGGTTTGCCTTCGAACAAGGTGTACCGGCTGACGGGCTCGATGAGGCTTTCCTGACTTTGAACCTCGTCTACAAGCGTCGCCATCGAGGTCGACAGATAGGCTGTCGCCTGATCCTGAACCAGCAGCCCGCGCACCGTGGCGTATTTGGTTCGCTGACCACCGATTACGAAAACCGCGTCGTAGTGATCGATGGTAAACAGAGTTTTACCCACGTTCTGATCGACGTAGGCCCACTGCACATCGACCTCGCCGTTCAGGTGATCGTAGGCGGTCGTCCAGTTGGCGTAGCTGGCGATGTAGTTTTTCGAGGCGGTGATGCGGTTCTCAAGTGCGCGTTGCGTGTAGAACGTGGTTTTGCTCAGATCCTGAGCATCGAGCCGTCCGGCAATACTGAACAAGGCGATCAGTGCAATCAGCACCCCAACCACAAACAGCAGGCCGATGACGAACATCAGGTTACGGGTAATCGGTGTATGACGCGCAGGTGCAGCGGTGGTAACGGCAGTCAAATCCATGCACTTGTTCCTGTCAATCGATCGCCTTATCGGGTGAGGCCGGCGGGGTCTGGTCTGTCGTCATGGCAGCCAGGCTCTCCACTGACCATAGCAGCCCTGCCCGGTCACCGCCCCTGAATAACGCAAGTCAGCGGTACGGGGTCTGCCGGTGGTGGCACCGGTGGCGCTGGCGGCGGGACGGGCAGTTCGACGCATAAAAGCAATCCATGACGACCAATGCGAAACCTGTAGGAGCGGGCTTGCTCGCGAAGGCGGTGTGTCAGGCGACATCAATGTTGACTGTGCCGCCGACTTCGCGAGCAAGTCGGATCGCCGCACCGCCGCTCCCACATGGATTGCACTTAACTGACTAGCATTAGCGGTCCGAGCGCATCAGTGCCTCGACGCCCCCTTCCATCGACAACACCGCCGAACGATTTCGCCCCGAATGCTTGGCCTGGTACAGCGCCGCATCCGCGCGCTTGATCAACATCTCGGCGCTGTCGTGCCCTGTCGGCACAAACGAATAACAGCCAAGGCTGACCGTGACGTAGCCCGTGGGTGAGCCGCTGTGGATGATGTTCTTGTCCATGACGCTGCGACGGATCTGCTCGGCGATCGTCAGCGCACCATGGATGTCGGTGTCCGGCAGCAACACTGCAAACTCTTCGCCGCCGTAGCGCACCGCCAGATCGGCGTTGCGGTGACAGCAACTCTTCAGTGCCCGCGCCACTTCGGCCAGGCAATGGTCCCCCGCCACATGACCGTAGGTGTCGTTATAGCGTTTGAAGTAATCGATATCGAGCATGATCAGGCTCAGCGGGCTCGACCGCCGGGCACCGCGCCCGAACTCGATCTCCAGCGCCCGCTCGAACAATCGACGGTTGGCCAACCCGGTCAGGCTGTCGTGGGTGGCGATCAATTCCAGGGTTTTCTGCGCCTCGCGCAAATCCGCCTCGATGCGCTCGCCCGCGCGCACCTGATGAATGAACACCCAACCGAACAACCCCACGCCAAGGACGACCAGAGCGACGATCACACTGGATTGAATCGCCGTGTCATACCAGTCCTTGAGGATCGCGTCTTTGGAAGATGCCGCCGCGACCACCACCGGATAGGTATCGAGTTGTCGGTAGCCATACAACCGAACGATGCCATCCACCACCGAGTCGATCATGGCGTTGCCGGATGTCGCGCTGGGCAGAAGTTTTTGAAAAATCTCCCCCTGAGCCAATGACGTGCCGATCTGCGAATCCACAAACGGCCGTCGCGCCAGCAGTGTTCCATCGGTCAACGCCAAAAACATCGCGCCGTTGTTATCGAGGCTGAAGCTTTTGAAGAACTGGTCGAAGTACGACATCTTGATCCCGGCCAGCAACACCCCCTGGAAATTGCCGTCCTGGTCGTTTATCCGTCTGGACACCGGAATGATCCATTCGCCACTCTCCCGACTGCGAATCGCCGGGCCGATGTGTGCCAGGGACGATATGTTCTGCTGGTGAAACCTGTAGTATTCGCGGTCCGCCACACCTGGGCCGCGGGACAGGTTTTCGAACGACGTCACGACCCGTTGCCCCTGCTTGTCGAACAGAAATATCCCGTGCAACTGATGCAGCGCCTGCACCCGCCGGGCGAAGGTTTTCTGCAAGCGTGGCGTCTGGACAGCGTCGAAACCTTCAGCCTGAATCCAGTCCACCAGACTGGTCAGCACCAGATCGGCTTTCATGAACGTGTCTTCGGCCTGTTGCGCCATGGCCCGCGTCAGGTTCGACGAAGACACCTCGGCCAACGCCAGATCGTGACGGCGCGACTGCTCCAGTTGCAGATAAAGCAGCCCACAAAGACAAAGGCACACCGCCGCAATAAACAGCACCGCGGCTTTGAGCAGGGGCAACCGCCTCAAGGCACCATCGGGCGCGTGGTGCGGATCGGGAATGGGGATAGGCAAAAGCGAGTCCTGAAAGGGTAAGGCATGGGCGAAGGCCCAAAACCCTTATTTTTTGTGAGCTTAGTCTACGGGGTTGTGCGGGGTAAATGCGCCAGATCTACAGAGATCGACTTCCCGACGAGTGAAATACGAGCCGAGGGGTAATCAGCGCCTTCACCCGCGACAGCTTTAGTTAAGCAATTAGCCGCGACGCACTTTTTTGTAGCAGCCTCGCAAGCTCGGCAGCTGCTACAGGATCGCATTACCGTTTGACTGACTGGCATTTATCCCTAAGGACCGCGGGTGTTTCAATCGCATGACGCAAGGCAAAACCGCATGACCTTGAAGGAGCTACGATTAACTGACATCACGACAGGAAATCGAAATGAGTAAAGCAGACGAGCTCGCCGAGAAGCTGAAACAATCCCGGCAAACCAGTGCCGACGCGACCATCGCCGATCAGGCCATCGACAGCTGGCCCGCCCAGGTCTATGAGCTGTATCACCAGATTGAAGCCTGGCTGCAGCCACTGATCGAAGTGGGCCTGAAGCTGCGACGCAACTCCACGCACGTGTTCGAGAGTGCCCCGGACGGTGCGACCTACGACTACGCCATCGACCAACTGCTGATCGACGGTAACCACCACAGCATCACCTTCGACCCTGTCGCCCGCTTCACCACCGACGGTGCCGGGCGAGTCGAAATCCACTCGACAGACAAGGAACTCGCCCTGTTGCGAACCGTGGATGAACACGGCAAGACGCATTGGTGGCTTCAGGCGATCGAACAGTCCGGACAACAACCGGATGCGATCGCACTGACGGAACACAACCTGCTTCTGGCGGTGCAAGAAGGGCTGGGGCTTTAAAGCTCGTTCTGCCCCACCGCCATCGAGGGAGGCGCCGCTCGCCTCCCGTCCAGCGTTGGCCGTTCCGAAGGCAGATTCAGCGCCCGCAACACCGGGTTATCGTACCCATACACATCGGGTTTGAACGTCACTCGCCCATCAAGACTCAGGTCCACCGTCCAGTAGGCCAACAGCACCGGCACTTTCACGGGGAGCCTGATGTTCTCTGTCTTGCCGTTGGCTAACTGCTTTTGAATCCCTTCGCTGCCCCAGCGAACCGGGTCGTTGAACAACAGCTCCACCAATTGCAGCGGGTTTTCCACCCGAATACAGCCAGAACTGGTCGCGCGATTGGATTGCGCAAACAACTCGCGATGCGGGGTGTCGTGCAGGTAAATCGCATAGTCATTGGGAAAGCGAATGACCACCTGCCCCAGCGAGTTATCCGACCCTGCATCCTGACGCAGCGTTAGGCCGCGCGGGTTGTCCCAATCGACGGTCGACGGGTCGAGCACGTTGCCTTCTCGATCGATCACGCGGATCCGGTTTGCATCAAGATAACCGGGATTGTTGCGAATCTTCGGCAGCATGTCCTTGACCAGTATGGTCGGCGGCACGGTCCAGGTCGGGTTGAACGTGATGTAAGTGATCTCGGATTGAAAAATCGGTGTGCTGCGATACGGTTTACCGACCTGCACCCGGGAGCGCCATATCAGCTTGCCATCGCGATAGAACGAAACCTTGTACCCGGCGATGTCGACGATGACAAAAGTACCCTGCAGTTTGTACAGCAGCCACCGCGCCCGCTCCATGTTCACGCGGACCTGATCGATTCGCGCCTCGACCGGCACGTTCAGCGCCGCGAGTGTCGCCGGCCCCGCCACACCATCCGCCCCGAGGTATTGCTCGGCCTGATACTTCTTCACCGCCGCCATGACGGTGTCGTCGTAGTCGGAGCGCGCGTTCATTTTCGCGGTTAGATAACCACCTGCCACCAAACGGGCGCGCAATTGCGCAACCGAGGCGTCGTCCATGCCGGGCCTGAGGGTCTGCCCTCCCGGGACCTTTGGCCAGCCGCCACTGTCGCGAACCCTGCGCAATTGCGCCAGGCCCTGTCGCAACGTGCCATAAATCGCTTCTTGTGGCGGCGCCTGGGCGAACGCGCGCGCGACGTCATGGCTGTCGAGGGCGGCGAAGAAAAGGTTGACGTCCTCCCGAGGGTCGATGCCGACCGGGTCGAAATTCCAATGGATGTCCAGCCGCGAAGGGTCGACCTTGCCGCGCCGCAACTGCAGCAGCGCCGTGATAAACGTCTGGGTCGCCGAGATATCAAAAGCCGCCCGTTGCCCGGGGGTTGGCGCTGTTTTCTGCATCGAGTTTCTGGCCGTGACCAGTTCGGCAATTCGAAAATCCTCGGGGTCCAGGCCATCGACCCCGGTGTCGCTCAGGCTTTTCAATAACTGGACGACATCTTCATCGTCCGTCCAGGCGGCGCGATAGCCACGATGGCTATAAAAGTCCATCACCGCTCGATTGACGTCGACCCGTTGATGGCCCGGTGACGTGAGCAACGGGGGAAACGCCGAACTCAATGGCGCCAGCGCCGCCTGAATCGCCTGGGCGACATAATCCCCAGGCGCGGCATCCGCGACGACGCTAACGGGAGATGGCGGCTCAATCGGCGAAGTTTCCGCAATTGCCATGCCGCTTATCAGAAAGCCCATAAAAAATATGCGGCTTATGACGAATAACCTTGTTAACTGCCCCATGGATAATCCTTAATCTCCCGTTTTCAACCGGCTAGCGTCGTGCGCGCTGCTAGACTCGAAACAATCAGATGAGACTTGCATATGGCCCTAGACCGCTTCGGCTTTTTAATGACGGCCCTGTTGCTGACCGCGTTTACATTACCGGCAGCCTACGCCGATTCGCTTGAAGCCGCGCTGATCAAAGCGGCCCCCAATGCCAACGCCAAGGTGATTGCCCTGGCCGTACGCGCTTCCCAATGCAGCCGGGCCCAAAGCGCGGCCCCGGTGCAAAGACTAGCAGTCATCGATTATTCCCTGCCCTCGACCGCGCAACGCCTTTGGGTATTCGACCTTAAACAACGCAAGTTGTTGTTCCACGAACTGGTCGCCCACGGTCGCAACAGCGGCGAAAACATGGCCCGTCAGTTCTCCAACCGCAATGCCAGCTTCGCCACCAGTCTGGGTTTGTACCGAACTCAGTCCAGCTATGTCGGGCAGAACGGTTATTCATTGCGCATGGAAGGTCTGGAGCCGGGTTTCAACGACAACGCTTTCGAGCGGGCGATCGTTATTCATGGTGCGCCGTATGTCAGTCCTGACCTGGCGCGGGCGAATGGCCGAATCGGCAGAAGCCTGGGTTGCCCGGCTGTTAGGCCTGCGATTGCGCATCAGCTGATCGACTCGATGAAGGACGGGCAGTTGCTGTTTTCTTACTATCCGGATCAGCGCTGGTTGAAGTCTTCTTCGTATATCAATTGCGGTAACGCGACCGTGGCAGACTCGTCCAAGCCGAACAGAAGTCACTAAACGCAGAGTGAAACTGTCAGAAATGTAATCTTGGCCTCAGTCTGCTGAAAGGCGCCGCCCGTTAGCCTTCACCTCATTAAGTTCTCCTCCCTCCGCTCAGGATGGACTTGAGGGCTTCACCAGGTTGACGTACGGGAAAAACGGCATGCATTCCAACACCTCAAGACGCACTTTCGTGAAGGGCCTGGCCGCGGGTGGAGCCCTCGCGGGCCTCGGGCTGTGGCGCACGCCGGTCTGGGCGGTCAGCAGCCCCGGCGAACCGAACGTGCTGGCCGGTACCGAGTTCGACCTGTACATCGGCGAAACCCCGGTCAACATCACCGGCAACCCTCGAACCGCGATGACCATCAACGGCGGCATTCCCGGCCCTCTGCTGCGCTGGCGTGAAGGCGACACCGTCACACTGCGGGTAAAAAACAAACTCAAGGACAGCACCTCGATTCACTGGCACGGCATTCTGCTGCCCGCCAACATGGACGGCGTGCCGGGGTTGAGCTTTCACGGGATAGAACCGGATGGCATGTACGTCTACCAATTCAAGGTCCGGCAGAACGGTACTTACTGGTATCACAGCCATTCCGGCTTTCAGGAACAGTCCGGGGTTTACGGGCCATTGGTGATCGACGCCAGGGAACCGGAGCCTTTCCAGTACGACCGCGATTACGTGGTGATGCTGACCGACTGGACCGATGAAGACGCGGTCGGCCTGATGAGCAAACTCAAGAAACAATCCGACTATTACAACTACCACAAGCGCACCGTGGGCGATTTCATCCACGACGTCAGCGAGAAAGGCTGGGGCTCGACAGTTGCCGATCGCAAGATGTGGGCCGAGATGAAGATGAACCCCACCGATCTGGCCGACGTCAGCGGCGCCACGTACACCTACTTGATGAACGGCCAGGCGCCGAACATGAACTGGACTGGCGTGTTCCGCCCCGGCGAAAAGCTGCGACTGCGCTTCATCAACGGCTCGTCGATGACCTACTTCGACGTGCGCATCCCCGGCCTGAAAATGACCGTGGTCGCCGCGGATGGCCAACACGTCAAACCAGTGAGCGTCGACGAATTCCGCATCGCGGTGGCGGAGACGTTCGATGTGATCGTCGAGCCGACCCAGGACGCCTACACCCTGTTCGCCCAGTCGATGGATCGAACGGGTTTTGCACGAGGCACCCTTGCGGTGAAGGCCGGCTTGTCGGCGCCAGTGCCTCCGCTGGATCCGCGACCGCTGGTGACCATGGATGACATGGGCATGGGCGGGATGGATCACGGCAGCATGGGCGGCGATATGGCGGGTATGGACCACAGCACCATGCAAGGCATGACGGGCATGGATGGCGGTGACATGCAGGGCATGGACAACATGGCCGGCATGGATCACAGCAGCATGGCCATGGGCGGCATGGCCGGTATGCAATCCCACCCAGACACGGAAAAAGACAACCCGCTGGTGGACATGCAAGCCATGAGCACCTCGCCGAAACTTGACGACCCGGGCCTGGGCCTACGCGACAACGGTCGCCGCGTGCTGACCTACTCCGACCTGCGCAGCACCTTCGAAGACCCGGATGGCCGCGAGCCCGGTCGCACCATCGAGCTGCACCTCACCGGCCACATGGAGAAGTTCGCCTGGTCGTTCAACGGCGTGAAATTCTCCGACGCCGAACCGCTGCGACTCAAGTACGGCGAGCGAATTCGTGTGGTGCTGGTGAACGACACGATGATGACTCACCCCATTCACCTGCACGGCATGTGGAGCGACCTCGAAGACGAGAACGGCCAGTTCATGGTGCGCAAGCACACTATCGACATGCCGCCGGGATCAAAGCGCAGCTACCGGGTCACCGCCGACGCGCTCGGTCGCTGGGCCTATCACTGCCATCTCCTGTATCACATGGAAATGGGCATGTTCCGTGAAGTTCGCGTGGAAGAATGAGGCGCTACCCATGACCAGACTGATTCGCTCTACCCGCCTCGCTTTGGCACTCGCTGGCTTCACGGCTTCTTCGGCCATGGCCGCTACCGACGATATGCAGGGCATGGACCATAGCCAGATGCCGGGCATGGATCACAGCCAAATGCAGAGCATGGACAACGGCCAGATGCAGCCCGCCGCGCCGACCCAAAGCCGCACGCCGATCCCGGTATTGACCGACGCCGACCGCGCCGCCGTCTACGCCAGCCCCGCCGGCCACGCCGTGCATGACACCGCGCTCAACTATTACTTGCTCGCCGACAAACTCGAATGGCAGGACGCCGACGACGGCAGCGCATTGGCGTGGGATCTGTCCGGCTGGATCGGCGGCGACATCGATCGCCTGTGGCTGCGCTCCGAAGGCGAACGCGTCAATGGCAAAACCGAAGACGCGGAAGTCCAGGCTCTCTGGGGCCACGCCATCTCCCCCTGGTGGGACGTGGTGACCGGCGTGCGCCAGGATTTCAAACCCGGCGATCCGCAAACCTGGGCCGCGTTCGGCGTGCAAGGCATGGCGTTGTACAACTTCGAAACCGAGGCCACGGCCTTCATCGGCGAAGGTGGCCAGACCGCCGCACGGCTGGAGGGCGACTACGACATCCTGCTCACCAACCGACTGATTTTGCAGCCGACCGCCGAGCTCAACGTCTACGGCAAAAACGACCCGCAACGGGGCATCGGCTCCGGGCTCTCCAACACCGAAGCCGGCCTGCGGCTGCGCTATGAAATCCGCCGGGAATTCGCGCCTTACATCGGGGTGACCTGGAACCGCACCTACGGCAAAACCGCCGACTACGCCAAGGACGAAGGCGAGGACCGCAGCGAAGCCCGCCTCGTGCTCGGCGTTCGGTTGTGGTTCTAAACGCTTTAACTCAAAAACCTAAAAACCAACCGCTTAAAGCGGTAAGAGGCCTTGCATGCGCACAATCAAAACCACCGCTGTTGCCATCGCACTTTCAACCGGGCTGCTCATGAGCGCACTGGCTCAAGCCCACCCGAAACTGCTCTCCTCTACCCCGGCCGAAAGCGCGGAAGGCGCGGCGCCGAGCAAGATCGAACTGCACTTCTCCGAAAACCTCGTGACCCAGTTCTCCGGCGCCAAACTGATCATGACCGAAATGCCCGGCATGGCCCACTCGCCCATGCCCATGAAGGCCAAAGTCTCCGGCGGCAGCGACCCGAAAACCATGGTCATCACCCCGCTCTCGCCACTGCCCACCGGCAGCTACAAAGTCGAATGGCGCGCCGTGTCTTCGGACACTCACCCGATCACCGGCAACGTTACGTTCAAAGTGAAGTGATTGATGAGCGACTCGGTCAGCATTGCCCTGCGCTTTGCGTTGTATGTGGATTTGATGCTGTTGTTTGGGGTGGCGCTCTTTGGGCTGTACAGCCTTAAAGGACAGGAGCGGCTGTCGGGAGCGGTGTTGCCGTTTCGGCCGATGTTGGCGGGGACGGCAGTGCTGGGGGTGGTGTTGTCCGTCGCGAGCATGGTGATGATGGCGAGTGCCATGAGCGGGGAATCGGACTTCGCCGAGCTGCGTCCGCACATCGAGATGATGCTGTTCGAGACGAATGTCGGGCTGGCTTGGGGGGTTCGCATTGTTGCGCTGGTCATCGCAGGTTTAGTGGTGATGCTCCGTGCACCTGGTTTCAGTTTATGGGTTGCAGCTTTTGCCGGCGGTGTTGCCCTTTCCAGCCTGGCCTGGAACGGGCATGGCGCTATGGATGAAGGCAGTCGTCGTTTCTGGCATTTCACGGTGGACATTCTGCACCTGCTGACGGCAGGGGCCTGGCTTGGCGCATTGATGGCGTTTGCGCTGATGGCAAGAATCAACGCCCTGCACACTGAAGCGCGCATCAGGTTGCTGGCCCGCGCCGTTAATCGATTTGAGGTGATTGGCGCGGCCATCGTGGTGGTCATTACGGTGACAGGGGTTGTGAATTATCTGTTCATTGTCGGGCCGAAACTGGACGAGGTATTTCTCAGTACTTACGGGGTTTTGCTGTTCATCAAAGTGGTGCTGTTTGCAGGAATGCTCGTGCTCGCCGCGTTGAACCGGTTTCACCTTGGGCCGTTATTGGAGCGATCGTTGCGGGACGGGCAATACGCCGTCGCCGCTAATGCGTTGCGGCGCAGCGTGCTGGTGGAATGGGTGGCTGCTGTGGTGATCGTGGGGTTGGTGGCCTGGCTCGGAACGTTGAGCCCGGAGATGGAAATGGCAGCGCAATAAGCCTGAAGAGATCGTTTGATATGGATCAATAACACGCTGCGGCCATGGCGTAATTTCAGGCTCATGCCCTTGATGGGGAAATACGACATGTTCTGATCAGCGGCCATCTGGCGGCGGCTGATCAGCCCTTACTCTCTGGAGATTGCCATGCACGCCTACATTAAATCGCTCGCCGCTCTGATCGTCTGCAGCCCGTTGATGGCCCTGGCAGTCGACGAACATCACCCCGACCAGCCGCCAGCAGCACCGATGGCAACTACCACCACCCCAGCCATGCCCATGCAAGACAAGGCCATGAGCGAACAGATGCAGAAAATGCAGGCGGCCCACGACAAAATGATCGCCGCCAAAACCCCGGCCGAACGCCAGGCGGCAATGCAGGAAGCCATGACCACGATGAAAAACAGCATGGGCATGATGCACGACCATTGCACAGGCATGGGGATGGGGATGGGCAAGGGCATGTCCGGCAGCAAGGACGGCTCGGGCACAGCGATGATGGACATGATGATGAAAATGATGGATCAGCAATCCAGCATGATGAAGATGCCGATGGGCCAATAAATCTCACTTCGTCGGAATGGAGCTCGCCACATGAACCACTCACCACCCTCGCCGCCTCCAGCCTCCTCCTTCTGGCGCAGTAAACCCGGCATCGCGCTGGGCATGCTGCTAGTAATCGGCCTGTTTTACCTGGCCCGCGAGCATTACGGCCATATCTCCCCGATTCTGCCCTACCTGATTCTGTTGCTGTGCCCGTTGATGCACCTGTTTGGCCATCACCACGGCGGCAGGCGCTGACCCATGCATCGCCATAACGGACATCCGGATGACCTCAAGTCACCTGCTCAGACGGAGCAGGCACCGGAGTCGGCGGCGACCGAAAAAGAGTACACCTGCCCCATGCACCCGGAAATCCGCCAGCGCGGCCCGGGTACATGCCCCAAGTGCGGCATGACCCTGGAACCGGTATTGCCCGAACTGGAGGAAGCAAGCAATCCTGAGCTCGAGGACTTTTCCCGGCGCTTCTGGTGGACCCTGCCGCTGACTCTGGCAGTGACTGCACTGGCCATGGGTGGTCATGGCTTGAATCTGTTTCACGGTGCCACACAGAACGGGGTCGAATTGGTGCTCGCCGCGCCTGTCGTGCTGTGGGCCGGCTGGCCGTTCTATGTGCGCGGCGTGCGCTCGATCATCCAGCTCAGCCCCAACATGTGGACGCTGATCGGCCTCGGCACCGCCGCAGCCTTCCTCTACAGCCTTGCCACCACGCTGGCACCCGGCCTGTTTCCAGCCACCTTCATGATGGATGGCCGGGTTGGCGTGTACTACGAAGCGGCGGCGGTGATCATCTCCTTGACACTGCTCGGACAAATGCTCGAACTCAAGGCGCGCTCACAAACCTCTGCCGCGATCAAATCGCTGCTTGGCCTGGCGCCCAAGACCGCGCTCCGGATCAACGCCGATGGCAGCGAAGCGGACATTGCCCTGAGCCATGTGCACAGCGGCGACACCTTGCGTGTGCGCCCCGGCGAGAAAGTCCCGGTCGACGGTGTGGTGCTGCAGGGTGAAAGCGCGGTGGACGAGTCCATGCTCACAGGCGAGCCGCTCCCCGTGATGAAACGCCCTGGTGACGGACTGATCGGCGCCACCCTCAATACCCACGGCAGCCTGGTGATGCAGGCGCAAAAAGTAGGTTCAGCGACCGTGCTCGCGCAAATTGTGCAGATGGTGGTTCAGGCACAACGCTCCAAGGCACCGATGCAACGCCTGGCAGACGTGATTGCCGGCTACTTCGTCATGGTAGTGATCGCCATCGCCGTTCTGACCTTTGTCGGCTGGGGGCTGTGGGGACCGCAACCGAGCTGGGTGTTCGGCCTCATCAATGCGGTGGCCGTGCTGATCATCGCCTGCCCGTGCGCTCTGGGCCTGGCCACACCCATGTCGGTGATGGTCGCCACCGGCAAGGCTGCCGGCAGCGGCGTGCTCTTCCGGGATGCGGCGGCGATCGAGAACCTGCGCAAGGTCGACATCCTGATCGTGGACAAAACCGGCACTCTTACCGAAGGTCGCCCGGCGTTCCACAGCGTCGAACCTGCGCCTGGCTACAGTGCTGACGAAGTGCTGCGCCTGGCCGCCAGTCTCGACCAGGGCAGTGAGCACCCGTTGGCCCACGCCATCGTCGAGCGCGCTCGCGCCAACGGACTGGTATTGAGCACAGCGCAGACGTTCGAATCGGCGTCAGGGATCGGCGTGCGCGGACAAGTCGACGGGCACCGTGTTCAACTGGGCAACACCGCCCTGATGGCTGAAGCCGGCGTCGCCATCGAAGCCCTGCAGCCCCACGCCGAGCAGCTGCGCAGCGACGGAACCAGCATCATGTACCTGGCCGTGGATGACGTGCTCGCGGGGCTACTCGCCGTCGCCGACCCGATCAAACCCACCACCCGGCTCGCCGTCGAACGCCTGCAGGCCGATGGCGTGCGGGTGATTATGGCGACCGGGGACGGCCTCACCACCGCCCGCGCCGTCGCCCGCCAACTGGGCATCGAAGAAGTCCACGGCGAGGTCAAACCACAGGACAAGGAACGCTTGGTCGCCGGATTGCAGGAACGCGGGCACCGTGTGGCAATGGCCGGCGACGGCATCAACGACGCCCCGGCCCTGGCCCGTGCCGACGTCGGTATCGCCATGGGCACCGGCACCGATGTTGCCATGAACAGCGCTCAGGTGACCTTGGTCAAGGGCGACCTGCTCGGCATTCTGCATGCCCGCAGCCTCTCGGTGGCAACCGTACGCAACATGCACCAGAACCTGGCCTTTGCCCTGGCCTACAACGCCATGGGCATCCCCCTCGCCGCCGGGTTGTTCTACCCGTTGACCGGGCATCTGTTGTCCCCGTTGGTGGCTGCACTGGCCATGAGCGTGAGCTCTGCCTCAGTGGTGTTTAACGCCTTGCGCCTGCGCCAGGCCTCGATTGACTGAGCACGAAACAAGCGCTTGACCTTGCCATCGTGACAAGGTCAACGATGACTTCAAGCGCTGATGGGCGCCGCCACCAAAGAGGTTTATCCATGAACAGTATTGAGTTGCACGTCGAAGGCATGAGTTGCAGCAGCTGCGTCAAACACGTCAACGCGGCGCTGCAACCGCTGGCGGGAGTTGGCGAGGTGACGGTCGATCTGGCCCATGGCCGGGTCAAGGTGACGGGCGATATACAAAGCAACACCCTGATTTCTGCGCTGACGGAGGCTGGTTATCCGGCAAGCCTGTTGGCCGCAGACAGTCACGAGCAGGTCAGGAAAACGTCCGGGTGCGGTGGGGCCGGTTGTTGCTGTCGTTGAAGCCCGGGCCATCGGAGGAAGTCGTGGCATCATCATCCAGTGTGCGGCCGCTGCGACCTCTTTATTGTGATGGATGACAGTCAAGAAGTGGATCGCGTCGATTCTGGGCGCTGCTTTTTCCTTCCGTTCTCGCTGACGGATATTCGGCAGATCAAATAGTGCATATAAACATAAACTTGATATTTCAATTTTTTCCAAGGGCGGCAAATTTCCTGAGGTGAGTGCTTTGTGCTCACCTATACTAAAAAGGTTAAATAGTACTGGCGAGTGTGTTTGACAAGGTATTGAAATTTAAAGGTGCAGGAACCCGTGATGGTTTGGTCATAACGAGGATTTAATATGAACGTCTTATTAAAAGAACTTCAGGCCTATCATCATGAAGTGGCTATGAAAATTACTCAGATCAAAGAGTTGCTGAGGAAAATAAGGCATGAATCCGATGGTGCTGATGACTGCAAGCTGTTGTTCAAGATGCTGGAAGCCTTGCATGGTGATGCAGAGCGACACCACCATGAAAATGAAGAACTTATTCGGCTGGCCTTGCTAACGACTGAGGCACCGATCCACCAACGGGTCAAGGATATAGAGCGAGATCATCAGGCATTTGGGCGCATTGCCGGACAGCTGAAGATGTTGGAGGACACAACTCAGGAAACGAGAGTCATTGCTGACACTATCGATGATTTCATCAAAAAATATTACGATCATATGGACGCTGAGGAAAATATTTTCTTTCCGGTGGCAGATAAGTGGCTGTCAGACAACCAGTGGCAGGAAATCAAGCGTCAATGGCATTAAGAAGTAATGAAAGTGGTGGACACCGAGTTAAAATTACTTAAATAAAACCCACCACAGCTACATATATCGGCAATTGGTCTGATGGGTTCTGCTGGATGGACAAACCCGAGACTGGAACCACGGGTTTATATTCAGTTCCCGCCTGACGGCATTCAAGACTTCGATTTTGTTGCTGATCCGCCCCAAGGAACTGTTATACAGGTCATCCTTCCCATCGACGCATCAAAGCGTTGGAAAGAGCCGCCACTCGATAAACTCAAGGGAGTAAGAGTCCACTCTGCCAGCAACTCGATTGAAGCGCATCTTAAGCATTCGAAGTCCTTGGCTTGTGGATAAACAACTAATGTGAAGGGATACGTGTCGGGCCTTGCCTGACACGTACCATGCGCTGGAGTGAATGGGGTATTGGGACAGTAGATGACAGCCGAGAAGCGCTTTCACTACACTGACTCCCGCTTGAACCCCACTCCATCACAAAAGCCCGATAATAATGAAAACCATAAAAAGCACCATGATGCTCTGTGGCCTGCTCGCGCTAGCCAGCGGCGTTCAGGCAGAGCAAACCCCTTCCCATCTCGACACCGTCCTGCAACAAGGCCAACTGCGCGTTTGCACGACGGGCGACTACAAACCCTATACCTTCAAAGGTGAAGACGGCGAATACTCGGGGATCGACATCGCCATGGCCCGCTCGTTGGCCGACAGCCTGGGCGTGAAGGTCGAGTGGGTCCAGACCACCTGGAAAACCCTGATGCCCGACATGCTCGCGGGCAAATGCGACATTGGCGTCGGCGGCATCTCCGTCACGCTGGAACGCCAGAAAAAAGCCTTCTTCAGCACCACGCTGGATGTCGACGGCAAAATCCCACTGGTGCGCTGCGAAAACCAGGCGCAATACCAGACCATCGAACAAATCAACCAACCTTCCGTTCGCCTGGTCGAACCGGCCGGCGGCACCAACGAAGCCTTCGTCCATGCCTTCCTGCCCAAGGCGCAGCTGCGGCTTCACGACAACGTGACCATCTTCCAGGAGTTGCTGGATAAGAAGGCTGACGTGATGATTACCGATGCTTCGGAAGCGCTGTATCAACAGAAACTTAAACCGGGCCTTTGCGCGGTCAACCCGACGCAATTTATGCAGTATGGGGAGAAGGCTTATCTGCTGCCGCGCGATGACATTAGTTGGAAGTTGTATGTCGATCAGTGGCTGCACTTGGCCAAGGTGACGGGTAATTACCAGAAAATTCTGGGTCAGTGGATAGCGGTGCCAGAGGCTAAATAGCTCGCCGCGACACATTCCATGTAGCAGCTGGCGAAGCCTGCGTCCGGCTGCGCAGCAGTCGCAAAATCAGAACTCGCGATGCATCAGGCAGATCACGCAACGGCGGGACTGATTTATTTACTCGCGATTTAGAACCCAGGCCCTGGCAGCCTCTTTTCGGGCGAAGGTCTGGCTCTCTTGGTAAACTTGCGCACCATCGCGAAACAGGCGTATCTGTGCCGTGTAACTGGTGCTGCCGTCGATGCGTTTTCCTGCTCTGATCGTGGCCATGGTCAACTGGTACAATTGCTAAAAGAGGGTGGTACGTACCAACGCCCCTCCAAAAAACGCCCATTTACCCCCGAAAACCGGCTTTAAACACGTAGAGCAAAATGTCAAAGAATTCAGCTACATACCCAGTAAACTCAAGCTCTACAGTGTCTAGACGCTTTAGCGTCGCCCCCATGATGGATTGGACCGATCGCCACTGCCGCTTCTTCCTGCGCCTGCTCTCCAAGCACGCCCTCCTCTACACCGAAATGGTCACCACCGGCGCGCTCCTCAACGGCGATCACGACCGCTTCCTGCGTCACAACGAAGCCGAACATCCGCTCGCCCTGCAACTCGGCGGCAGTGTCCCGCTGGACCTGGCAGCCTGCGCACGCATGGCCCAGGACCATGGCTACGACGAGGTAAACCTAAACGTCGGCTGCCCAAGTGATCGGGTGCAGAACAATATGATCGGCGCGTGCCTGATGGGGCATCCGCAGTTAGTGGCCGATTGTGTGAAGGCGATGCGTGATGCGGTGTCGATTCCAGTGACGGTGAAGCATCGGATCGGGATTAATGGGCGGGACAGTTACGAGGAGTTGTGTGATTTCGTCGGTACGGTTCGGGATGCCGGGTGCACGAGTTTTACCGTGCATGCGCGGATTGCGATTCTGGAGGGGCTGTCGCCGAAGGAGAACCGTGACATTCCACCTCTGCGCTATGACGTGGCGGCGCGGTTGAAGACGGATTTTCCGGAGCTGGAGATTATTCTCAACGGCGGGATCAAGACGCTGGAGGCCTGTCACGAGCATTTGCAGACGTTTGACGGCGTGATGCTGGGCCGTGAGGCGTATCACAATCCTTATGTGATGGCTGAGGTGGATCAACAGCTATTCGGCAGCAAGGCGCCGGTGATCAGCCGGGCCGAGGCGCTGGCGCAGTTGCGGCCTTATATCGCCGAGCATCTGCTGGCGGGTGGGTCAATGCACCACATCACCCGGCATGTGCTGGGGCTGGGCACCGGGTTTCCGGGGGCGCGGAAGTTTCGGCAGCTGTTGTCGGTGGATATTCATAAGGCCAAAGAGCCTTTGGCGTTGCTGGATCAGGCGGCGGAGTTGTTGGAGGGGCGTTAACCGTCACCTGCGTTGAACCTGTCCCCTATTTCAGCATCGTATCTACCGATACCACGCCCCGCCTTTCAAACATCCGTTTTCAGGTTGTTGCCGCTGGGGCTATCGATACACGTACGCGCCCTTGAGTGGCTGCAAGCGCTCGGGTAATGTCATTAGACCCATAGGACAGAGCACGCTTATGACTTCCAAGCTGGAACAACTCAAACAAATGACCACCGTGGTTGCCGACACCGGCGACTTCGAAGCAATCGCTCGCGTTAAACCGGTGGACGCTACCACCAACCCTTCCCTGCTGCTCAAAGCGGCGGCCATTCCCGCTTATGCCGAGTTGCTGAACGCTTGCGTTCATGACTGCAAGGGCGATGTGGGCCTGGCCAGTGACCGTTTTGGCGTTGCGGTAGGGCAAGAGATTCTGAAGGTTGTACCGGGCCGTATTTCCACTGAAGTGGATGCGCGCCTGTCGTTCGACACTGACGCCGTATTGAAGCGTGCGCACCGTCTGATCGACCTGTACGACAAGGCCGGCGTTGGCCGTGACCGTGTGCTGATCAAGATCGCTTCGACCTGGGAAGGTATCCGCGCTGCCGAGAAGCTGGAAAAGGAAGGCATTCAGACCAACCTGACCTTGCTGTTCTCTTTCGCTCAGGCTGCGGCTTGTGCTGACGCTGGGGTGTTCCTGATTTCGCCGTTCGTTGGCCGTATCTACGACTGGTACAAGAAAGCCACTGGCAACGACTACACCGGCGCGGATGATCCGGGCGTGCAGTCGGTGACGCGTATCTACAACTACTACAAGGCCAATGACTACAAGACTGTGGTGATGGGTGCGAGCTTCCGTAATCTGAATCAGATCGAGCAGTTGGCCGGTTGTGATCGGTTGACCATCAGCCCGGATCTGCTGGAGAAGCTGGCGGCTGATACTGGCAAGCTGGAGCGCAAATTGGCGCCGGGGCATGCTGGTGAGGCGCGTCTGAGCCTGAATGAAGCGCAGTTCCGTTGGTTGTCCAATGAGGATGCGATGGCGACCGAGAAGCTGGCTGAGGGGATTCGTCAGTTTGCTCGGGATCAGGAGAAGCTTGAGGCGTTGTTGCAGGCCAAGCTGTGATCTAGTTCGAAGCTGTGCAAAAAGGGCGAACCTTAGCGGGTTCGCCCTTTTTTGTGCGCGTTTGGTAGTGAGGATTAGGTTGGCTTCGCGCTGGTGGCCGTGGTGGGTGTGCGGACGCCTTCGCGGGCAAGCCCGCTCCCACGGGTTTATGGTATGGCTGAGATCGCTGTGGAAGCGAGCCTGCTCGCGATGGGGCCAGAGCGCCCCTCCATCACTTCAAAGGATCAGTGCCGCTCCAGCGCATTCACCAGGTCATGGAACGCCTCACGGTTGGAGTCGTTCAGGCCCATGAGGATTTTGTGCGCTTCGAGGACTTTGACCCGCACCACTTCTTCGGACTGATCCTGGTCTGGCAGGTCGGTCAGGCATTCAGGGCATGGGATTGGGCGATCAACGATGTTGAACACTTGCTCGAAGCCCATGGACTGCAGCAGACGGGTGATGTCTTCGTGGGTGGTGACGACGGTCGGCAGCAGGCCGACCTTTTGCCGCGACAGGATCGACAGTTTGGCCAGCAGGCCCAGGGTGGTGCTGTCGATGCTGCGGGTTTCGGTCAGATCGATCACGATGGCGTTGAAATTCAACGCGGTGAAGATCCGCTCAATAGTCGCATCCAACGCCGAACACAGGGTCAGGCGAACTTCACCGACGAACTTCAGGACGAAGGTGCCATCCTGCTCGGCGAACTGGATTCTACCGGTACTCATTAAAGATTCCTGCTCAACACCAACAGGGCGATATCATCCGGCATCTCCCCTAGCGTGGCCAATCCAAAAACCTGGCGCAGACCATCCAGGCTGCCGCCCGCTGCCTTCACCCGTTGAGGCAAAGCAGCTTCTTTATCTTTGAGTGTGGGTTCTGGCAAAAGGTCCAAAATGCCATCAGACATCAGCGTCAGGCTGAACACTGGCGGCAATTCCAGTACGTGGTCTTCGTAGGTGGCTTCATTGAAGAGGCCCACCGGCAGACCGCGCCCTTCCAGGTAACGAACACTGTCTGGCGTGTACAACACAGGCAACGGCAGATGACCGCCGATGCTATAGGTCAACAAACCGGTCTCCTCGTCGATGACTCCACCGACCATTGTGACGTGTTTACCCAGCTTACAACTGATCAGGCCCCGGTTGATATGACCAAGAACCTCTGAAGGCTTGAACTCTGGCAATGTGCCGTTGCGCTTGGATTCGAACAGCAAGCGCGTGGTCATGAACTTCAGCAGCACGGTAACGAAGGCTGAAGAGGCGCCATGGCCGGAAACGTCCGCCAGGTAAAACGCTACCCGACGCTCATCGACCCGAAAGTAGTCGACGAAATCGCCCGACAAGTACAACGACGGAATGATCTGGTGCGCGAACTGGAACTCGTTGATGCTCCAGGGGCTGACCGGCAGCATGTTCATCTGCACCTGGCGACCGGCGTTCTGGTCTTCCTGGAGCAGGTTCAGGCTGGCTTCGAGCTCGCGGTTGGCCTTTTCCAGCTTCTCGCGATAGCGCTGGTTTTCCAGCAGCAGGCGCGCACGATCCAGGGCCCGGCGCACGGAGTGCTCGAGCACGGCCAGATCTTCAAGAGGCTTGATCAGATAGTCCGCCGCGCCCAGGCGCAGGGCCTCGACCGCGTCGTTCATCACGCCCGCGCCCGACACCACGATCACCGGGGTCTGCGGCGACAGCTCAGTGACCTGGCGAATGAGTTCGAGTCCGCCCATCTGCGGCATGCGCAGATCGCAGATGACCAAGTCGGGCTTGTCTTGCTCGAATACCTGAAGACCCTGCTGGCCGTTGCTGGCCTGCAGGACACTGAAACCACTGTCTTCCAAGTAGGCCGCGAGGCTCGCGCGCACTACTTCGTCATCATCGATTATCAGCAGCGTGGCACTGGTTTTTGGCATGTGGGCAAACGGCGCCAGAATTAGGTTGGCGTAGCAGGCTGGGCATTGGCCCCCGCACACACTACTGGATTCGCTTTCTAGCCTCTCTGCCGCACCGTTTTCGAGCGTTAGCCCTACTTACAGGTACACCAAAGGTGCCCTTCTAAGGCGCAGACGGTACTCCCATCCGCGAGGCGTTTCAAGCTCACGCCGATGGTCGCTTGACGTCTTTACTTGTCAAATCACCGGGAGTTATAAGAACAGGCAAAACCGTAACCCAAAGGAAGGATCAAGCCCATGAGCCAAACTGATCGGGACTACAGCGAAAAGCGCGATTTCATCCGCATGCGGGTCGATGCCGATGTGGCGCTGATTCATGAAGGCGACGAGGTGCCAGCCGTCTGCATCGACCTTTCCAGCAGCGGTATGCAAGTTGAGGCGCCCCGCTTATTCAAGGTCGGTGACCATCTCAGCGTGCGGATTGATTCCGATCATGCAGCGCTCAAAGGCCTTGAGGCCGATACCGAAGTGGTGTGGGTGAAAACACAGGACGGTTCCAATCAGAAACTCGGGCTTACAATCCTGAAAATGAAATAGCCCCGAATTTACCCGCAAGCCAAACGAAAGAAGGCGGCCAAATGGCCGCCTTCTTCGTTTTTACCGGTCGAGATTAAAAATCGTCTTCGACCTGGCCGTCCTTGACTTTGAATTCGCGGTTTTGCAGGTATGCATTGCGAATAAAGGTGTATTTGTCGCCGCTGACCAGTTTTTCGGCCGACAGCAGATTGGCGCGGGTGTCGACGATGTTCAGGCCGAAGATTGAATTACGCACCGGCACGTCGTGGATGTAGCGGTACGGGCCGGTATAGCCGTCGACATACTTGGAAGGCGCATCACGCAAGGTGCTTGGCCCCATGAGCGGCAACATCAGGTACGGACCGCTGCCCACGCCCCAGTAACCGAGGGTCTGGCCAAAGTCTTCATCATTGCGATGCAGGCCCATTTGGGTGCCCACGTCGAAGAAGCCCAACAGGCCGAAGGTGGTGTTGAAGATCAAACGCGCGGTGTCGACGCCTGCCGCAGCGGGCTTGGCTTGCAACACGTCGTTGGCGAGATTGGTCACGTCGCCGACGTTGCGAAACATATTGTGGATGCCATCTTCCAGAAACTGCGGCGTGACGAATTGATAGCCCTGAGCCAATGGCTTCAGTGCATAAGTGTCAACGAAATCGTTGAACTTGTAGATCGGGCGGTTAATGCTTTCCCAAGGGTCTTCTTCCGTGGCCGCCTGGGCCGCGAACGGAACCAGCAATACACTGGCACACATACAAAGCTGAGCGAGCTGATTGCTCCAGCGCATAGAGAAACTCCTTGGATTCGTACTGGCGCGGGGGCTTGGCCCAGGCGCAAAGGCCGCTAGTATATGACGGAAAACCCGGTTTAGGCAGCATCGTGCGCGATGGCCTCCGGATGATTCTCCTGGCTGGAAGCGATTCACATCAGTGTCACTCAACTGTCACCGTCCACGAATAGCCTTGTTACTATTTCAAGGATGTTGATATGCCACGCGCCGAAAACACACCTCTCGTCGCCCCCAGCCTGACCGCTGTACTGTTCGGCCTCAGCGGATGCCTGGTGGATTTCGGCGCACGTACTCGCCAAGCCGGCAAACTGACTGCCGAGCATGCCGAAGTCACGCTTGGCGCTCTGGACAGCCTGTCCAGCTTGCAGCACCAACAGATTCCTTGCGCCTGGCTCGACGAACTGCCCCCCGCCCTCAGCCACTCTCTGGCCGCGGCACTTCCGGACTGGATTAAACCTTCGCAACACCTGGCAACAATCAATCCATGGCCGGCCCCGAACGCCTGCTGGCAAGCGTTGATGGCGTTGAATGTCGAACGCCTGGACGGTTGCGTGCTGGTCAGCGGTGAACCGCGTCTTCTGCAATCGGGCCTGAATGCCGGGTTGTGGACCATTGGCCTGGCGTCCTGCGGCTCGCTGTGCGGGCTGGCCCCCAGCGAATGGCAGGTCTTGAGCCAAAGGGAACGGGAACATCTGCGCGGCAAGGCGACAATGCAGTTGTTCGGCCTGGGCGTGCATTCGGTGATCGATCATTTGGGCGAACTCGACACCTGCCTGGCCGATATCAGTCTGCGCCGGCTCAAGGGTGAGAAGCCCTGATCGAGATCATGCAGTTTGCCCGGGAGTGGATTAATCTACAGGTCAGCCATAGACCTTTGGCGCGCCGCTGCGGTCTATGCCAGTGCCTATCGATAAAAGGAAGAACGCCATGCCTGCCCGCGAACTGCAAGAACAGCTCAACAAACTGCGCGAGCAATTGGAACAGAATCCACCGCTGACCGAAGCCGAGCGCGACGACCTGCACGCGTTGATGCAACAGATCGAACTCGAACTTGAGCTGGAAACCAAAACCCAGGACACCAACCTCGCCGACAATGTGAACCTGGCCGTCGAGCGCTTCGAACTCGAACACCCGACCCTTGCCGGCACCTTGCGCAACATCGTACAAGCGCTGGGCAACATGGGGATCTGAACCCGCCATGTACAAAAAAGCCCTGCTATCGGTAGCGGGGCTTTTTCATATCCGGGATTTGCAAATGCAATCCCCTGTGGGAGCGAGCCTGCTCGCGATGGCGGAGTATCAGCCAACATTAATGTTGGATGTGCCGCCCTCATCGCGAGCAGGCTCGCTCCCACATTGGTTCTTCATTGACGGACCAGCCGATGGTTCGGCAGTTGCACGTCTTCGGTGCTGCGATACGGGTTGATGTCCAACCCGCCACGACGCACATACCGTGCATACACCGTCAGTTTCTCCGGCTTCAGCAACCGTTGCAGGTCGAGAAAAATCCGCTCCACACACTGCTCATGGAAGTCCGAGTGCTGACGGAAGCTCACGATGTACTCCAGCAAACTCGCATGGTCCAGCGCCGCGCCGCGATACTCCACCGCTACGCTGCCCCAATCTGGCTGACTGGTAACCGGGCAGTTGGATTTGAGCAAATGGCTGTGTACGCACTCTTCAATAATGAGCGACTCATTGCACCGCAGCAGTTCCGGACGCGGATGCTCGTAGTTGCTGACGCTGATATCCAGGTCATCGATACACACACCCGGCAACGCCACGACGCCTTCCGCCTCAACATCTTTCAGGCTGCGAATCCGCACGCCCACCGGTTTGCCGGCAGCGGCCGAAAGGTCTTTTGCCAGCGTCGCTTCAAGGCTTGCGGTATCGGCAAACGCTGTTTGGTTCAGCGAGTTGAGGTACAGCTTGAACGACTTCGATTCGATGATGTTCGGCGAATCCGCCGGAATGCTGAACTCGCCAATCGCCACTACGGGCTTGCCGGACGGCAACAGCCACGACAGCTCGAAGCAGTTCCAGAAGTCCACGCCCTTGTACGGCAGGGTTTCAGCCGTCAGGCCCAGCTCCGCCCATTTCGCGGTACGCGGGATCGGGAACAGCAGGGACGGCGTGTAGGTGGCGATGTATTCGCTGGACTTGCCCAGCGGCGAATGTTCGGCTGCGGGATGCATGGCGGAAACCTGACTGAAGAATCAGCGGATTCTACCAGCCTTTGCTCCCGCCTTTGAGTGCTTACTGACTGACTGTCAGTTTGCCGACCATACCGGCCTGATAGTGGCCGGGGATATTGCAGGCAAATTCCAGGTTGGTGGCCTTGGTGAAAGTCCAGGTCAGCTCGGCGGTTTTGCCTGGTTCCACCAGCACACTGTTCGGGTCATCGTGTTTCATCCCATGCCCTTTGGAGGAATGGTCCATTGTGGCCATGGAGCCGTGATCCATAACCTTCATGCCTGTAGGCATCAGCATGCCGCTTTGCTGCATCTGGAGCATTTCCTGCTGATGCCTGGCATGCATCGCCGCGTCGCCGAGGTTGAATTCGTGCAGTAACTGGCCTTTATTCACCACTACAAAACGCACGGTTTCTCCGGCCTTGATATCAATCGCCTTGGAAGTGAAGGACATATCGCCCATCACCACTTCAACGCTACGGGTAGCCTTGGTCGCTACCGCCGGTTGACCGAAGTCGTAGGAATGCGCCGGTGAAGCTTCCAGTCCCAAGCTCAGAGTCAGCAAGCAAGCGGTCAGTACCAGACGATTTTGCAAAAACATAGTCGCACTCCAACAAGATGAGGTTCAGCTTGTGGGAAACTTAACCCGCGGGCTCTGGCAGCCACCTGACAGGCAGATTACAACTTTGTCAGGTTGGCCTGTATCGCCGCCGCCCACGGTATAACGCAACCGTTCCAACTGCCCGAGTCGCCCATGAAACTGCTGATTGTCGAAGACCAACCGAAAACTGGCCATTACCTGCGCCAGGGCCTGACCGAGGCCGGTTTCACCACCGAATTGGTGGCCGATGGCAACACCGGCCAGCAACTGGCGTTGAGCGGCGATTACGCCTTGTTGATCCTCGATGTGATGCTGCCTGGTCGCGATGGCTGGCAGATTTTGCAAGCTGTGCGCGCCGCGGGTCTCGACACACCGGTACTGTTTCTTACAGCGCGAGACGCTGTGGAGGACAGGGTTCACGGCCTGGAACTGGGTGCCGACGACTATCTGGTCAAACCGTTCGCCTTCTCCGAACTGCTGGCGCGGGTTCGCAGCCTGCTGCGCCGCGGCAGCACCCTGCCTCAGGAAACCAGCCTGCAACTGGCCGACTTGCGCCTGGACCTGATTCGTCGCCGGGTCGAACGCAACGGTCAGCGCATCGACCTGACCGCCAAGGAATTCGCCCTGCTGGAAATGCTCCTGCGACGTCAGGGTGAAGTTCTGCCCAAGTCGCTGATCGCTTCCCAGGTGTGGGACATGAATTTCGACAGCGACACCAATGTTATCGAAGTGGCGATCCGCCGTTTGCGCCTGAAGATCGACGACGACTTCCCGAATAAATTGATCCACACCGTGCGCGGCATGGGCTACGTCCTTGAAGAGCGCCCTGCCTGATGCGCCGACTTTCACTAAGCAATCGCCTGGCGCTGCTGTTTGCGGCCTGCACCGCGGTGGTGTCGTTGTTCGCCGGGGTGTTATTCAGCCGCGCGAGCGAGGCGCATTTTGTCGAACTGGACCAGCAGTTGCTCGACGGCAAACTGATTGGCTTGCGCCGGGCTCTGGATGACATTCCGTCCAGCGAAAGCGAGACCAAACTGGCCGATGAATTGAGCCGACAAGCCGATCTTTCGCTGCGCATCATCGGCAGCGATGGCCAACGCTTGTACGACAGCTCAGCCCGCTTACCCAAAGACTTGCCGCGCCAGTTGGGCCTATCGACGGTGAGTGATGACGGTACTGACTACCGCGTCCTGAATGCACCGCTGTTCCTCGATAAACCCGATTCACCACAACTGACCCTGCTACTGGACATCACCCATCACCAACACTTTCTGCAACGCATGCAGCACCTGATTTGGCTGACGGTCGGTTTGTCGGCGCTGGCCACCGCCCTGCTCGGTGCCTGGGCGGCGCGCAGTGGCTTGCGCCCGCTGCGGCGCATGAGTGCGGTCGCCAGCGGTGTTTCGGCGCAATCGCTCAACGCACGCCTGCCGGAAGCAGACATGCCGCCAGAACTCGCGGAAATGGCCCACAGTTTCAACGCCATGCTCGGACGCCTTGACGACTCTTTTCAGCGGCTCTCGGCGTTTTCCGCCGACATCGCCCATGAACTGCGCACACCGCTGTCGAACCTGCTGACCCACACCCAGGTCACCCTCACCCGCCCTCGCCCCATCGAGGATTACCGCGAGGCACTGCACAGCAATCTCGAAGAACTGCAATGGATGGCGCAACTGGTCAACGACATGTTGTACCTGGCCAAGGCTGACCATGGCTTGCTGATGCCCAAGCGCGAACCGCTGGAACTGGCGGAAGAAGCCGATGTGCTGCTGGAGTTTTTTGCGCCGCTGGCCGAGGACGCTCAGGTGAAATTGAGTCGTGACGGCAGCGCGCGCATGCAGGGCGACCGCAGCATGTTGCGTCGGGCGCTGTCCAATCTGCTGGACAATGCACTGCGGTTTACCCCGGGCGGTGGCGAGGTTCGGGTGAAGATTATCGAACAGCCGACAGGCTTGAGCCTGACGGTTGAAAACAGCGGGGAAGTGATTTCTGAAGACTTGTTGCCGCGCTTGTTTGACCGCTTCTACCGGGCAGACCCGGCGCGCCGTGAAGGCAGCAGTGAGCATGCGGGGTTGGGATTGGCCATCACCCAGTCAATCATCCGCGCCCATGGCGGGCAGATTCGTTGCGAATCGGATAAGGGATGGACGCGGTTTGTGATTGAGTTGCCGAAGGGGGATTGAGGCCAATAGTGCCCGCGAAGAACGATGACGTAATAAACCTGTACCCACAAAAAAATCCGGCCCATTGGCCAATGCCAGTCAGTTAAGGCGCAGAACCTGTGGGAGCTGGCTTGCCCGCGAAGAACGATGACGCGTAGTACCTGAAAAACCGCGGTGCATTCTTCGCGGGCAAGCCACGCTCCCACAGGATTTTCGTCGCTCAAATCTCTTAACTTACCGGCATCAGGCTCATTGGCCGGGTTTCGTTTATCGCCTGTCGTCGGACAATCTGCAAAAGGGGTGCTATCGAGGAGACCAACGGCGGCTACCGATCAGCCGAAAAGCGGTCGCGGCTGTTAGTCAGGTGTAACCACATTGCCGCCCGCGCCGCATCCGGATCCTGCCGTCTGATGGCGTTGAGAATCGCCTCGTGTTCGAGGTTGGCGAGTTGCCCCAGCTTGCTCAAATCCGCCGACCCGCGCTCGGCGGCATTGACGCGGGTCCGGGGGATCATGGCGCTGCCCAGGTGCTGCATGATCTCGGTGAAGCAGACGTTGCCGGTGGCTTCGGCGATCAGCAGATGAAAGCGTTTGTCCGCCTCGACGCAACTGTCGTTGTTGGCCAACAGGCTTTGATAGTCATCCAGCGCTTCACGCATCTGCGCCAACTGCCTGTCTGTGCGACGCACCGCTGCCAGCGCCGCAGCCTGGGTTTCCAGGCCCATGCGCAACTCCAAAATACTGCGCACGCCCAGCGCCGTATCGACATTCAGACGCAGCCCCTGATCCGGTGCGCGCTCTAGAACAAAAGTGCCGATGCCGTGACGGGTTTCCACCAGCCCCGAAGCCTGCAACTTCGAGATCGCTTCGCGCACCACCGTGCGACTGACGCCATGCTCCTGAACAATCGAGTTTTCCGACGGCAGCTTGTCCCCCGGCACCATCTGGCCGAGCAGGATGCTCTGGGTCAGTTTGCTCACCAGATCATGGGCCAGGTTATGGGCACGCTTGCGGGCAGGTGCGTCGATGTCTTCTTGCATGGTGATTTATCCGTAAAGCGGGTATCCGGATCGTATCACCGTGTGCGCTTTTCGATGACGGGAATCTCAATAAAACGCCGCTCAACTTGTATGACAACACTCAATATTTACTGCACAAAAGACGATTTACACCATCGCACCCAAGCGCTCCGCCGCGACAAAGGGAAAATTATCGGCTGAACACATCCGTGAACAACCCAACAAATACGCCATACAAACCCGTAAAACGAATAAAAACCCTTCCGCCTAGCACCATTTTGTTGAGTGACGGTACTTGTAGGACAAAAAAGCCTAGTTGTATGATGTCTATCAACAACGCAGCATCCAGCCACACCCCGCATAAAAATAACGAGTGGGAGAAAAAGCAGTGAATACATCCATATCCGGGATGACCGAGGGCGCCGATTCGGTCCTGAAGTCCGCCATCTCGAAAGTGAAACGCCACGTTCTGCCGCTGTTCGTGATCATGTTCATCGTCAACTACATCGACCGCGTGAACATTGGCTTCGTCCGCGCGCACATGGAGCATGACCTGGGCATTGGCGCTGCCGCCTACGGCTTCGGTGCCGGTCTGTTCTTCATTGGTTACGCGCTGTTCGAAGTCCCCTCCAACATCCTCCTGCAAAAAGTCGGCGCACGAATCTGGCTGACCCGCATCATGCTGACCTGGGGCCTGGTGGCCGCCTGCATGGCGTTCATCCAGAACGAAACCCACTTCTACATTCTGCGGTTTTTGCTCGGTGTCGCCGAAGCCGGTTTCTTCCCCGGGGTGATTTATTACTTCACCCGCTGGTTGCCTGGCGTCGAACGCGGCAAGGCGATTGCGATCTTCCTCAGCGGCTCAGCCATAGCGTCGCTGATCTCCGGCCCGCTGTCCGGGCTGCTGCTGCAAATCAGTGGTTTGGGCATGCACGGCTGGCAGTGGATGTACTTCATTGAAGGGATGTTCTCGGTCGGGCTGTGCGTGTTCGTCTGGTTCTGGCTGGACTCCAAGCCCCACGACGCCAAATGGCTGACCCTTCCTGAGCAGGACGCACTGGTCAAAGCCATCGATGACGAACAACTGGCCCGCGAAGCCGCGACGCCGATCAAACCGTCGCTGGGCACACTGCTCAAGGATCGTCAGATCATCCTGTTTTGCCTGATCTACTTCTTCATCCAGTTGACCATCTACGCCGCGACCTTCTGGCTGCCGAGCATCATCAAGAAGATGGGCGACCTGAGCGACATCCAGGTCGGGTTGTTCAACTCGATTCCATGGTTGCTGTCAATCGTCGGCATGTACGCCTTCGCCACGTTGTCGGCCAAATGGAAACACCAGCAAGCCTGGGTCGCCGCTGCGCTGCTGATCGCTGCCGCCGGGATGTTCATGTCCACCACGGGAGGGCCGATCTTCGCCTTCGTCGCCATTTGCTTCGCCGCGCTGGGTTTCAAATCGGCATCGTCGCTGTTCTGGCCAATTCCCCAGGCGTACCTGGATGCTCGGATTGCTGCAGGCGTGATCGCACTGATCAACTCGGTGGGCAACCTCGGTGGCTTCGTTGCGCCGACCACCTTCGGTCTGCTGGAACAACACACCGGGTCGATTCAGGGCGGGCTGTACGGCCTGGCCGCCACCTCGATCATTGCCGCGATCATCGTTTTCGCCGCGCGCAACAAACCGAAAACCGCACCTGTGGTTGCCCTGAGCAAACCAGCACCTAATCACGCCTGAACATTGGTTTTAAGGACAAGAAAATGAACCCACAAGAAGCCGCAAAAGCCCCGATCATCACCAGCATGCAGGTTGTGCCGGTGGCCGGCCACGATGGCATGCTGCTCAACCTGAGCGGCGCGCACGGCCCGTTTTTCACCCGCAATATCGTGATCCTCAAGGACAACGCCGGTCACACTGGCGTCGGCGAAGTGCCGGGTGGCGAGCGTATTCGTCAGACGCTGGAAGATGCGCGCGCACTGGTGGTCGGCAGCCCGATCGGCACTTACCAGAAGATCCTCAATCAAGTGCGCCAGACCTTTGCCGATCGCGATGCCGGTGGTCGCGGCCTGCAGACCTTCGACCTGCGCATCACCATTCACGCGGTCACTGGCCTTGAAGCCGCCCTGCTCGACTTGCTCGGCCAGCATTTGGACGTACCGGTCGCGGCCCTGCTCGGCGAAGGCCAGCAGCGCGACGAAGTGAAGATGCTCGGTTACCTGTTTTATGTCGGTGATCGCAATGAAACCGATCTGGCCTACCGCAGCGAACCGGACGCCGACAACGACTGGTTCCGTGTGCGTCACGAAAAAGCCATGAGCGCCGGCGCCGTGGTGCGCCTGGCCGAAGCTGCCCACGCCCGTTATGGCTTCAAGGACTTCAAACTCAAGGGCGGCGTGTTGAGTGGCGACGAGGAAATCGAAGCGGTCACAGCCCTCGCCGAACGTTTTCCCGATGCGCGCATCACCCTTGATCCGAATGGCGCCTGGTCGCTCAAAGAAGCGATCCGCCTGTGCCGGGATCAGCATCACGTTCTCGCTTACGCCGAAGACCCATGCGGTGCGGAAAACGGTTACTCGGGCCGGGAAGTCATGGCCGAATTCCGTCGTGCCACGGGCCTGAAAACCGCGACCAACATGATCGCCACCGACTGGCGGGAAATGGGCCATGCGATCCAGTTGCAGTCAGTAGATATTCCTTTGGCAGACCCGCACTTCTGGACTATGCAAGGCTCGGTTCGAGTCGCGCAAATGTGCCACGAATGGGGCCTGACCTGGGGCTCGCATTCCAACAACCACTTCGATATTTCCCTGGCCATGTTCACCCACGTCGCAGCCGCCGCGCCGGGTGAAATCACCGCCATCGACACCCACTGGATCTGGCAGGACGGTCAGAGCCTGACCAAAGCCCCGCTGCAAATCGTCGACGGCTGTGTGCAGGTGCCGAAAAAACCTGGCCTGGGGGTTGAGCTGGACATGGATCAACTGGCCAAGGCCCATGAGCTGTACAGAGGCATGGGGCTGGGCGCTCGGGATGACAGCGTGGCGATGCAGTTTCTGATTCCGGGGTGGAAATTCGATAACAAGCGGCCGTGTCTGGTGCGGTAACCCTCTGAAAACACCTCAATCCCTGTGGGAGAGCCTGTGTGGCGAGGGGGCTTGCCCCCGTTCGATTGCGAAGCAGTCGCAAAAATGGCCAATCGGTTCTTTAAGACGAAACCCGGTGATGGTATTGGGAGTGCTGCGCACTCCAACGGGGGCAAGCCCCCTCGCCACATAAGCTCGCTCCCACAGGTTTTTGTATTAAAGCGAAGCTTGCAGCAGCCAGTCCTTGAACGCGGCCATCGCCGACGTTTCAGGGCGCGACTGCAAGCGGGTCAGCCAGTAGCTGCCCGTGGTGATCCCGATGGCAAATGGTTGCTCGATTACGCCCGCCGCCAGTTGTCGAGAGAACATCAAGGGCGGCGCCAATGCTACGCCCGCCCCTTGCAACGCCGCTTCCATCATCGCCAGCGAGGAATCGAAGACGATGCTCCGGGGCGGTGCGGCATGGGCCGAGAGACCGGTCGCCTGAAACCACTCCGGCCACTCATCCGTGCGATAGGAACGCAACAGCGTTTGCTGCAACAGATCGGCCGGTGTGTGCAATTGCCGCGCAATCTCGGGAACGCAGAGCACCGACAGCGGCGCCTCGATCAGCCGTACCGCTTCGATCCCATGCCACGCCCCTGCGCCAAAGCGAATGGCGTAATCCAGCCCTTCAGCGGCCACGTCCACCCGGTTATTGTTGGTCGACAGACGCAAATCGATAAACGGATGTTTCGTCTGAAAATCCGCCAGCCGCGGTAACAGCCAACCGACCGCAAACGTCCCCACCGCCCCCACTGTCAACACCTCGCGAAAATGCCCGCCCTCGAAACGCTCAAGGGTTTCGGCGATCCGGTCGAAAGAGTCGCGCAACACCGGCAGCAGGGTTTCACCTTCGTTGGTCAGCATCAGGCCTCGGGGCAGGCGTTTGAACAAAGTCACGTTAAGCTGGGCTTCAAGGCTTTTGACCTGATGGCTCACCGCCGCCTGCGTGACACACAACTCCACCGCCGCCCGGGTGAAACTCAAATGGCGCGCCGACGCCTCGAAAGCGCGTAGCGCATTCAGCGGTAGATGAGGACGAATCATGCCCACTCCAAAAATTTTCTAATGGCTCATCCGAAATATCGTCGTTTGTCGGTCTTCGCCAAACTGCATAGATTTGGCTCGCCCAGCAACGGACCGGCTTGAAAAACCGCTCGGAGTGTAGCGGTTAACACAACAGAAACTCATGGAAAATGACTCAATCATGCGTATAAAAAATCAGAGAGAACTCGCGTCTTACAGCGCTTTCGCACTTCTGCTAGGCGTCAGTCACAGCTTTGCTGACGACCGCATCGAAGCGATCGTCAAGGCCGCCGTTGAACCGGTGATGCAGCAACAGCAGATCCCCGGTGTCGCGGTCGCGATTACAGTCAACGGCCAACCGCATTACTTTAACTACGGCGTGGCCTCGAAAGAAAACGGCAAAGCCGTTACCGAAGACACCCTGTTCGAGATCGGTTCGGTGAGCAAAACCTTCACCGCCACCCTCGCCGCCTATGCCCAGGCGACAGGCAAACTGGCCCTCTCGGACAACGCCAGTAAGGTTCTACCGACATTACGTGGCAGCGCGTTCGACAACATCAACGTGCTGCAACTCGGCACCTACACCGCCGGTGGCTTGCCCCTGCAATTCCCCAGCGATGCAGACCATCAGAACAAAATGCTCGGCTATTTCAAGCAGTGGAAACCGGCCTACGCCGCCGGCACTCATCGCCTGTATTCAAACCCCAGCCTTGGGTTGTTCGGCTATCTGGCGGCGCAAAGCATGGGGGCGCCGTTCGATAAGCTGATGGAAAAAACCTTGCTGCCGAAACTCGGCCTCAAGCATAGCTACCTCAAGGTGCCGCAGGATCAGATGGCGCTTTACGCCCAGGGTTACAACAAGGACGACAAGCCTGTGCGGGTCGGCCCGGGCGCATTGGATTCCGAAGCGTATGGCGTGAAAACCAGTGCCTCGGACCTGCTTCGCTATGTTGAAGCGAACATGAATCCGGCTTCGCTGGAAAAGCCCTTGCAGCAAGCCATCGCCACCACACATACCGGCTACTACACCGTTGGCGAGATGACTCAAGGGTTGGGGTGGGAGTTCTACAACTATCCGGTAACGCTCGATACATTGCTGGCGGGCAACTCGTCGCAGACGGCGTTTGAGGCTCATGCAGTCCAACCGCTGAACCCGCCTCAACTGCAACACGATCATGTCCTGATCAACAAAACCGGCTCAACCGGCGGCTTTGGCGCCTATGTAGCTTTTATCCCGGCGAAGGACATTGGCATCGTGATCCTGGCCAACAAAAACTACCCAAACCCCGAGCGAATCAAAATCGCCCACAAAATATTGAGTGCCCTGGCGGAATAATCCCGACAATCCATCACGGCTGGGCAACCGCGCACCTGTGGCGAGGGGGCTTGCCCCCGTTGGGCTGCGCAGCGGCCCCAAACCAGCCACCGCGTTGTATCAAATAGACCTCTGATGCCGGATTTACGACTGCTGCGCAGCCGAACGGGGTGATGCGGCATTCCGACAAGCCCCCTCGCCACAGGGTTTGGCGTTGGCAAATAAAATGGGCGACCTCTTAAGGTCGCCCATTTTTCTTTACTGCACTTAAACCTGCGCCCGCAATCGTCGTCCGATCACATCCATCAAATCACAACCGTCGCGCATTGGAATCGCCAGCACCCGCGCGAAGTCCTGCAACAGCAATGCATCGCGGCTGTTCCCCTCGCCGATGGAAAGGGTTTCCAGCAACTGAGTCACGCTTCTGATGCGATAGGCCGCTGTGTCATGCAACACGTCCACAGGCGCCTCGGTATCAATCAGCAACGATGCAATTGTGCATTCGATGCCCGTAATCGGCATGTATCGAGCCATAACTGAACCTCCCTGATCAATGTTGAGTGCTTGGCTGAACAGCAGGCGTGCCTTCGAGCGAATCGATGTTGTCCAGTGCGCGGTTCACCAGCAATTGCGCGACTACCGCCAACTGCTGAATCGACAGCGCCACGTTGCGGTTGGAGCTTTCCAGCTTGCAGGCCAGGTCGGTAATCAGCACATTCAGGGATGCGAGGGTTTCACAGGCGTGGCTTAGCAGGGTTTCTGTATGGACGCCGGGGACGATGGTGAAGATATGGCTGATAGGGTCAGCGTGGTTGGGGTTACGTAAGCGAGCGCTGACGGCGGGCTCGGTGATTTCAGATAGTGGAACGGGATCAAGGGGGTCGGATGGGGATTCGGGGGGATTGGGAGTAACTTTCTTCATATGTAAAGCTCCATTAACAATTTAGGAAAACTGCCAATCTCACTTCCACATGAGGGTGACAGCTGTACGCAGGTGTGGAAGACCAGGGGGAACCTACCAAAACCCGGCGCACTCGAAAGTGCCCCGCGCACAGCCGCCATAACGCGGCAATGTTGACATAAAAAATGTCGCCATGCGCTTTACGAGCGTTGGTAAGTGTCTCTGACCACCGGACTTCCACATCCGACCACTGATTTTGCAGCGGCAGAAGAAGGTTATCCGGGCAGCCGGCCGAGCGATAGTTCATGGAGTGCACCACGTCTTGCAGGAAATGTCCGAAGCAAACGAAGGCCCATACATAACGTCCTAGGACGCTCCGATTCCGTAGCAGCTGCCGAGCCCGCGAGGCTGCGTTCGGCTGCGCAGCAGTCGTAATCCGGCGGATGCGGTTTGCCTGAAAGAGCGCAGTGGCAAGTATTACGACCGCTTCGCGGCCGAACGCAGCCTCGCGGGCTCGGCAGCTGCTACGGATATCTGAAGGCAAACAAAATGGGCTACCTCTTGAGGTCGCCCATTTTCGTTACGGCACTTAAACCTGCGCCAAACCCTGTGGCGAGGGGGCTTGCCCCCGTTGGGCTGCGAAGCGGCCCCAAAACCAATCAACGCGTTGCATCAGATAGACCTCAGATGCCGGGTTTACGACTGCTGCGCAGCCGAACGGGGGCAAGCCCCCTCGCCACAGTTTTTTGTTGAGCAGTGAAAATCAAAGTGGCTACCGACATGAGGTCGCCGGATCGCCTGAGCCTTTCCTGGGCATAGCGTTATTCGATGCTTATTAGTTCCACATCAAATATGAGCGTTGCATTCGGTGGGATGACCTCGCCCGCGCCTCGAGTGCCATAGCCAAAATCTGGCGAGATAGTCAGTTTGCTCTTCTGCCCCACGCTCATCTGTGCAACCCCTTCATCCCAACCCTTGATTACTTGGCCCACGCCAATTTTGAATTTAAACGGCTCACCACGATCATGACTTGAATCAAACTTTTCACCATTCACAAGTGTGCCGGTGTAGTGGACGGAGACAATCTGTCCCCCTTTGGGAAATGTTGTTCCGTCTCCTGGTTCTAACGTTTCTAGTGTTACGCCCATTTTTTCGCCTCGAAAGCAAGAATGCAGATCAGTTTTGACGCAATCAGTACCGCGCGTCATGACGCCCATGTTTGGTCAAACCCACACTGATTCCAACTGTCATAAATGATAGTTTTCTAGCACGTTTGGTTATTTATCCAATGAGGAATTGATCGCTCTCGATCTGATCACTTGGCATTTTGGTCGATGATCACTCTGTGGTGTGCGACCTGCTTCGCAGGCCAACGGGGGCAAGCCCCCTCGCCACAGGGATTTTCACCCCCATGGAGGAAATTCAATCATCCGGCATTTCAGGCGGTTTGGCGGGCTTCGCCGGTTTGCCCTTTGCGCCTTTGGCCGGTGCAACCTCAGCCACCGGCGCTGGCACCGGTACTGTCGCTTCCTTTTCGGCGGCTGGCAGCGCGTCGATGGTGCTGAAAATCTCTTTCAGCTCGACCACATCCTTTTCAAGCTTCTTTTCGCCGTCCTTGCCGACCAGGATGATTTTGCTCTTCGCCCCGGCGCCCAACTTGAGCGAACGGATCAACGCCATTGTCGTTTGCGGGTCGAGGTCTTTGCCGTCGCGTTGCCCCATCGTATTGATCACGGTGTACAGCACCATGTTTCGCTCGGTGAAGCCCTTGCGGCTGGCGGGTTCATCCAGCGATTTTTTCAGGCTGACCCAGGTGGGATCAACCGAACTGGGCGCGATGACGATCAGGGGACGGGCCCTGCCCACGTCTTTAACCAGAGGGGAATCGTCATCGGCGGCGAACAAGGGGCCGACGAAAGCCAGCAGAGTAGCCAGGGTCAAAGACCTGATGAGCATGCGCATCTCCTTTTGATATCCACGCTCTAATGATTGCGCATCGCGGCGAACGTTCCGGGTGAGGCAACGTGTTTGTGTTCACCTTGCCCCAAGCTTAGGTCAGGGCAGTCATTGCGCAACAGCCTGAGCTAATCTCATAGCACGACTCGCACCACCTGATTCGCCGTGAGGATTTTTCCATGAGCGCTCAGCTGAACCACACCATCGTCTGGTGCCGTGACAAACAGGTGTCGGCCCGCTACCTGACCGACCTCCTCGGCCTGCCCGATGCCGAGCCGTTCGGACCGATGCTGGTGGTCAAATTCGATAATGGTGTGTCGCTGGATTTCTACAACAACGACCCGCCGATCGCGTCCCAACACTATGCGTTTCTGATTGGCGACGAAGACTTCGATGCGGCCTTCGCTCGCCTGCAAGCGTGCAGGCAGCCCTGGTGGGCCGATCCTGGCAAGCAACGGCCGAACGAGATCAATGATTACGGCGGTGGCCGGCGGGTGTATTTCGATGACCCGGACGGGCATCTGCTGGAGATTTTTACCCGGGAATAGAGATCCGTCATATACCGAACGGAAAGGTGTCTTCCTCGTGCTCCATGAATTCAGGCGCCGGCAATGGCGAGACCGCATGGGTTTTTTCGATCCAGACAAAAGCGTCGAACTGCTCTGCCAGTACGGCCTGAAAGTAATGGCTCTGGCGCTCGGTCCTGGGTCGATAGATGACGCCGATGGCGCGCTCAAGTAATGGCCCGGCCAGTACGTCCAGCAATTCCTCGCTCGGTGACGTCCGCCAGTCGAGCAGCGCTGCGGGAACTCCGGCCTGGAGAAACAGTTGTTCCCAGCTGTCGGCCAATGCCGGGTTCACCTGTTTGACCTGCATCGGCTCGTCCCAGTCGTCGGCGGCGGCGACGGTGCCATGGTCGGTGCCCATGCCGATCAGCACCGCTTGTGAACCGTAGGCCGTGCGGCACAACTGGCCGATGTTGAACTGCCCCTCCCAGCCCATTTGCGTGGCGGCGGCGTTGCCGATGTGTGAGTTATGCGCCCACACCACCGCTTTGGCGCCTGCCCCGCGATGCTCCATCAGAGTTTGCAAGGTGTCGAACATGTGCAGGTCACGCAGGTTCCACGAGGCGGTCGAGCCGCGATACATGGCGCGGTAATACTGTTCGGCGGCCCGCACCACGCGGGCGTTCTGGGTGGCGCTGAAAAACGCCTCGTCGTCGGCGACCATCGGGTCAAGCCGTTCGCCCAGCAACACATTCAATTGCTCGACCACTGCGTCCTCGCACGTGGCCATGTTGCCCCGCTCAGCGAAATGACCGTACAGCGCCGGGTCGTCATGCCACGGCGTCAGGCAGCTGTAGCGATGACGGGCCTCTTTCGCCAGTTGCGGGTCGGTCTTATCGAGATAGCCCAGCACTTCGTCGATGGAATGACGCATGCTGTAAACATCCAGCCCCCGAAATTCCACCCGCTGCTCAAGCGCCAAGCCGCGATTATGGTGGTGCAGCCAGCGGGTGAAAGTCTGCACAGCGGTGTTGCGCCACATCCAGGTGGGGAATCGGGCGAAGGCCTGTTTTTTCCAGGCAGAGCGGCCCAGGTCGCGGACACATCGATCGATCTGGCCGGCATCGGGCCAGTCGGCCTCGACCGCGACGATGCCGAAGCCATGCTGCTCGATCAGGCGGCGGGTGATCGCCGCTCGGGTCTGGTAGAAGTCTTGGGTGCCGTGGCTGGCTTCGCCGATCAGCACCACGCTGGCATCGCCAAAGCGGTCGAAGAGTTTGCCGAATTCAGGTGAGTCGAGTGCAGGCAACGGCTCGGCATGACGGCGTAGCACCTCGGCCGCGTTGCCGGGTGGCTCGCCGCGGGGGCGGCGGAACCGTCGTAGAAGATCGTTTACGGGGCTGTTCATGGACGTCATGACCTCATCTGAACGTGGTCATAATTTTGACTACGCCAGTGAGGGCATGATTCCGCTAAATTCAGGGATCTATACGGTGCCGGATCAGAACGCCAGCTTGTAGCCGATCAGCACTAGCATCGTGGCCAGGCATGGACGCAACAGTTCGTCGGAGATCCGCCCGGTCAAATGGCTGCCCAGGTAAATCCCCGGCAGCGAACCGACCAGCAAGTAGCCCAAAACGTGCCAATCCATATTGCCCATGCTCGCATGGCCCAGGCCGGCGACCAGGGTCAGGGGCACGGCGTGAGCGATTTCGGTGCCGACCAGGCGGCGAGTAGGCAGCAGCGGATACAGGATGAACAGCGCGACGGTGCCCAGGGCGCCAGCGCCGATGGAGGTCAGGGCCACCATGGTGCCAAGGACCAATCCGGTGATAACGGTCAGCACATTCAACCGCGAGCCGCTAGGGTTGTAGTGGCCGCCCGCCCGTTTGTGGGCGAAATCGAGCAAGCGTTTCTTGAAGAAAATCGCCAGCGCCGTGGCGAACAATACGAAGCCCAGGGCTTGTTTGATAACGGCGTTCATCGCGTCGGGCGAGGTCTGCAAACTGCTCAAAAACCACAGCGTCAGCGCTACTGCCGGCACACTGCCGAGGGTCAGCCAACCAGTGATCGCCCAGTCGATGTTCTTGTTCTTGCGATGAACCAGCACACCACTGGATTTGGTAATGGCCGCGTACAGCAAGTCCGTGCCCACCGCCGTAGCCGGGTTGATCCCGAACCACAGCAGGATCGGTGTCATCAGCGACCCGCCGCCCACGCCAGTCATGCCGACGATAAAACCGACCACCAGCCCGGCAACGACCAACCCGAAGTTAACAAAATCCATTAATCCGTCCACATCGACCGCAGGAAAAATCTGGCCCGCAGCATAGCGATTTTTCTTATAACCACTTATATCGATGCGATCTATATTTATATCTATTTATTGATTGGAACAACGATCTCCCCCTCAACACAATCCCTTGTGGGAGCTGGCTCCCACAGGGATTGGGTTCACTACTCGAATTACTGCACCGGCAAAAAATTCAGGAACAGCAAACTCTGGGCATAGTTAAGGCCGATCCGCCGGTAGCGTTCGTCGAGCATCTGGGTCAGCAGATCCAGCCGTGCGACGATTTTGCCGAACTCCACGGCAAAGCTCAGGTTGCTGCCCTCCTCCGAGATTTCGTTGGAAAACAGCAAGGGCTCGCCTTGCTTGTTTTGCCGCTGACTCAAGATCCAGGTGGCCTTCTCGATGTTGCGCGCGGCATTGCTGACGAAGGTCGGGTTGATCGCATCCGTCATGTAGAACTCCAGCCGATTGCCATGAGCGGTGACCAGCATGCTGCCGATGGCATAGATAAAGGCACCGACCCGGTCGCCGAGAAATTCCGGGCTCATGGCGTAGCTCAGCGCGGCGAGGTCTTTTTTGCCACCGAGAGTGGGTAGCGGCTGTTGCTGTTCGATGGCCATGCGCACTTGTTTTTCCGCGGTGCCGACATCGAGGAAGCCGGATTTCTTCAGCTCCTGCGGGTTGCGCAGGTAGAGCTTGTTCATCAGCAGGTAGAGGCTTTCGAGGTTGTCACGCATCGTCAGGGTCGCCATACGGTCGACGCTGGTCTGGAGGAATTCCTGGGGTTGGCCGTTGCGAAACTGGCTGACGATATCGTTGCCCGGCTGATGGCTGCAGCCACTGGCGAAGAGCATCGACAGGCCTGTCAACAGCCAGCAATAACGGCGAATGTGCGGGGTAAAGCGGGGTAAAACTCGAGCCATGGGTTCTTGAACTTGGGCATGGGCCGGCGGTGGGGATCGCCGCGGGCTGGCCAAGGATAGAACCGCGAAAGCCGAAAAAGTGCAGTGCCGGTGGTCCGTAAACGCGGATCACTGTGAAAGCGGATCCTTATTAGTCATACTTTATTATTGCAACACCGCATAGATAAGCTATAAATCCTTCCTTGATCGCGTTAAAACTCGATTATTAGTATGACTACTTCTCACAAAACAACAAAAAGGAAGGTCAACCATGCTTCAATCTCGATACCTGCTCTCCGGCCTCGGACTGTCCCTGATGATCGCCACCCTCCCCGCTCACGCCGCTGGCTTGTCCAGCGAACAGAAAGCCTTCGGCAAAACCAATGATGGCACGCCCGTCGAGCAATACATCTTGCGCAACAGCCATGGTCTGCAAGCCACGGTCATTACCTACGGCGGGATTCTGCAGTCGCTGAAAGTGCCGGACAAAAACGGCAAGCTCGACGATGTGGTGCTGGGCTTCGACGACGTACAGGGTTATCAAAGCGGCACTGCGTACTTCGGCGCGACCATCGGCCGCTTCGGCAATCGCCTGGCCAACGGTGCCTTCGAGCTGGACGGCAAGCGCTATCAAGTGCCACTCAACGACGGCAGCAATTCACTGCACGGCGGGGCGCAGGGTTTTGATAAACGGGTGTGGAAAGCCGAACCGAGCAAAGGCAAGGATTCGGTGGGCGTGACCCTGACGTATCTGTCGGCGGGCGGTGAAATGGGTTTCCCGGGCAACCTGAAAACCGAAGTCACCTACAGCCTCACCGAGAACAATGAGCTGCGCATCGAGTACAAGGCCAGCACCGACCAACCCACCGTGCTGAACCTGACCAACCACAGTTATTTCAACCTGGCCGGCGCGGGCAACGGCGACGTACTGAAGCAGCTTGCGACTTTGCATGCAGCCCGTTACACGCCGGTCACCGGCAAACTGATCCCTACCGGTGAGCTGGCCCCGGTCGCCGGCACACCCATGGACTTCACCCAACCGACCGCCATCGGTCAACACATCAAGGCTGATCACCCGCAACTGAAGTTCGCCGAACCGAAACAAGGCGGTTTCGATTTCAATTGGGTATTGGACGCCAAGGGTGATCTGGGCAAACTCGCCGCCGATGTCAGCGATCCGCAATCCGGGCGCCGCTTGCAGCTCTACACTACTGAACCGGGTGTGCAGTTCTATACCAGCAACTTCCTCGATGGCACGGTCAAGGGCAAAGCTGGCAAGGTTTATCCGCATTGGGGGGCGTTTACTCTGGAGACTCAGCATTATCCGGATTCGCCGAACCAGCCGAACTTCCCGTCCACACGGCTGGATCCGGGCAAGCGCTATAGCCAGACTACGGTGTACAAGTTTTCTACCCTGTAGGTCAGAAGATCAAAAGATCGCAGCCTTCGGCAGCTCCTGCAGAGGCTGCGATCTTTCGAGATGTCCACGGAACCACCGGGCTATTTTGCTGCCAACTGAAGTATCGATCGGACTTTCGAAAGGAGGATGCATGCGTACTCTTGAGCTGGCCGGCAGCCAAGTGCCGGTCATCGGCCAAGGAACCTGGCGCATGGGAGAGGAACGCTCCCGACACACAAAGGAAGTTGCAGCGTTGCGTTTGGGCATCGAGTTAGGCATGACCCTGATCGACACCGCTGAAATGTACGCAGAAGGAGGCGCTGAAGAGGTGGTGGGTGAAGCCATCGCAGGCAGGCGCGACCAGGTTTTTCTGGTCAGCAAGGTCTATCCCTTCAACGCCAGCCGCAAAGGCATCCCCCAGGCCTGCGAGCGCAGCCTGCGGCGGTTGAATACCGATTACATCGATCTCTACCTGTTGCACTGGCGCGGCGACTATCCCCTTGCGGAAACCGTCGAAGCCTTCGAACGCCTGCGCGAAGATGGCAAGATCGGCCGTTGGGGCGTGTCCAACTTCGACCTGGATGACCTGGAAGAACTGGCCTCCCCGGCCTGTGCCACCAATCAGGTGCTGTATAACCTGGAAGAACGCGGCATCGATTTCGATCTGCTCCCCTGGAGCCAACATCACAGGATGCCGGTGATGGCCTATTGTCCGATCGGCCAGGGCGGGCACATGCTGGCCAACTCGACGCTCAAGCAGATTGCCGCCCGTCACGAGGCGACACCGGCGCAGGTAGCGCTGGCATGGATTCTGCGTCAGAACGGCGTGATCGCCATCCCCAAAGCGGTCCGCCCCGAGCATGTGCAGCTCAATGCACAAGCGGCGCAGTTGCGGCTTGAAGTCGGGGATCTGGAGGCGCTGGACCAAGCGTTTCGCGCGCCACAACGTAAGCAGCGGTTGGCCATGGTCTGAGCCATCGCGGTTTGTCAGAGGGCATCGGCATGAGAAGTACCGATCAGCTCGACGCTTTCAATTTGCCACGCTTCGTTCAGGCGCAAGACCCTGTGTTCGAGTGGGTGCAGGAAGAGCTGCGCGCCGGCCAGAAGCGCCGGCACTGGATGTGGTTTATCTTTCCGCAGTTTTCCGGATTGGGCGACAGCGAGATGTCCCGTTACTTCGCCATTCGCTCCAGTGAAGAAGCCACGGCGTACCTGAAGCATCCGTTACTGGGGCCACGCTTGCGTATGTGCACGCAACTGGTTCTGGACATTCCTCAAAGCTCGATCGCCAAGATTTTCGGCCATCCCGACAACCTCAAATTTCACTCATCGATGACACTGTTCGCCCAGGTTTCGCCAAAAGGCAGCCTGTTCCATCAGGCGCTGGATCAGTATTTTCACGGCATACCGGATGACTGGACGTTGTCGCTGCTGGACTCAAAACAGGCCCAGCTGCCCCCCAATCAGCGTTGAGAAATCGTCATCCACGAACGGCAGGATCGCATCCGCCACCGGTTGCAGCTGCCGAGTGACGTAATGGTCGTAATCGATGGGTGCGCTGCGGATTTCCAGCGGCTCGGGGCCGGCGACGGTGATGACATAACTGATCCAGCCGCCATTCTGATATTGCCGCGGGCGTCCCTGCTGGTCGTTGTAGTCGTCGGCGATTCGCGCGGCCCGCACGTGGGGCGGCACGTTACGTTGATAGTCGTCGAGGGTACGGCGCAGGCGTTTGCGATAGATCAGGCGCTCGTCGAACTCACCGGCCAATGTCTTGCGCACATAGTCACGCACATAGTCCTGATAGGGTTTGCGATTGAAGATGCGCAGGTACAACTCCTGCTGGAATTGCCGGGCCAGCGGCGACCAGTCGGTGCGCACGGTTTCCAGGCCCTTGTAGACCATTTCATCGGTGCCGTCGGCGCGGGTGACCAATCCGGCATAGCGCTTCTTGCTGCCCTCCTCGGCGCCGCGAATGGTCGGCATCAGAAAGCGCTTGTAGTGGGTTTCGAACTGCAGCTCCAGGGCACTTTCCAGCCCGTATTGCTGTTTCACATGCTCGCGCCACCACTGGTTGACGTGATCCACCAGCGCATGGCCGATCTGCGCGGCTTCTGCCTGACCGTGGGCGCGGCGCAACCAGACGAAGGTGGAGTCGGTGTCGCCGTAGATCACCGCGTGGCCTTGGGCTTCGATCAACTGGCGGGTGCGCAACATGATCTCGTGCCCGCGCAAGGTGATGGACGAGGCCAGCCGTGTATCGAAGAAGCGGCAACCGCTGGAACCCAGCACACCATAGAACGCATTCATGATGATCTTCAGCGCCTGGGACAACGGCGCGTTGTGTTCGCGCTTGGCGGTTTCGCGACCTTCGGCGACCCGGGCGACAATGGCCGGCAGGCAATGCCGGGTTCTTGAAAAACGTGCACCGCGAAAGCCCGGCACCGACTCGCTGTCGTCGGGATGCTTGAGCCCTTCGATCAAGCCCACCGGGTCGATCAGGAAGGTGCGGATGATCGACGGATAGAGGCTTTTGTAGTCGAGCACCAGTACCGATTCGTACAGCCCGGGTTGCGAGTCCATGACAAAACCGCCGGGGCTGGCCTCCGGTGGTTTGCCGCCAAGGTTCGGCGCGACGAAGCCCTGACGGTGCATCAACGGCATGTACAGGTGAGTGAAAGCCGCCACCGAGCCACCGCTGCGGTCCACCGGCAAACCGGTGACGCTGGCGCGCTCGAGCAGGAAGGTCAGCAATTCGGTCTTGGCGAAGATCCGCGTCACCAGTTCGCAGTCCTTGAGGTTGTACTTCGCCAGGGCCGGTTTGTCCTCGGCGAACATGCGATTGATTTCGTCCATGCGCTGGTACGGATTGTCGATTGACTTGCCCTCGCCCAGCAGGGTTTGTGCGACGTTTTCCAGGCTGAACGAGGGGAAGCTCCAGGTCGCCGAACGCAGCGATTCGATGCCATCGATGATCAATCGGCCGGCAGCCGAAGCGAAGTAATGGTTGCCACTGCCGTGTTCGCGCCACTGCATTTCTTCACCGCCACGCCCCAGCTTCAGCGGTACCGCCAAGCGCCGAGCATGTTCGTGCAGTACGCGCAGATCAAACTGCACGACGTTCCAGCCGATGATCGCGTCGGGGTCGTGCCGGGCGAACCATTCATTGAGTTTTTTCAGCAGCAGGGTTCGCGAATCGCAGTATTCGAGCTGGAAATCCACCCCACTGTCATCGCCATTGGGCGGCCCGAGCATGTACACCTGCCGCTCGCCGCAGCCTTCCAGGGCAATGGAATACAACTCGCCCTGAGCGGTGGTTTCGATGTCCAGTGAGACCAGCCTGAGGTTCGGTCGGTAGCCGGGGTCGGGTTTCATTTGCGCGTCGAGCAGCAGACCTTCCGCGCTGGGCGTGCCGCCGAACAAAACGGGAGCGGTGATGAAACGCTCCATCATGTAGCGTTCCGGCGGGCGGATATCGGCTTCGAATACATCGACGCTTGATCTGCGCAGCGCGGTTTCCAGGCGCATCAACTGACCGTGCTGCTGGCAATACAGGCCGAGCACCGGACGGTGTTCGAAGTCCAGAAGGGCCAAGGGCTTCAGCTCGACATTTTTTTCGCCGTGCAGCAGCCCTTCGGCTTGCTCACGCTGGGCTGCCGGAATGAACGCTACCGACGGTTGATGCGGCAGGCGGACACGCCGGGGACCGGCATCGGTCGCCAGCCAGAACTCGACTTCCGTGCCGGCCGGGGTATCGCGCCAATGCCGGGTCAGGACGAAGCCCTGCTGTAAATCCACCACTGCAACCTCAACGATCTGATTCAAGGGGTAATTCTACGCGTGATCGACCTGGCATTGGGGCAAGGCCTGATACCTGTCAGTTAAGGACTGAACACCGCAGAACCTGTGGGAGCGAGCCTGCTCGCGATAGCGTCGTGTCAGCCTACATTGATGCCGGATGTACCGCCGTCATCGCGAGCAGGCTCGCTCCCACAGGTTCTGCGCCTCAACTTACCGGCATCAGGGGCGGACTTTTACAAAGAAAAATCGCTGAATGACGCTTTTTGCGCGGTATCTGCCGCTTTCTGCCTTGCTCTGTGAGCGCGTCTCTACGATTCTTCAAGAACAACGACAACACCCGAGAATTCGCCATGAAAACCGTCGCCCAACTGCTCAAGTTAAAGGCCCAACAGAATCAGGAAGTCCACACCATTGCGCCTCATCAAATGGTGCTGGAAGCGCTGATGGTGATGGCCGCAAAAAACGTCGGCGCGTTACCGGTGCTGAAAGATGGCGCGGTCGTCGGCATCATCAGCGAGCGTGACTATGCGCGCAAACTGGTGCTCAAGGGGCGCTCCTCCGTCGGCACACCGGTCAGCGACATCATGGTGGCGCCGGTCATCACCGTGGACACCCATCAAACCGTCGAAACCTGCATGGGCATCATGTCCGAAAAGCGCTTGCGGCACTTGCCGGTGGTGGAAAACGGCGAGTTGATCGGCTTGCTGTCCATCGGCGACCTGGTCAAGGAAGCCATTGCCGAACAGGCTGAACTGATTCGCCAGTTGGAGCAGTACATTCGCGGCGAGTGATTGCGGCACACCGCAAATCCCCCTGTGGGAGCGGGCTTCTGTGGCGAGGGGGCTTGCCCCCGTTGGGTCGCGAAGCGCCCCCGAAAGCCTTGCGACTGCTTCGCAGCCGAACGGGGGCAAGCCCCCTCGCCACAAAGCTCACTCAACACAAAAGCTTGCTCCCACAATAGTTTGTTGGTGTTCTTACGGCCAATGCCGCGCGAAAACCGGTGCCAACGCAGGGTGCCGGTCGAAGCGTTCGAGCCAGGCGAAGAACCCCGGCCGCGCAACACGCAAGTGTTCCCGGGTGCCCGCCCACCGCGTCACCACCGCCGCCAGAATATCCAGCGCACCCGGTTTTCCATCGCCCAGGTACAACTTGCCGGCGAACTGATCGGCAAACACCTCCCAACTCCAATGCAGCCGCTGGCGGGCACCGGCCATGAGGTTTTGCCGGGCTGACTCATCAACCTTGGCCAGCCAGCGCTCGGGGTAATCGATGATGCCAATGGCCGCGTAGCAATTGTTGACGATGTACACCAGGCCATGAATCACCTGATCACGCTTGATCGGGTTTTCCGGCAACAGGTTCGACTCCGGGAACGTGAGGCCCAGATGAATAAGAATGGCCGCACTCTCGGTGAGAACGCCGCCATCGGGCAGCAGCAGGGTGGGAACCTGCTTGAGCGGGTTGAGCTTCTCCAGCGCCTGAAACGCCTCCGGGGACGCAGAAACATCGATGAAGCGATAAGCGACCTCGCACAGTTCCAGCGCGGCTTCGATGGCGGCCGCACCCGAATTCTGATGCCCGTAGAGCTGGTACATGACTAAATCTCCTCTGCGACTCTCTCTTTGTAGCAGTTGCCGAAGATTGCGCTCGAATACCTCATCAACAATACCAGTCGGTAAGCGCAATCCCTATGGGAACGGGCTTGCTCGCGAAAGCGGTGTGTCAGTCGATATCAATGTGGTCTGTAACACCGCCTTCGCGGGCAAGCCCGCTCCCACAGGTTCTGCGTCTTAACTGACCGGCATTAGCCTCCCCAGCCGGGTTTCTCAGTCTGGCTCGTTCACATCCCCGCGCGCTTCATACAGCGCTGATAACGCTCATCGACCCGCTTGGCGAACCATGCCGTGGTGAGCTTGCGGGTGATTTTTGGGCTTTGCAGAACGATTCCCGGCAATACCGCCCGAGGTAATGGCCGGCCTTCGGCCTGTTCGGCCAAGGCAAAGACGCGCCGATAAAGCTTGGTGTCCTCGAACTCGAGACCTTTCCCCTCCTCCAATTGATCCCGAATGGTCAGGTTGCGCATGTCCAGTTGCTTGCCGAGAGTGCGCACCGCCAATTCCGTGGTGCCCGGCATGATCGAGCCATAACGCACCAGATCGCCATCCAGCGCCAGCGGAATGCCCGTCGCACGACTTACCGCATTTTGAAACGCCGCATTGCGGCTGGCGTACCAACCGGCGTTGAAATCGGCGAAGCGATACAGCGGCTGCTCGTAGCTCACTGGATAACCGAGCAAATGGGCAATACCGAAATACAGGCCACCGCGACGCGTAAACACTTCGCGGCGAATCGAGCCGTCCACCGGGTAGGGATAAGCCCGCGCCTGCTGCTCCGCAAAATCGATGCTGACTTGCATCGGCCCGCCGGTGTGCACCGGGTTGAAACCATCGAACAACGTCCGCCCCATTGGCACCATGCCGATGAAATCATCGAAAATCGCGCTGAGTTCTCTTTCACTGCGCGCAGCATTCAGCCGGTCGCTGTAACTTTTACCATTGGGTGAACTGACCTGTAAGGCACCGCTCACCAGCAGGCCAGGGATGTGAGCCTTGGCGGCGCGACGGTCGATTTCGTCCCGGGCAATCTTGCCCAGGCCCGGCACCCGCGGATCAGCCTGAAACGTCGACTCCTGCTCAGTGACCGCGAGTACCGAACACAGGTTTTGCGTGGTCGGCGAAATCTTTTGCGCGGCAAATGCCGCGTAGATGTCCGTGGCCCAGCCCTGGCGGTCGGCTGTCTTGGCCGGGAGCAGACGCATGATCTCTGCCTTGACCTCGGCAGGCTTGCGGGCCGGCGGTTCCTGAGTACGCTGGGTACCGCAACCGGCCAGGACCAACAGTGCCGCGACGCTCATGATCAATCGATTAGCTTGCATGGTGCTCCATCAAAATCCGTTGAGCCGGGTTAACCATACGATCAATGGCATGGCGCAGGCTATGACTGTGACAGTCGCGGACTGTTCCCCCGTAGCTGTAGCGCTACAGGGGTGTTTTCCGTTGGGCAGCCGGGAGGTCAGTGCATTCGGGCTGAACCATACTTGATCCACACACCGAGGAGGACAGGCTCATGAACCGTAGCGACGTGCTGATCATCGGCGCCGGCCCGACCGGGCTGGTACTGGCGCTGTGGTTGAGCAAACTGGGGATTCGGGTACGGATTATCGACAAGACGTCGACACCCGGCACCACTTCACGTGCGCTGGCGGTACAGGCGCGAACGCTTGAACTGTATAGCCAGCTCGACCTCAGCGACGCCGTTGTGCAAAACGGCCATAAAGTGGCCGCAGCGAATTTCTGGGTCAAGGGCGAACCCGTCGCACGCCTGCCGCTGAGCACCATCGGCGAGGGTCTGACGCCCTACGCGTTTCTGGAAATCTATCCGCAAGACGAGCACGAACGCCTGCTGATCGAACGCTTGGAGGCCTTCGGTATTACAGTGGAGCGCGATACCGAACTGCAAAGCTTCGAGGAAACCGGCGACGGCATCACCGCCCGGCTGCTCTTGCCCGATGGCCAGCAGGAAACCTGTCAGGCCTGTTACCTCGCAGGCTGCGATGGCGCCCGGTCGATTGTGCGCAAGACGCTGGACACCGGTTTTCCGGGTGGCACTTACCAGCAGATTTTTTACGTGGCGGATGTGCAGGCTCGCGGCCCCACATTCAACGGTGAACTGCATGTGGATCTCGACGAAGCCGACTTCCTCGCCGTTTTTCCCTTGTCCGACGAAGGTCGCGCCCGACTGATCGGCACGGTTCGCGACGAACGCGCCGACCGTGCCGAAACCCTCCAGTTTGAAGACGTCAGCCGCCGGGCCATCGAGAATTTAAAGCTGAAGATCGATCAGGTGAACTGGTTCTCAACCTACCGCGTGCATCACCGGGTTGCGGATCACTTTCGCAGCGGGCGCGCGTTTCTGTTGGGTGACGCCGCCCATGTCCACAGCCCGGCGGGTGGCCAGGGCATGAATACCGGAATTGGCGATGCGATCAATCTGGCCTGGAAACTCGCGGCGGTGTTGAGCGGTGGCGCCACGACCAAACTGCTCGACAGTTATGAAACCGAACGCATCGCCTTTGCCCGGCGACTGGTGGCCACCACCGACCGGGTCTTCAGTTTCGTTACGGCCGATGGGCCAATAGCCGACTTGGTGCGTATTCGCGTGGCACCCTTTTTGATCCCGAAAATGATCTCGTTTGAGGCGGCCCGGGAATTCCTGTTTCGCACGGTGTCGCAGACCACCCTCAACTATCGCGGCATGCCGTTGAGCGAAGGTGTTGCTGGCCATGTTCACGGCGGTGATCGCCTGCCTTGGGCCCACGACGGTGAAGGGGACAATTTCGAATCGCTGAAGGACCCGACCTGGCAGGTGCATGTGTATGGCGACACCAGCGACGAAATGATTGCCTGGTGCACCGAGCATCACCTGCCTTTGCAGGTGTTCGACTGGCGACCGGCATTTGAAACCGCGGGGTTGGCGCGCAACGGGTTTTACCTGCTGCGGCCGGATACGTATGTGGCGATTGCCGACTACAGCGCCGATCCGAAGGTGATCGAGCGGTACTTCCGGGACCGTGGGATTCGGCCTTTCTTCGGCTGAAGATCTTTTGATGATCGTTCCCACGCTCTGCGTGGGAACGATCATTCAAGACAGTTAGATCCCGGCCAAGGCCAGGTCCATCGCGAAGTAGGTGAAGATCAAATCCGCCCCGGCCCGTTTGATCGCCCCCAGGCTCTCACGCACCACTCGGTCTTCATCGATTGCCCCGGCCTGGGCGGCGAATTTGATCATCGCGTACTCGCCACTCACCTGATACGCCGACAGCGGCAAACGCGAGGCTTCGCGGATGTCGCGGATGATGTCCAGGTACGCGCCGGCCGGTTTGACCATCAGCGCGTCGGCGCCTTCCTGCTCGTCCATCAGCGATTCACGCACGGCTTCGCGGCGGTTCATCGGGTTCATCTGATAGCTTTTGCGGTCGCCCTTCAATGCACTGCCGCCGGCTTCGCGGAAGGGGCCATAAAGCGCCGAGGCGAATTTGGTCGAATAGGCCATGATTGCGGTCTGGCTGAAACCCGCTTCATCGAGTGCACGGCGAATGGCCTGGACCTGCCCGTCCATGGCCGCCGACGGAGCGATCACATCGGCGCCAGCGCGGGCAGCGGCTACGGCTTGTTTGCCGAGGTTGATCAAGGTCTGGTCGTTGTCGACTTCGTGGTGGTGCAGCACGCCGCAGTGGCCGTGGTCGGTGTACTCGCAGAAACAGGTGTCGGACATCACGATCATTTCCGGCACGGCGTCTTTGGCGATGCGCGACATGCGTGACACCAGGCCGTTGTCGCTCCAGGTATCGCTGCCAGTGCTGTCCAGATGATGGGACACGCCAAACGTCATCACCGATTTGATCCCGGCCCGAGCGTAACGCTCGATCTCGCCGGCCAGCCTCGACTCGGGAATGCGCATCACCCCGGGCATGCTCTTGATCGGCACGAAATCGTCGATTTCTTCCTCGACGAAAATCGGCAGCACCAGATCATTCAAGCTGAACTCGGTTTCCTGGAACAGGCTGCGCAGGCTCGCATTGCGGCGCAGACGGCGTGGACGTGCTTCGGGGAACTGACTGGGCATGGGTCTTCCTGAAAAAACGGCGGAAAAGACGAAACTTATAGGGGGCGAAGCTTATGCCCTGCAAGGCGCGGGGCACAATTGCCGCATTCCCCTGTGAGAGCGAGCCTGCTCGCGATGAGGCCATAACCGCCACCATAGATGCTGAATGACAGACCGCTATCGCGAGCAGGCTCGCTCCCACAGGTTCGGCGCGAATGAGCTCATTGCCTGCCTTGGTGATGAGGGGTTCAAAGGGCTTGCTTGGGGATTTCCAGCCCGCGAATCACCGCCGGCCTTGCCAGAAAACGCTCCAGAACGCGGGTAACATTGGGGAAATTCTGGATGCCGACCAGATCGCCGGCTTCGTAAAAGCCGATCAGGTTGCGCACCCACGGAAAGGTCGCGATGTCGGCGATGGTGTAACGCTCGCCCATGATCCAGTCGCGTCCTTGCAAACGGCCCTCAAGAACGCTGAGCAAGCGCTTGCTTTCGTCGACGTAGCGATCGCGGGGACGCTTGTCTTCGTAGTCTTTGCCGGCGAATTTGTTGAAGAAACCGAGCTGGCCGAACATCGGCCCGATACCGCCCATCTGAAACATCAGCCACTGAAGGGTCTCGTAACGCGCCGCCGATTCCTGCGCCAGCAGTTGCCCGCTCTTGTCGGCGAGGTAAATCAGAATCGCCCCGGACTCGAACAGCGCCAGCGGTTGATCCCCCGGACCATGGGGGTCGAGGATCGCCGGGATCTTGTTATTGGGGTTCAACGAGAGAAATTCAGGGGACAGCTGATCGTTGGTGTCGAAGCCCACACGATGCGGCTCGTAGGGCAGCCCGATTTCCTCGAGCATGATCGAAACCTTGACGCCATTGGGCGTTGGCAAGGAATAGAGCTGGATCCACTCCGGGTATTGCGCCGGCCATTTTCGAGTGATGGGGAATGCAGACAAATCGGTCATAAGGGGCATCCACGGGAAAAACGGAGTGAAGATCATAATGTAGGAGCTGCCGAAGGCTGCGATCTTTTGGCGTCCTCAGGGGGCGCGCCGAAGAGAAAGATCAACAGATCGCAGCCTTCGGCAGCTCCTACAAGGAGTAAGGTGTGTGCCGTGTCCATAAATCCGCAACATCCAGTCGATAACCTTTTCCCAATCCGTTCAAGGTTGCCGTTAAAGTGCCAGGCACCTCACTCGGATCGAACCAAAGGGCTTCAGAGGACTCTGAGCATTGCCCTGTAGGAAACGGACCCGGGTCAACGACATGGAAAACACCCTATGCTGGGAGCTCGCGGTGTCAAGGTTTGTCAGCCTTAACCGAATACGCTGAAGATGACCTATTCGATGATGAATCCATTGAAATTCGCCAAACGCTTCAAGCATCGCGCCTATATCTTCCTGCCCTCCCTGCTGGCGGTCAGCGCGTTGTTTTTGTCGCTTGAGTCCAGTGAAAGCCGCGCCCAACCGGCGGACGGCACCCAGACGCTGGTCTTCTTGCGCCACGCGGAAAAACCCGCGGGCGGACTGGGTCAGCTCAATTGTCAGGGGTTGAATCGCGCCATCGACCTGGCCACCTTGTTGCCGGAAAAATTCGGCAAGGCCAACTACGTGTTCGCCGCTAACCCGACACGCAATGTCGAGGAAGGCGAATTCGATAACTCCTACAGTTACATCCGCCCCCTGATGACCATCAGCCCCAGCGCGATCAAGCTCGGTTTGCCGGTGAACATCAACTTCTCGGCCAACGACACCAGCGACCTGGCGGATGAACTGCTGCACGACAAGTATCACAATTCGGTCATTTATACGGCCTGGTCCCACGGGTACCTGCCCGAGCTGATCAACAAGGTCGCCGGGGAAGCCGTCGGCGAGAAACAGAACATCACCGATGATTGGGCATCCAGCGACTACGACTCGCTGTACGTGCTCACACTGACCTGGCACAACGGCAAGGCCAGCCTGAAGAGCCACAGCTACAAGCAAGGTCTGGATAACGGTCAGGAGACCTGTCCGACGTAAGTGGTCGGGCGCTTGTCAGGGCCTCATCGCGAGCAGGCTCGCTCCCACATTTGATCTTCAGTGAACACAGATTCTGCGTACTACCGAGATCCAGTGTGGGAGCGAGCCTGCTCGCGATGGGGCCGGCAAAAACTACATTATCCCCGCTGATTACCCCGCTCCCGCAGGTATTCAAGCACCGCCCCCCGCTCCCCGACAAACTCGATCCGCGTCCCCTTCTTCTCCCGCTGAAACGCATACATCGGGTCGTAATATTCGCGCAGTAACCCTTCGATCCAGCCTCGGTGCAAATCCACCGCACCGCTGTTCGCCTGTTCCGCCAGCGCATCTTCCATCAAGGTCAACATCCGCTGATGGCGTTCGCCGCCCAGCCTTTTCTGGACATTGTTCAGGCTCGCCAGCAAACGCTCGGAAAACAGCGCGAAGCCTTCATCGCCATGCACTTCGATGAACTCGGCGCACAAGTCCACCACGTAATCGCGCAGGATTCGCTCGACCCGCCCTTCCAGGCTGTCTTCCAGCCAGACCATCGGAAACTGCTGCATGCCCTGATACAGCGGCAGCGGCAAGGCGCAACTACCAATCGCGCGGCTCTCGTCTTCCAGCACGAACTGTTCGATACCACGGGCACGTTTCTTCAGCACATCCACGGCCAGGCGGTTTTCAAAGTCGATGTTGGAGGGTTGGCCGGTGGCGCGTTTGCCGAAGCTGGAGCCGCGATGATGGGCGTGGCCTTCAAGGTCCAGCCCGTTGCTCAATTGCGTGAGCACCTCGGTCTTGCCGGTGCCGGTCATACCGCCCAGCAAAACGAAATCGCACTGGGCAATGGCCTGATCGAGCGTGTCGAGCAAGAAGGTGCGCATGGCCTTGTAGCCGCCACCGACCCGCGGATAGTCGATACCTGCTTCGTCCTTCAGCCACTGCTGAACGATCTGCGAACGCAGCCCGCCACGAAAACAATACAAATACCCATCTGGATGCGCCCGGGCAAATTCGGCCCAGGCCTGGATGCGCTCGGCCTTGATCTCGCCGGCCACCAATTGATGCCCCAGCGTGATGGCCGCTTGCTGACCTTGCTGCTTGTAGCAGGTACCGATCCGTTGCCGCTCGAGGTCATTCATCAGCGGCAAATTGACCACCCCAGGGAATGAGCCCTTGAGGAATTCGACCGGCGCGCGGGTATCCATCATCGGCCGGTCGTTGAGAAAGATGTCGCGGTAATCGGTGAAGTCGATGGACATCAAATCACCTCTACCGCGTTAGTCTGTCGCTCAACCAGTTCGCCGATCGGCTCAAGGGTCAGGCCGAGTTCGGCCGCCACCACCAAAAACTGTTCACTGCCCTCAGGCGTGACCGCAATCAGCAGACCACCGCTGGTCTGCGGATCGCAGAGCACGCGTTTGTGCAACTCCTGGAGCCGGCCGACCTTGCTGGCGTAGCTGTCGAAATTGCGCAGCGTGCCACCGGGCACACAGCCCTGATCGAGGTAATACTCGACGCCCGGCAGGCGCGGCACCCGGTCATATTCGATGCGAGCGGTCACGTTGCTGCCGTCGGCCATTTCCACCAAGTGCCCGAGCAGGCCGAAACCGGTGACGTCAGTCATCGCGGTCACACCGTCGAGCTTGCCGAAACGGCTGCCGGGTTTGTTCAGGGTGCACATCCAGTCGCGGGCCAGGCCGATGTCGGCATGGCGCAACTTGCCCTTCTTCTCGGCCGTGGTGAGGATGCCGATGCCCAAGGGTTTGGTGAGGTACAGCAAGCAACCGGCGGTGGCGGTGTCATTGCGCTTCATGTGGCGTTTTTCCACCAGTCCGGTCACGGCTAGGCCGAAGATCGGCTCTGGCGCGTCGATGGAATGGCCGCCAGCCAGTGGAATCCCCGCCTCGTCGCAGACCGAACGCCCGCCACGAATCACTTCCCGGGCAATCTCCGGCGCCAGCACATTGACCGGCCAGCCGAGGATCGCAATCGCCATCAACGGATCGCCACCCATGGCGTAGATATCGCTGATGGCATTGGTGGCGGCGATACGGCCGAAGTCGAAGGGATCGTCGACGATCGGCATAAAGAAGTCGGTAGTCGAGACCACGCCGCGTTCTTCGTCGATGGCATACACCGCCGCGTCATCGCGCGAGGCGTTGCCGACCCAGAGTTTCGGGTCCAGGTTTTGTGCGCCGCTGCCGGCCAGAATCACCTCCAGCACCTGGGGCGAAATCTTGCAGCCACAGCCTGCGCCATGGCTGTATTGGGTCAGACGAATCGGCTCGCTCATCAGGGGTGCACCTTGTGAAGTCAATGCCGAGGATTCTACAGCAACCCTGTGGCGAGGGGGCTTGCCCCCGTTGGGCTGCGCATCGGCCCCAAAACCAGACAATGCGGTTTTGGTTTACGACTGCTGCGCAGCCGAACGGGGGCAAGCCCCCTCGCCACAGCAAGCCCCCTCGCCACAAAATCTCCTTTGCCCGTCCTTGCCACAGATCGGGTTGATCATCTGCCAGTCGACACCACTTTGGTGCATATCCCCGCCAGATCCCCTTCGCCCTGAAAACCACTCCTTCTGCTCATCGCCCCGAAATCCTTGACCAAAAGGACAACAAAACTACCAATTCCCTCAATTTTTCAGCACTTTGAACAAAACTGGTATGCCTTGTGCAAACGTTTGCGAGTCGCCGATACCGGCCTGTTCGCCACCTAACCGCGTAAAACCCGCACCACCGGGCTTTCGATCCGCACGAAAAGGGACTTTTAATGCATTGCACCTCCAGCCGCGTCACTTGCTCGCGCACTTTGGCTGTTTCCTTGTTGCTGGCCAGCGTTACAGGACTACTCAGCAGCCACGTTTTGGCCCAACCGGCCACCGCCGAAGAATCCGCCCAGGGCGAAGCCCTCAGCCCTGAAGCCAGCCCGCCGAAAAAAGGCGCCTACCTGTCGGACTGGTTCAACCAGGACCTGACCGTCATCGGCAGCAAAGACATCAGCTTCGGCCCGCAACCGGCCGACGACATCTACCTGGAATATGAATACTTCGGCCGCAAGGGCCCGTTCGAGTTGTACGGCTACATCGACATTCCAAAGATCTTCGACATCGGCAACAGCCATGACAAAGGTGTCTGGGACCACGGCTCGCCGGTGTTCATGGAGCACGAACCACGGATCTCCATCGACTACCTGGCCGGCCGCAGCCTGGCCGTCGGGCCGTTCAAGGAGTGGTACGTGGCGTTCGACTGGATCTACGACCACGGCAGCAACAGCGCCAACCGCGCCAACACGCTGTACAGCGGCTTGGGCACCGACATCGACACCCATTCGCGGGTCAACCTGTCGGCCAACTTCTATGGTCGCTACCAATGGGAAAACTACGGCGCCAGTAATGAATATTCGTGGGACGGCTACCGCGCCCAGCTCAAGTACATCGTGCCCATCAGCAGTTTCAGCAACGGCGCTTCGTTGACCTACATCGGTTTCACCAACTTCGACTTCGGCTCCGACCTGCACAAGGACAACCCGGCCCGCACCGCCAACGCCACCGTGGCCACCAACGTGTTGCTTTACGCCTTCACCCACTTGCGTTTCACCCTGGTCGGCCGTTACTTCCACAACGGCGGCAACTGGGACGACGGCAGTGAGTTGAACTTCGGCGACGGTGACTTCCGCGCCCGTTCCAACGGCTGGGGTTACTACGCCGGTGTCGGTTATCAGTTTTAAGGCTCATTTGAATCAGGAGGTTTTATGAATGCAATGACGCGTCTTTCCTTATCCGTGGCCCTGGCCTGCGGCACTCTGCTCTCTTCTGCTGCCTGGGCTAGCGACGCACCGATCCAGCCGAAAGTGATGCTGATCACCATGTTCGCCCCCGAGGCGCAGAACTGGATCGATCGCCTGGAGCTCAAGCAAGAAGTGCGCGTACCGGGCCTGTCTGCCGAGTACCCGAATATTCGCTGCAACACCCGACAGGTGTGCCTGATGGTCACCGGCATGGGCCAGACCAATGCCGCGGCCTCGACTCTGGCTTTGGCGCTGTCACCGAAATTCGACCTGCGCAAAAGTTACTTCCTGATCGCCGGGATTGCCGGCATCAGCCCGCATCACGGCACCATCGGCACCACCGCGTGGGCGCACTACCTGGTGGAGTTCGGCACCCAGTGGGAGCTGGATTCCCGGGACGCGCCGAAAGACTGGCCGACCGGTTACCTGGGCATCAACACCAAAGGCCCGAACGAAAAGCCACCGCTGGACTACAAGACTGAAGTGTTCGAACTCAATCCGAAGTTGCAGGCCAAGGCGTTCGCCCTGAGCCACAAGGTTCAGCTGAGCGAGAGTAAGGAATCAGCGGCATGGCGCTTGAAATATCCATCGGCCCCTGCCAATCAACCACCGGTGGTGACCCAGTGCGACACGCTGGCGGGCAATACCTGGTTTTCCGGGACGCGGTTGAGCGAGCGGGCGGAAGTCTGGACCAAACTGCTGACCAATAACGAAGGGGTCTATTGCACCACTCAGCAGGAAGACAACTCCACCTACGAGGCGCTGCTGCGCGCCAGCCGCGAGGGGCTGGTGGATGTCCGGCGCCTGGCGGTGGTGCGCGCCGGTTCCGACTTCGACCGGCCGGCGCCGGGCCAGAGCGAGGTGGATAACCTGCTCAAATATGCCGATCAAGGTGGGTTTGTGCCGGCGCTGGAGAACCTGTACCGCACGGGGAATCCGTTGGTGCAGGAGATTTTGCAGAATTGGTCGGCTTGGGAGAAAGGTGTGCCTGAGGTCTGAGTCCAGCTTCAGTCCGTCATCGCGAGCAGGCTCGCTCCCACAGAGGTCTGTGTTGGTCACAAATCATGTGAGCGGCGCAGATCAACTGTGGGAGCGAGCCTGCTCGCGATAGGGCCAGAACATTCGACAAAGATGCCGACTGGGATGGTTCCGCCGGCGCACCTTGGGCCATAGGCTAGGATCATCTGGGGTCAGGAACGCTCCAGGATCACGAGGCGCCCGGCTGTCGCCAGTCACTGTCACCGTCCGACAATTCGACTGAATTTTCGCCGCGCCTCGTGATCCCTCTATAACTACAGGGAGGAATACGGGTTTTATGAACAACGCAAAACTTTTCGTCATTGAATACACCCTTCATGGCCAGCCCAAGTCTTTCATTATCCGCCTCGACAAAATGGACAATGCAGAGGCTTGGCACTGGGCAAGTTGCGATGCCGGAGTAGGCCGGATCCCGCGCTTTGGCCGTGAGAGAGTGCAAAAGACCAGCAAACCGCTGGCAGAGAAATTCGGCATCGAGAATGTGACCTGGCGACCGGCCAGTTGAGCGTCAAAAAGGAGGGGAAAAATTCAAACCGAAGTGGAGCCTGGACGGCTCCACTTTTTTGGCTGAACGGTCAGTGCTTTGCACACTTGCAGCCTTTGGTGGAGCATGCTTCGCCGTGTTCGTGATGTTTGGCGCAGGCTTCACAGCAATAGTGCTTGCCGTGACGCGCGATCGGATGTTCGCCCAGTTTGCAGGAACATTTGGGGCAGTCGCAGATACCTTCACTGTCGATCATGAGTCTGACTCCATTGTTGTGGTCGTCAAGGTGCCGCGGGTGCGCGACACCTGAAGCAAATGACCGCTCGTCCCCCAAACGGGTTCAAACAAACCCTTGGACGGTGTTTGCTTACTAATGAGGGTAGTCGCGATGCAGCTACTCATGGACGAACACTGCCGTGTGGCGAGGGGGCTTGCCCCCGTTCGACTGCGCAGCAGTTGTAAAACCGGCGAATGCGGTTTATCAGATATAACCAAGTTGAATGGTTCTGGGGTCGCTTCGCAACCCAACGGGGGCAAGCCCCCTCGCCACACAAGCACTCTCAATCAGATACGGAATTGCCCGACCAGTTGCCCCAGGCGCTGCCCCAGATCGGCCAGGCTGCGCGAGGTCTGGGCGCCGAGCTGGGTTTCGTCGGCGACGCTGTCTACGGCCACGGCGATCTGGTGCACGCTGCGGTTGATCTCTTCGGCCACGGCAGTTTGCTCTTCGGCGGCGCTGGCGATCTGGGCGTTCATCGAGTTGATGGTGCCGATCAATTGGGCCATGGCATCCAGAGACGCCCCCGCCTCGTTGGCCTGGGCCGACGTGCCGTCGCCGGCCTCGCTGGAGCGGCGCATGGCTTCGACCGCCGATTGGGTGCCGGCCTGCAAGCGGTCGATCATGCCCTGGATTTCCTGGGTGCTGATTTGCGTGCGACTGGCCAATGCACGCACTTCGTCGGCGACCACCGCAAAACCACGCCCGGCCTCACCGGCGCGGGCGGCTTCAATAGCGGCGTTGAGCGCCAGCAGGTTGGTCTGCTCGGCAATCGAACGGATCACCCCGAGCACGCTGACAATCGACGACACGTCTTTCTGCAGGCTGTCGAGCGATACGCCGCTGCTGCGAATGTCATTCACCAACGCATGAATCTTCACGATGCTGCCGGCCACCACACGCTTGGCGGCCTGGCCTTCTTCGTCGGTCTGCTGGGCAGCGACCGCCGCGTTTTGCGCACTCTTGGCCACTTCCTGGGCCGCCGCTGACATCTCATTGATCGCCGTGGCCACCTGATCGGTTTCGTGACGCTGGCGCTCCATGGCTTGATCCGAGCGCTGGGCCTGATCGGACACCTGATTCACCAGCCCGGTCAGTTGCGAGGTCATTTCAGTGATCTGGCGTACCAGACCGTGGATCTTGTCGACGAAACGGTTGAACGAGCCGGCCAGTTGGCCGAGTTCATCCTGGCTGGTGATGGTCAGACGCCGGGTCAGGTCGCCCTCGCCCGCCGCAATGTCGTCGAGGTTGGCTTTCATCAGGTTCAGCGGACGCAGAATGGTGTTGGCCAGCAGCATCCCGGCAGCAGCAATCACCAACAACACCACCGCGGCAATCCCGACAATGCTCAGCACCACGCCTTGCATGCGTTCCTGGACCTTGGCCTCGACCACTGCCACTTGGGCTTCGATGCCGTCGAGGTTGACCGAGGTGCCGACCGCCATGTCCCACTTCGGCAGGTATTCGGTGTAGCCGAGCTTGGGCACCAGCACTTGGGTGTTACCGGGCAGCGGCGAGCTGTATTGCAGGTAGTGAGTACCGTCCTTGGCGACTTTCACCAGGTCACGGTTGACGTAGACGCCGTTCGGGTCGCGGTTGTCCTTGAAGCTCTGGCCCACGCCTTCGGGGCTGTTGGCCTTGAACAGGCGCACGGTATTGGAGTCGTAGCCGAAGAAGTAGCCGTCCTTGCCATAGGTGATGCTCGACAGCAATTTGATCGCCTGCGCCCGCGCTGCGTCATCGCCGGGGGCGGCCGCGTCGTAGAGCGGTTTGATCGTGGTCATGGCCACGGCAACGTAACTTTGCAGGGTCGCCTTGGCATCGCTGAGCAGGCGCTGACGGGTTTGCTCGACTTCCTTGCTCGCCTGCTCTTGCAGGATAAACAACGTGGTCAGACTGATGACCAGCGCAAAGAGCAGCACCGGGAGGACGGCAAGGGACAGGACTTTAGCCTTCAGGCTCATGCGCATGACGTTCACTCTTTTGATTTTGTTGGCGTGGTTAAAGGCTATAACGGCAGGCCAATTCAAAAGTTGAACGCGATCATTGTGGGAGCGAGCCTGCTCGCGATGGCGGCGATACCTTCAGCATCAATGTGACTGACAGATCGCAATCGCGAGCAGGCTCGCTCCCACAGGGGTAGTAGCCGTTACAGAACCATCGCCGCCACCCAGCCAAACGCCAGCAATGGCAGGTTGTAGTGCAGGAAGGTCGGGACCACGGTGTCCCAGATGTGGTGATGCTGGCCGTCGATGTTCAGACCGGAGGTCGGGCCCAGGGTCGAGTCCGACGCGGGTGACCCGGCATCGCCCAATGCGCCGGCGGTGCCGACGATGCACACGATGGCGATCGGGCTGAAGCCCAGTTGCACGCACAACGGCACGAAAATCACCGCCAGAATCGGGACGGTGGAAAACGACGAGCCAATGCCCATGGTCACCAACAGGCCCACCAGCAGCATCAGCAACGCGCCAATGGCTTTGCTGTGGTCGATCCACGAAGCCGAGGACTCCACCAGCGTTTGCACTTGCCCGGTGGCTTTGATCACTTCGCCAAACCCGGAGGCGGCGATCATGATGAAGCCGATCATCGCCATCATCTTCATGCCTTCGGTGAACAGGTCATCGGTGTCGCGCCATTTGACGATGCCCGACACCGAAAAGATCAGGAAGCCCACCAGCGCCCCGATAATCATCGAGTCCAGCAGCAACTGAACAATGAACGCAGCGGCAATCGCCAGACCGGCAATCACCAGGCTCATGGGGTTGTACTGCACCGCGACCTGTTCGACCTGCTCGATCTTTTCCAGATCGTAAACGCGCTTCTTGCGATAGCTGATGAAGGCTGCCGCGAGACCAAAAACCATGCCCAGCGCCGGAATGCCCATGGCATGGGTGACGTTGATACCGCTGATGTCTACTCCGCTACGGGCGACGTTGGCCAGCAGGATTTCATTGAGAAAGATGTTACCGAAGCCCACGGGCAGGAACATGTACGGCGTGATCAGCCCGAACGTAATGACGCAGGCAATCAATCGACGGTCCAGTTGCAGTTTGGTCAGCACATATAACAGTGGCGGCACCAGCAACGGAATAAAGGCGATATGAATCGGCAAAATGTTCTGGGAGGCGATGGCCACCACCCACAGCAGGCCGATCAGCAGCCATTTGACGTTTCCGCCACCGTTGGCGTGCTGGCGATCGACCATGGCCAGGGCCCTGTCGGCCAGCGCATGGGCCAGGCCGGACTTGGCAATGGCCACCGCGAACGCGCCGAGCAAGGCATAGGACAACGCAACCGTCGCCCCGCCGCCGAGGCCGCTATTGAAAGCTTTAAGGGTCGCGTCGATGCCCAGGCCACCGGTCAAGCCACCGACCAGCGCGCCCACAATCAGCGCGATCACCACATGCACGCGGGACAGGCTGAGTATCAGCATGATGCCGACCGCGGCAATTACTGCATTCATTGTTGTTACCTCAAAGCAGCGCGGTGAGGCAATCACCGCCAAACGGAATGAGTCCGGCCGGCAGTCTGTATGAGCGCCGCCAGCGGATTAGGAGAAATGGGTTTTATTAGAGGGCGCGCACTGTGCCGGACCGCTGCCGCCTTGTCAAAGCCAACACCTGTAGGCGCTGCCGAAGGCTGCGATCTTTTGATTTTCAACGACCTCGATGACGCCAGAAGATCAAAAGATCGCAGCCTTCGGCAGCGCCTACGGGATGTGAATCAGTGTCATAAGGGTATGAGTTGTGTCAGGCGACATTGATATTGACTGTACCGCCGCTATCGCGAGCAGGCTCGCTCCCACAGGGGTAGTGGTTGTCCGCAAAATTTGCAGGCAATACAGATCCAATGTGGGAGCAACTGTCTTGATGGTTTTTACTTTGAAGGCATATCGATGTTGACTGTGCCGCCGTCTTCGCGAGCAAGCCCGCTCCCACAGGTTAAGCAGTGTTCTTTGGATCGGGGTCAGCGTTTGGGCAGTTCGATCGTGACTTTCAACCCGCACCACTCGCTTTCCTGCAACTTCAACACCCCGCCCCACGTATCGACGATGTCGCGCACGATGCCCAACCCCAGCCCATGCCCATCCGTCTGTTCATCCAGCCGGGTACCGCGGCTGAATACCTGAGCGCGCTGGTCTTCGGGAATTCCCGGCCCATCGTCTTCCACGCTCAACTCAAACCCTTCCGCCGTTTCGACCACGCTCAGCCGCACCTCGGCATCCGCCCATTTGCAGGCGTTGTCCAGCAGGTTGCCGAGCAACTCCAGCAGATCTTCGCGATCCCACGGCAGTTGCAAACCGGCAGGCGCGCGGTAGCTCAAGTCGAGGTGTTCGCCGTGGATCATGTTCAACGTGGCTAACAACCCCGGTAGCTCGGCATCACAATCGAACAACGCTCCCGGCAGTGCATCCCCGGACAGCCGGGCGCGGTTGAGTTCGCGATTGAGCCGTTGCTGAACCTGTTCCAGTTGCGCCTGCATGACTTTGCGCAACTGCGGGTGAGCATCGAGTTTTTCGCTGCAAGCCAGGCTCAACAACACCGCCAGCGGGGTTTTCAAGGCATGGCCGAGGTTGCCCAAGGCGTTGCGTGAACGCTTGAGGCTGTCTTCGGTGTGGGCCAGCAAATGGTTGATCTGCGCCACCAGCGGTTCCAGCTCCAGCGGTACTTCTTCGTCGAGTTGCGAACGCTGGCCCTGCTGCAATTGGGCGATTTGCTCGCGAGCCTTTTCCAGGGGGCGCAAGGCGCGGCGCACGGTGATCCGTTGCAATAGCAAAATCAACAACAGCCCCGCCAGCCCCAACCCCAGACCGACCTGCTGCATGCGCCGAAAGCTCTCGCGCACCGGGGTGTAGTCCTGGGCGACGCTGATGGAAATCGCCTGGCCCAACCGGCGATAGTCCGAACGCAACACCAACAACTGCTGGCCTTCCGGCCCCAATTGCAGATTGCTATGCAGGCCAGGATGTCCAAGCTGCGGAAGCTCCTGATCCCATAACGAGCGGGAACGCCAATGGCTGTTGGCGAAATCGATACGAAAGTAATGCCCGGAGAACGGTCGCTGATAGGCCGGCGACAAATGCCGCTCATCCAGTTGCAAACCCTGCGGCCCACGCACCAGCGCCACCAGCAGGTTTTCGCTGTCGTTGCGCAACCCGTCTTCGAGGTAGCGTTGCAACCCCATTTCGAACAGCCACAGGCTGGTTTGCGCCAGCACCAGGCCGACGATCACCATCACGCTGATCAGGCCCAGGCTCAAGCGGCGCTGGATCGACCTCACTGGGCTTGCCCGCCGAACAGGTAACCCTGACCGCGACGGGTTTCGATCACGCTGCGGCCGAGCTTGCGTCGCAGGTGGTTGACGTGAACCTCCAGCACATTGGAATCGCGCTCGGTTTCACCGTCGTAGAGGTGTTCAGCGAGGTGGCTTTTGGAAAGGATTTGTTCAGGGTGCAGCATGAAGTAACGCAGAAGGCGAAACTCGGCGGCGGTGAGCTGGATGTCTGCACCGTCGCGGGTCACGCACTGGCGACCTTCATCCAGATGCAAACCGGCGGCCTTGAGCGTCGGCTGATTGGCGTGACCGTGGGAGCGGCGTAACAATGCCTGGACTCGCAGGTGCAACTCTTCGGGGTGAAACGGTTTGGTCAGGTAATCGTCGGCGCCGGTCTTGAGACCTTCGATCCGCTCGGCCCAGGAACCGCGCGCAGTGAGGATCAGAACTGGCGTGGCCAAGCCGCCGGCCCGCCATTGCGCCAGCACGTCGAGCCCCGGCAAACCCGGCAGTCCCAGGTCAAGGATGATCAGGTCATAAGGCTCGCTGCTGCCCTGGTACACCGCATCGCGGCCGTCGGCCAGCCAATCCACCGCGTAACCCTGCCGGTTGAGGCCGGCCATCAATTCGTCGGCCAGCGGCACGTGGTCTTCCACCAGGAGCAAACGCATCGGTCAGTCTTCCTTGTCTTTCAGTAAATGGCCGGTGATGGCGTCGAGGTCCAGCTCGCGCACCATACCTTCGGCGGTCAGCAGCTCGACCTCGTAAATGTAGACGTCGTGCTTTTCCTCAAGCTCGGCTTCCAGCAACTTGGCCCCGGGATAGAGGTCCAGCGCTTGCTGCAAGAGCTGCTCCAGCGGCAGGATCACACCTTGTTGGCGCAGGCGCAGGGCCTCGTCCTGATCCAGGTCGCGGGCCATGACCACCGAGCAAAATGCCAGGAGCGCCAGCGCCATCCGACTGCTGGCGCGTCGATTTAAACAAAACACCTTCATTACGTATCCTGATGATCCTTGAGAACCTGCCCGCTGACAGCGTCCAATTCCAGGTCCCACTCAAGGCCCTGCGGGTCGCGCAGTTCCACCTGGTAGATGTACTTGCCGTACTCTTCTTCAAGCTCGGTTTCGCTGATTTTGGCGCCGGGGTGTTTGGCCAATGCCGTGGCGTTGAGCTTCTCGAAGGACACAATGGTACCAGCGTCGCGCAGTCTCAGGGCTTCGTCGGGGCCGAGGTCGCGCGCGTGGGCGATACTGGCGGTCAGGCTGATAAGGGATGCGGTGAATAGGGCAGTCAGGATTTTCATGGGGTGTCTCCGTATTTTTTTATGTGTTGCTACAAGAGCTACCTTAGTGATTCGAACTTAACTGAAACTGAATTGCCATCATAGGAGATAGCAACACGACATCACTGACACACAAATCCCTGTAGGAGCTGCCGAAGGCTGCGATCTTTTGATCTTTGGCTACGTCATGAACGCCAAAAATCAAAATCAAAATCAAAAGATCGCAGCCTTCGGCAGCTCCTACATTGATCGGGGGCGCTTAACATTCAATAAATATGTCGATTGTTATACCGCTTTCGCGAGCAAGCCCGCTCCCACATAATCCCCCGCCTGCCAGACATCGAGACCGGTTATGACCGCGATCCACATCAAGTTCCCTTCCCTGACTGTCAAGGCCGGCCCGCGAGCCTTGGCGCGCATCCGTGCAAATGGCTTGAGCGCCGCCGATGTGGGCACGCTGCCGGGTGCCGCCGGTGGCCCGAAAGCGTTGGGAATTCAGGGGCTGGATCTGGCGCTGTTCGGCGAATGGCTGCCGGCGGCGCCCCGGGAGCGTTCGCTGATCGGCGCCTCGGTGGGTTCCTGGCGGTTCGCCAGCGCCTGCCTGCCGGATGCCGCCGAAGGCATCCGCCGCCTCGGTCATCTGTATACCGGGCAGAATTTCGCCAAGGGCGTGACCATGGCGCAGATCAGCCAGAGTTCCCGACGCATGCTCGATGACTTGCTCGACGGCCGCGATGCCTCGATTCTGGACAACGCCCACTACCGACTGAACATCATGGTGGTCAAAAGCCATGGCCTGCTGGCGGACGATCATCGCGGTCGGCTGGGGCTGGGCCTGTCATCGGTGATCGCCGACAACTTGCGCGGGCGGGCGCGGCTGTCGCGGCATTTCGAGCGGCTGATCATCCATGACCCGCGTCTGGCGCCACCGGTCAACGCGCTGAATGACTTCCCGTCGCGCTTCGTTGCGCTGGATGCCGGCAACCTGCGCCAGGCCCTGCTCGCCTCCGGTTCGATCCCGATGGTCATGCAAGGCGTGCGCGACCTGCCGGGTGCCGGCGCCGGGACGTTTCGCGATGGCGGACTGCTGGACTATCACCTCGACCTGCCCTACAGCGGCAACGACATTGTGCTGTATCCGCACTTCACTGATCGAGTGATCCCCGGCTGGTTCGACAAGACCCTGCCGTGGCGCCGCGCCTGTCCTGCGCGCTTGCAGGATGTTCTGCTGCTGGCGCCGTCAAAGGAATATCTGGCGCGCCTGCCCTTCGGCAAACTGCCGGACCGTAACGATTTCAAGCGCTTCATGGGCGACGCCCCGAGCCGGCAAAAGTACTGGCGCGTGACGATGGATGAAAGCCGCAGGCTAGGTGACGAGTTTCTCGAACTGACCGCCAACGGTCGCCTCGGCGAGCGCTTGCTGACCCTCTAGTGCCCTGTCTCGCTAATACTGTTCCTTTTTGACGGTGGCTGTTGTCGCCATGCTGCGTTGCCGCTCCTCGCCATAGCGGGCTATGACTCGTCGCGGCGCCTTGCCTGACGACAACAGCCACTCGCCAAAAGAGGAACGTATTGGTGAGACAGGACACTGGTCAGTGTTTTCCCGCATCGCCAAACACAAGCTGGTAAACTCGCCACCTGCCCCTATCGCCGCGGCGATCGCCACCTGACAGAGCTGAACATCACTGTGGAAATCTTCAAAGAGTTTACCTTCGAGTCCGCCCACCGCCTGCCCCACGTGCCGGACGGCCACAAGTGCGGTCGCCTGCACGGTCACTCGTTCAAAGTGGCGATTCACCTGAGCGGCGACCTTGATCCGCACACCGGCTGGATCCGCGACTTCTCGGAAATCAAGGCGATCTTCAAGCCGCTCTACGAGCGCCTGGACCACAACTACCTGAACGACATTCCCGGCCTGGAAAACCCGACCAGCGAAGTGCTGGCCAAGTGGATCTGGAATGAATTGAAGCCCCTGCTGCCGGAACTCAGCGCGATTCGCATCCACGAGACCTGCACCAGCGGTTGCATCTATCGCGGTGAATAACCCCCGAGGGAGATTCTGTGGCGAGGGGGCTTGCCCCCGTTGGGTTGCGAAGCAGCCCTAAAATCTCTGATACACCAAAGATCTTGTGAGTGCTACGCACTCAAACGGGGGCAAGCCCCCTCGCCACAGGGCTCCCACAAGGGGCAACTGCGTTTCGTCAGTGAATAGAGAAACAGCCTTCAATGGCTGTTTTTTTATGCTTATGCTTCTTGGCTCGCACATGCCAAGAGGACGCTCCCATGGCTGACTGGCCGCTGGCTCAGACCTATCGTTTCAATGGGCACTCCGTGCGCTACGCCGTACGTGGCGACGGTCCGCCGCTGGTGTTCGTGCATGGCACGCCCTTCTCTTCTTATGTATGGCACCGGATTGCGCCGCACTTCATCACCACGCACCGGGTGCACTACTTCGATCTGCTGGGTTACGGGCAATCCACACAGCCGGACGGCGATGTGTCGCTGGGCGTACAAAACCAACTGTTGGCGCAGTTGCTGGAGCACTGGGGCCTGCAACGGCCAGACGTGGTGGCCCACGATTTCGGCGGCGCCACCGCGTTGCGCGCGCATCTGCTCAATGGCAAGGATTACCGCAGCCTGACGCTGATCGATCCAGTGGCGCTGTCGCCCTGGGGTTCGCCATTCGTGCAGCATGTGCGTCAGCATGAAGCCGCATTCAGCGGATTGCCCGATTACATTCAGCAGGCGATTGTGCCGGCCTATATTCGCGGCGCGATCAAGCGCGAGATTCCCGATCAAGAGCTGGCGCCCTATGTGCGGCCATGGCTTGGGGAGCCTGGGCAAGCAGCGTTCTATCGGCAGATCGCGCAGATGGATGAACGTTATACCCGCGAGGTCGAAGGGCTGTATCCGACGGTTCGCTGCCCGGTGCAGATTCTTTGGGGAGAGGACGATCAGTGGATTCCCATCGAGCGCGGCCGGGCGCTGCAACAGATGATTGCCGGGTCGCAGTTTCATGCCATTGCGAATGCCGGGCATCTGGTTCAGGAGGATGCGCCGGAGGTGATTGTGGCGGCGCTGCTGCGGTTTTTGCCGTTGGCCGGTTGATGATGATCGTTCCCACGCTCTGCGTGGGAACGCCTCAATGGGCGCTCTGCGTCCGCCTCGGAATGGACGCGGAGCGTCCCGCGCTGCATTCCCACGCAGAGCGTGGGAACGATCAACAAATGTTCCAATTTGACTCAACCCCGCACCGCTTTCGTGCCTCTCTGCGGGCCAACTCCGTCGGCTCGGCTATAAATAACTACGCCACCCCACGCTTGGCACGAGCACTGCAACACCCCCCGCGTCCTCCATCCAGCAAGGAACGCCATATGACGCAGAACGATTCGGGCAACGATTACCCCCTCAGCGAAGTCCCGATGCATGCCCGCAAGGGACTTGCCTCCACCGCCATGGTGCTACTGGGTTTTACCTTCTTCACCGCGACCATGTTTGCCGGCGGCAAGCTCGGTGTGGCGTTCAGTTTCGGCGAGATGATGGCGGTGATTATCGTCGGCAATCTGCTGCTGGGGATCTACGCCGCTGGGCTGGGCTACATCGCCTTCAAGAGCGGCCTGAACTCGGTGCTGATGGGACGTTTCTGCTTTGGTGAAGTGGGCAGCAAACTCAGCGATCTGATCCTCGGCTTCACCCAAATTGGCTGGTATGCCTGGGGCACCGCGACGGCGGCAGTGGTGCTGGGAAAATATTTCGAACTGAGCGAGGGCACGGTTCTCGGGTTGATGGTGCTGTTCGGCCTGGGCTTCTGTGCCACGGCCTACATCGGCTATCGCGGGTTGGAGATTCTGTCGTACATCGCCGTACCGGCCATGATGTTGCTGCTGATGCTGTCGATGTGGGTCGCGACGGTGAAGGTCGGCGGTCTCGAGGGCTTGCTCGCGGTGGTTCCGACAGGAACGCTGGATTGGTCGACCGCGATTACCCTGGTGTTCGGCACATTCGTCAGCGGTGCGACGCAAGCCACCAACTGGACACGCTTCTCCCGTTCGGCGCGGGTGGCGGTATTGGCGAGCCTGATCGGCTTCTTCGTCGGCAACGGTCTGATGGTGCTAATCGGTGCCTACGGCGCCATCGTCTATCAGCAACCGGATGTGGTCGAAGTGCTGCTGTTGCAAGGCTTCGCCATGGCCGCGATGGCGATGTTGCTGCTCAACATCTGGAGTACTCAGGACAACACCATCTACAACTTCGCCGTCGCTGGCTGCAACCTGCTGCGCACCGACCGTCGCAAAACCGTGACCCTGGCCGGCGCGGTGATCGGCACGCTGCTGGCCCTGCTGGGCATGTACGACATGCTGGTGCCTTACCTGATTCTGCTGGGCACGGTGATTCCGCCGATTGGCGGGGTGATCATGGCGGACTTTTTCTTCCGCTATCGGGGTCACTATCCCCGCCTGGCGGATACGCAATTGCCCGCGTTCAACTGGTCTGGCCTGACTGCCTATGCGGTCGGCACGGTCGCCGCCTTCAACTCGCCATGGGTCGCGCCGCTGGTAGGGATTGCCGCTGCCGCGCTAACGTATGTGTTATTGACCGGCGTACTGGGTGCCCGTACCGCCGACGCGCCACTCCAAGATCTATAAGAAGGATTGCCTGATGCACATCATCAACGCCCGTCTGCGCAACCAAGAAGGCCTGCATGAGTTGCACCTGGAAAACGGCCTGATTCACAGCATCGCCCGGCAAACCGAAGCCCCATCACTGGGGCCTGACGACCTGGACGCCGGCGGTAATCTGGTGGTACCGCCCTTCGTCGAGCCGCACATTCACCTCGACGCCACCCTGACCGCTGGCGAGCCGCGCTGGAATATGAGCGGCACGCTGTTCGAAGGCATCGAGTGCTGGGGCGAGCGCAAGGCGACCATCACCCACGAAGACACCAAGACCCGCGCCAAAAAGACCATCCAGACCCTCGCCGCCCACGGCATCCAGCATGTGCGCACCCACGTCGACGTCACTGACCCGGAGCTGACCGCGCTCAAGGCAATGCTCGAAGTCCGCGAAGAAAGCCGTCATCTGATCGACCTGCAAATCGTCGCGTTCCCTCAGGAAGGCATCGAGTCGTACCGCAACGGTCGGGAGCTGATGGAAGAGGCGATCCGCCTGGGCGCCGATGTGGTCGGGGGCATTCCGCATTTCGAATACACCCGCGATCAGGGCGTGAGCTCGGTGAAGTTCCTCATGGACCTGGCCGAACGCACCGGTTGCCTGGTGGACGTGCATTGCGACGAAACCGACGACCCGCACTCACGTTTCCTTGAAGTGCTGGCCGAAGAGGCCCGCAGCCGCGACATGGGTTCGCGCGTCACCGCCAGCCACACCACGGCCATGGGCTCCTACGACAACGCGTACTGCGCCAAGCTCTTTCGGCTGCTCGGGCATTCGGGGATCAGCTTTGTCTCCTGCCCCACCGAAAGCATTCACCTGCAAGGACGCTTCGACAGCTTCCCGAAACGCCGTGGCGTGACTCGGGTGAATGAGTTGCTCGAAGCGGGGATGAATGTGTGCTTCGGCCAGGATTCGATTGTCGACCCGTGGTATCCGCTGGGTAACGGCAACATCCTGCGGGTGCTCGAGGCTGGTTTGCACATCTGCCACATGCTCGGTTATCGCAATCTGCAGAGCGCGCTGGATCTGGTGACCGACAACAGTGCCAAGGCCATGAACCTGGGTGATCGCTATGGGCTGGAGCAAGGACGGCCGGCGAATCTGCTGATTCTGTCGGCGGACAGCGATTATGAGGTGATCCGCAGCCAGGGCCTGCCGCTGTACTCGGTTCGCGGGGGCAAGGTGTTGATGAAGCGGCAGATGCCGGTGGTGGATTTTTTCAGCGATCTGAGCTGAAGTTCAGGTTGTCTGGGCTGACGCCATCGCGAGCAGGCTCGCTCCCACATTAGATCTTCGGTGGACACGGTATTTGTGTACACAACGATCCACTGTGGGAGCGAGCCTGCTCGCGATGGCGATCTAAATTTCAACCCATCAACCGCGCCGTACCAAACAACCTCACCCGACTCAATTCACCATCCACTTCTTCCAGCAAAATCGGCGCCGTGCCGCCAGGCATGACCACCTTCACTGCCCCGGCCGCCACCCAACCCACTCGCCACGCCGCACACGCCACCGCACTGGCGCTGGTGCCCGACGAGGCGGTCGGCCCTTCGCCACGCTCGAACACCCGTGCAACGATTCGGCCCTCGGATTCAAGCATCGCCCATTGCAGATTCACACCCGCCGGACACGGCTGCCCTGCCCCGGTCGGCATGGCATAGGCAATACGCATCAAGCCTTGCGCCAATGGCGGCTCACGCATCTGCTCATTGCTCGGCAACGCGTCGGCATTCGCCAGCAGCGTCACGCAATGCGGATTGCCGATGCGCACAAACTGGCTCCGGCTCCAGGCAGGATCAAGCGCTGACAACGGCTGCACATGGCTGACTTCACGATCATTCAGCGTCACGCGTTCAACCTCGCGCGCACCCACCGCTTGCGGCCCGAACGAAGGCTTTCCCAAATCCAGCCAGAACCCTTGCACACCATCGATTTCAGCGGGTTTCACTGAAGTCTCCACCGGCGAAACCGCGTCGCTCTTGTCGTGATGAACCCGCAGCTGACAGGCCTCTTCCGGCATCAGCCCTTGTTCACTCAGGGCCTGGGAAAAAATCGTCAGGCCGTTGCCACTGCGCTCGGCCAGGCTGCCGTCGGTGTTGACGATCAGCAGGTCAAACGGCGGCGACGATTGAAACGGCCCCACCAGCAGACCATCGCAACGATGCGCCTTGCTGCCGGGTGGTTGTGTCCCGGGAGCCCAGCCGCAGAATGCCTCGATGGCCGACAACGCCCAGGTTTCCCGGATTTGCGCGGCACGGCAGGCCTGTTCAGGCAGCTCTATACCGCTGCCGCGCAGGGCGTCAGGCGCCACCACCGCATAGATATTGCCCCGAGCATCGTACATCCGCGTCATGGCGCCCCTCTCTATGAACAATTGATGTGTCGACGATATCGCGAAACAGCGGCCGGCTGTGCAAGGATGTCACCCTGCCTGACTGCTCCCCCGCCCGGACGTGATGATCGAACCCTTTGCGGTTGTTCAATGTCCCTTGGGGACGCGACGTTTTTTGCCAAGGATCGATATGACCAACCTCAACACCCAAGCGACCTTCGTCCCCGGACGTCTGGAACAGATGTCCACCCGCATCGCCTTTTTCATCGCAGGCTTCGGCATCGCGGCCTGGGCGCCGTTGGTGCCTTACGCCAAGGCGCGGGCCGGGCTGGATGAAGGAACCCTTGGGCTGTTGCTGTTGTGTCTGGGGGTGGGCTCGATTCTGGCGATGCCGATGGCCGGGATTCTGGCGACGCGCTTCGGCTGCCGTCGGGTGTTGAGCGGCGGCACCTTGTTGATCTGTGCGGCACTGCCGCTGTTGGCGACGGTGTCTACGATTCCGGCGTTGATCGCGGCGTTGTTCATGTTCGGCGCGGGCCTGGGCACGGTGGATTCGACGGTGAACCTGCAAGCGGTGATCGTCGAGCGGGTCAGCGGCAAGACCATGATGTCGGGTTTTCATGGGCTGTTCAGCCTCGGCGGGATCGTCGGCGCGGCGGGTGTCAGCGCCCTGCTCGGTTTGGGTTTTTCGCCGCTGGGGGCGATGTTGGTGGTGATCGTGATTCTAGTGCTGGCATTGCTTAAAGCCGCGCCGCACCTGTTGCCTTACGGCAGTGAAAGCTCCGGCCCGGCATTCGCCGTGCCCCATGGCATCGTGCTGTTTATCGGCGGGATGTGCTTCATTGTGTTCCTGGCCGAAGGCGCGGCGCTCGACTGGAGCGCGGTGTTCCTGGCGCAGGAGCGCGGGATCGACACGGCGTATGCCGGGCTGGGTTATGCGGCGTTTGCGCTGACCATGACCGTCGGGCGCTTGACCGGCGACAGAATTGTTCGGCGTCTTGGTTATACGCGGGTGATTGTGTTCGGTGGGCTGACGGCCGCGGCGGGCCTGGCGCTGGCGACGTTCGCACCGGCGTGGGAGGCGGCGCTGGTGGGTTATGCGTTACTGGGGGCTGGCTGCTCGAACATTGTGCCGGTGCTGTATACCGCCGTCGGCAAACAGACCGTCATGCCGGAAAGCATCGCCGTGCCGGCCATTACCACGTTGGGCTATGCAGGGATTCTCGCCGGGCCTGCGGTGATCGGCTTTATCGCCCATGGCAGCAGCTTGAGTTTTGCCTTTGGGTTGATGGCGGTGTTGCTGGTGGCCGTGGCGATTGGTGGGAAGGTGTTGAAGGTTTAACAGCATCGCGAGCAGGCTCGCTCCCACATTTGATCTGCGTCGTACACAAATCTTGTGTTCACCGAAGATTTATTGTGGGAGCGAGCCTGCTCGCGATGAAGTCAACTCGGTCTATCAGAACCCGACGCTGGCCTGCACAAAGAACGTACGCGGTGCGCCGACGTACATCCCCGAGTTGTTGTCGCTGGAGCGGGTGAAGTACTGCTTGTCGAAGATGTTCTTCACCCCTGCCCCGACTTTCAGGTTCGACAGTTGCGAGCCAAAGTCATACCCGCCACGCACGTTCCAGGTGACGTAACCCGGGATGTCGCCGTACTGGCCGTCCGCGCTGCCTTCGGTGATGTAGTTGCCGCTGAAGCTGCCATCAGCGTTCACCGCGGTGCCCGGCGAGCGCTGTTTGGACTGGGCAAAGGCATCGAGGTTGTAGGTCCAGCGGTTGATGTCGTAACGCAGCCCGGCAGTCGCCACCTGACGCGAGTAGAACGGTAGGTCACGGCCCTTGAAGCCTGGAATCTCGCCTTCATAAACGGCGCGTGTGTAGGTGAAACCGGCGTTGGCGGTCAGGCCGTCGAGTCGTGGGTCCAGCGCCGCCATGTCGTAGTGCACCGAGGCTTCAAGGCCCTGGTGCGTGGTGGCGCCGAGGTTGGTCCAGCCCACATCGTTACTGATGTACTGCAGTTCTTTATCGAAGTCGATGTAGAACAGCGTCACTTCCCCGCCCCACACGTCATCGTTGTAGCGCGTACCGATCTCGTAGGTCTTGGCCTTTTCCGGGTTCAGGCCATTGGCGGTGTTGTCACCCGAACCACCCTGACCGAGCTGGAAATATTGCAGGCTGCCGAACGAGGTTTCGTAGTTGGCGAACAGCTTCCAGGCCTCGGACATGTGATACATCACGCTCAGGGCCGGCAGCGGTTCGTTGCTGTCGATGCTGCGGCGTTTTTCCTGCACAGGTTTGCCGGCGGTGTCGAGAACCGGTCGGTCGTGCCATTCGGTGCTGATGCTTTCAAAACGGATGCCGGGGGTCACGGTCCAGTTGCCGACGTCGATCTTGTCATCGATGTACACGGCGTGGGCTTCGGTGCCGCCGGTGCGGTCCTGGAACACATGACCATCGGAGGTTTTGGTGACCACCGGCTGATTGTTCACCAGCGCCAGGCGGCTCGCCTCTTCATGCATGCCCTCTTTCAGGTAGCGATAACCGACGCTGGCTTCCTGAGTGGTCGGGCCCAGATCGAATACATGGGACACCCGCGGTTCGATGCCGAAGGTGTAATAAGTACGCGGATAGGAGCTGAGGGTTTTCTGGTCGCGAGCGGCGATGGTGCTGCCACGGAAACTGTCGGAATAGTAGGTCAGCACTTCGGCCTGGGTGCGGTCGTCGATCTGCCGAATCCACTTGAAGGACACATCCTTGCGACGGCCGCTGAAGTTGTCATGGTCACGATCGGACTGGAACGGATCGGCATCGTACTGCTTCTGCGTCAGGCCGCCGGGCATGTCGGCGCTGGCGTCGTAGTAATGGAAATTGAGGCTGAAATCGTCCTGATCGGTGGGTGCCCAATGGGTCTTGAGGATCACGTCGTCGATGTCATTGCTGTTGTTGCTTTTACGATAACCGTTGCCGTTCACCCCGGAATACAACAGCGCCACGCCCATGCCGTTATCGGCGGTGCCACCGAGAAACGCGGTGTCGATGTGTTTCCAGCCACCGCGCTGAGTGGTTTCCAGGGTGGTGCCGATTTCACCGGTGGCTTTCTCCGGGATCGCCCGGGTGACGAAGTTGATCACGCCACCGACGTTCTGCGGCCCATAACGCACGGAACCGGCGCCGCGCACCACGTCGATGCTGTCGAGGTTGCCGGAGGAAATCGGCGCCATGGACAGCTGCGGCTGGCCATAAGGGGCGAAGGCCGCCGGCACGCCGTCGATCAGCACAGTGGAGCGTGGCGACAGGCGTGAGGTCAGGCCACGCACGCCAACGTTCAGGGAAATATCGCTGCCGCCGGTGCCGTTGGCATCCTGCACTTGCACGCCGGGTACACGACGCAACACATCACCAACGTTCATCGCGCCCTGCTCGACCATGGCTTCACGACGGATCACCGTGCGCGCGCCGGGATGGTTTTGCACCACGGCGGCGTCGGCATCACCGAGCCAGTCGCCGACCACTTTGATGTCCGTCACGCCCAACTCCAGCGGACCGTTGGCGGCGGAAGTCGGGGCTGGCATCAGGGTCACCGAGCCTTCATCGATCTGGTATTGCAGGCCGCTGCCTTGCAGCAATTGGCGCAAGGCTTGTTCCGGCGAGAGATTGCCGTCGACCGCCGGGGCTTGTTTGCCGGCCACCAGTTCAGGGCTGAAAAAAACCTGCAGCGAGGTTTGCTGGCCCAGCTGACTCAAGGCCTGGCCCAACGGCTGCGCCTGAATATGAATGGTATCCGCAGCGAACGCCTGGGGCAGCGCCGAGCTGACCGCCAAGGCGAGAGCGAGGGGCAGCCAGGATGATTTGTTATTTTTAGCGGTGGTTTTCTTCACGTCGAACATTGTCCTGTGGATCGCAAAAGTGTGCGGCTGTTAATGCAAACCAGTTGCAGTTGGACAAGAAGACGAAGAACTCGAAAAAAACCTGAATCTATCGGGCAATTATTTCCTGACTGCCGTCATCGAGGGTCCGAATGGCCACCGGCAGAATGCTCGGCAAGGCCTTGAGCAGCGCGTCGGTGTTGTCGGATTTGAACACACTGGTCAGGCGCAGATTACCCACTTTGGCGCTGCCGACCGTCAGCGGTTTTTGCCGATAGCGCGACACCTCTTCGGCCACCTCGCTGAGGCTGGCGTTGTTGAACACCAGTTTGCCGCTGCGCCATGCGGTCAGTTCTGCAGGGTTGACCGCATAAGCGGCGGCGACAATGCCCTGGGCATTGACGCGAGTACCGAGGCCGGCGGTGAGGCTGATGAAATCAGCGCCGTCACCTTGAACCTTGACCGTGCCCTGTTCTACGACGACGCGGGTTTCGGTGCTGTCGCGACGCACGTCGAAACGGGTGCCGGTGACAGTCACTTTGCCGCTACCCGCCTCGACCACGAACGGTCGGCTGCTGTCGTGCTCGACGCTGAACATCGCCTCGCCTTGCGTCAACTCGATGCCGCGACGATCTTTTTCATAGCGCACCTGCACCCGGCTACGGCTGTTCAGATCAATCACCGAACCGTCCGGCAACGCCACATGACGACGTTCGCCAAGGGCCGTGGAATACTCAGCCGTGTAGGTCGCCGGAGGGTTCAAGCCACTGAACAGCCCCAGGCCAAGCGCCACCGCCAACACACTGGCGGCCACCGCATAACGCACCAGCGGACGACGTTTGCCGCGGGCCGGCGAAGTTTCGCACAAGGCGTGCAAACGCTTGGCCGGCAGCAGATCGGCTGCCGCCCACAGGCTCTGGAGCATTTGATATTCGTCGCGATGCTGAGGGTGTTCGTCCAGCCAGCTCTCGAAGCCACGCTGTTCTTCGGCGTTGACGGCAGGCTCCTGCAAACGCACAAACCACCGCGCCGCGTCGTCGCGAACCGTTGTTTGCCCGCACGCACAATCACGAGTATCCATCATGGAAAGTCCTGTTTGGCCGGGGATGAAAAGGCGCACCGCACCTGCCTTTCGTAGGAGCTGCCGCAGGCTGCGATCTTTTGACAGTCTTGAAACCGCTGGAGATCAAGATCAAAAGATCGCAGCCTGCGGCAGCTCCTACAGAAGCCGGCGAGCTTTTCGGGGCTGTGGCGAATCATGGCTGTAACCCGTCCAGGCGATCACGCAAATGCCGCAGGGTGCGGATCATATACTTTTCCACCATGTTCTTGGACAGCCCCAAGCGTTCGGCGATTTCGGCCTGGGTCAGGCCTTCGATCTTCTGCCAGACGAACACCTTGCGGCAGTTGACCGGCAGCTCGGTGAGCGCCCGTTCGATGGAATCGGCCAACTGGATCGCGTGCATGAAATGCTCCGGGTCGCCGGACGACGACACACTGTGATCAATCGCCTCCGACTCCATAGCACTGCGCCGATCCTCACGCCGATACCCGTCCACCGCAATGTTTCGCGCGGTCTGGTGCAAATACGCCCGAGGTTGTTGCACCGCCGCCGAATCGGACTCAAGCACCCGCACGAAGGTGTCGTGGGCCAGGTCCTCGGCCTGCTGACGATTTCTCAGACGACGGGTCCAGGTGCCGATCAACTCTTCGTAATACTCGAAAAAGCCGTGTCTGCGGGGCAGCTTGGGGGTCATTGCGGTGTGCTGTGAGGAGGAGGCGCGAATAGTAATGCTTCCTATTAACTGGAAGCAATGGATTCCATCGATCCTCAGCGTCGGGTTTGATGCCCTCGGTTTGCGGTTTCTCTGGCAGATCGAGTCCTGTAATCGCGGTTGCTCAGGTCCATTGTGTGGCCTGTTGAGCCCGAAATCCTTCCGCCAACGCCAACTGACGACCGGTCTCAGAAACCCATTGTCTCTAAATATTACTTGCGTCATATTACATTCGTAATAAAGCACCGATTCTCACAGGTATTTGTCCATGACCAGCATGCCCAGCCTTGAACCCGACCTTGCTGTCGCAGTGACCACACCCAAGCCTCCCCTGCTTAAAAGGTTGCTCTCGCTGACGGCAGCTATTGCGGCCCTGGTGATCATCGGGCTGTACGCAACCCATTGGTGGACCGCCGGCCGCTTCATCGAAGAAACCGACGATGCCTACATCGGTGGCGACGTCACGGTGATCGGGCCGAAGGTCGCGGGGTATATCGAAGAAGTGCTGGTCACCGACAACCAGAAGATCAAGGCCGGCGATGTGCTGATCCGGCTCGACGCCCGCGACTATCGCGCCAACCTGGCGAAGGCCGAAGGTGCGGTGGCTGCCGAAGAAGCGTTACTCGCCAACCTCGACGCCACCGAACAACTGCAACACGCGGTGATCGGCCAGGCCCGCGCCGGCATCGATGCCGCCGGCGCCGAAACGGCCCGTTCGCGGGACGATAACGCCCGCTACAAACGCCTGGTGAACAGCAATGCCGTCTCGGTGGAAAGCGCACAACGGGCCGACGCCACCTTCAAGACTGCACAGGCGCAGAGTGCCCGGGCTCAGGCCGAACTGCTGGCTGCGCAACGTCAGTTGAACGTGATCGAAACCCAGAAGCAGCAAGCGCGCGCCGCGTTGATACAGGCACGGGCCGAGCGTGATCTGGCGCAGTTGAACGTCGGTTACACCGAGTTGAAAGCCCCCGTCGACGGCGTGATCGGCAATCGCCGGGCACGGGTCGGCGCTTACGCCCAGGCCGGTTCGCAACTGTTGTCGGTGGTGCCGGCCAGCGGACTATGGGTTGATGCCAATTTCAAGGAAGATCAGCTGTCGCGGATGACGCCAGGCCAGCGCGTGATCGTTCATGCGGATGTGCTCAAGGGACGTGAGTTCCACGGTCATCTGGACAGCCTCGCGCCGGCCAGTGGTTCGCAGTTCAGCGTGCTGCCACCGGAAAACGCCACCGGTAACTTCACCAAAATCGTCCAGCGGGTGCCGGTGCGAATCCTGCTCGATCCGGCCGACGGCGTGCTCGGTCATCTGCGTCCCGGCCTGTCGGTGACCGCCGAAGTGGATACCCGCGCCGAACCTGAAACCCCGACCGTGGCCAGCGCGCCATGAACCGCGCCCTCGCCGCCCCCACGCAGCCGTTCAACGCCGCCAACATGGCGACGGCGACCAAGGTATTCGCCTTCGCCACCATGTGCATCGGCATGTTCATTGCGCTGCTGGATATCCAGATCGTCTCGGCGTCGCTGCGTGACATCGGCGGCGGGCTCTCGGCCGGCGCCGACGAAACCGCGTGGGTGCAGACCAGTTACCTGATCGCCGAAATCATCGTGATTCCGCTGTCGGGCTGGCTGTCCCGGGTGTTCTCGACTCGTTGGTTGTTCTGCGCTTCGGCGGTGGGTTTCACCTTGGCCAGCCTGCTCTGCGGCGCGGCATGGAACATCCAGAGCATGATCGCCTTCCGTGCCCTGCAAGGGTTTCTCGGTGGTTCGATGATCCCGCTGGTGTTCACCACCGCGTTCTTTTTCTTCACCGGTAAACAACGGGTGATCGCCGCCGCAACCATCGGCGCCGTGGCCTCGCTGGCACCGACGCTGGGGCCGGTGATCGGTGGCTGGATCACCGACATTTCGTCCTGGCACTGGCTGTTCTACATCAACCTGGTGCCGGGGATTTTCGTCGCGGTGGCGGTACCGATGCTGGTGAAAATCGACCAGCCGGAATTGTCGCTGCTCAAGGGCGCCGACTACCTGAGCATGCTGTTCATGTCGGTGTTTCTCGGCTGCCTGGAATACACCCTCGAAGAAGGCCCTCGCTGGAACTGGTTCAGCGACAGCACGATTCTGACCACCGCCTGGATCAGCGGCCTGGCCGGATTGGCTTTCATCGGTCGAACCCTGCACGTGGCCAATCCGATCGTCGATCTGCGTGCCTTGAAAGACCGCAACTTCGCCCTCGGTTGTTTCTTTTCATTCATCACGGGGATCGGCCTGTTCGCGACGATATACCTGACGCCACTGTTTCTCGGCCGGGTGCGCGGTTACGGCGCGCTGGACATTGGCCTGGCGGTTTTTTCCACCGGGGTGTTCCAGATTCTGGCGATTCCGCTGTACGCCTTTCTGGCCAACCGCATCGACCTGCGCTGGATCATGATGACCGGCCTTGGGTTGTTCGCCTTGTCGATGTGGGATTTCAGCCCGATCACCCATGACTGGGGAGCTAAAGAGTTGATGCTGCCGCAAGCCTTGCGCGGGATCGCTCAACAACTGGCAGTGCCGCCCGCGGTGACCCTGACCCTCGGCGGACTGGCGCCCGCGCGGCTCAAACATGCTTCGGGGTTGTTCAACCTGATGCGCAACCTCGGCGGCGCGATGGGTATCGCCGCGTGCGCCACGATCCTCAATGACCGCACCAACCTGCACTTCACCCGGTTGGCGGAGAACCTCAACAGCACCAACGAAGCACTCAATCAGTGGCTGTCCCAGGTCGGCAACAACTTCGCGGCCCTCGGCCAGAGCGGTGACATCGGCGTCACCGCCAGCCTGCGTCAGTTGTGGCTGCTGACCTACCGCGAAGCGCAGACGCAAACTTATGGCGACACGTTCCTGATGATCATGGTCTGCTTCATCCTCGCCACGGCGATGGTGCCCTTGATGCGCAAGGTGCAACCACCGGCCGCGCCGAGTGCCGATGCGCATTGAGCCCGAGTCTTACTCTTGAGGCATTTTGCGGAAACCCACGGCCAGGCGGTTCCAGCTGTTGATGGTGGAAATCGCCACGGTCAGGTCGACCATTTCCTTGGGGCTGAACTCGGCGCTGAGCAGCGCATAGTCTTCGTCCGGCGCGTGGGTCAGGCTCAGTTGGGTCAAGGATTCGGTCCAGGCCAGTGCGGCGCGTTCACGATCGGTGAAGAACGGTGCCTCGCGCCAGGCCGTCACGGCAAACAGCCGGCGTGGCGTTTCCCCACCCTTGATGGCATCGGCGGTGTGCATGTCGATGCAGAAGGCACAGCCGTTGATCTGTGATGCGCGCAGCTTGACCAGTTCGATCAGCGACTTTTCAAGCGGCAGCTTCGAGACGGCGGCTTCCAGGGCCATCATGGCTTTCAGGGCATCTGGGGAGGCTGTATAGAAATCGATACGAGGTTGCATGGTGAGCTCCAATAACAGGTGGGGTTGGCGCTACGTTAATGCCGACCTGAGGTTGTACAAATAGCCAATTATTGGGAAGTTGAGGATGCCAATAGATCAGAAGATTTTCAGTGACTGTACCGGCGCTTTCGCGAGCAAGCCCGCTCCCACATTGGACTTCGCCGGACACAAAACCTGTGTTCACTGAAGATCTAATGTGGGAGCGGGCTTGCTCGCGAAGGGGCCCGAACAGGCAACCAACACATCAGCCGCTACGCTTGCGCAACCACTGCAAAAACCCTTTTTTCTCCACCATCTTGGGTGTTTCCTGAGCAAACGTCTGGGCCTTTTGCAAACGGAAATCGAGCAAAGTCTTCATCGCTTCGCTGATGTCATGCCGCGCCTCCAGGCACGGTTTGAGGTATTCCTTCTCGATCCGGTACAAACTGCAAAAAGTCTTGGCGCTGATGTCCGCCGGCACTGACGAGTCAGACAGTATCCCGGCCTCGCCAATCACCTCTCCCGGCCCCATGCGCCCGGACTCGAACTTGACCCCGCCACGGCTCAGTTCCACCGACACCACGCCTGATTCGATAATGAACAAATGATCGCTGACCTCCCCCGCCGACAAGATCATTTCCCCGGCGCGGAAGGTTTGCAGGGTCATGTTCTGGCTGAAGGCTTCCTTCTCTTCCTGGCGCAGGGTCGAGAAAATGCTCGAGCTTTCCAGCAATGCCAGTGGCCGTGACAGGGCAGCGGGCGAGTTGGGCTCAGCGCTCGACAGCAAGTTGATACCCGATGCCTGCAAGTGCCGGAATGCCAAGTCGAACAGCTGATTGCGCACCACGCGCTTCTGATCCATGGAGACCACGAAACCGCTGATTTCGTATTCCGCGCCGGTGCCGCAGGAGGTTTTCAACGCCACGCTCGCCGCCGGTTTGTTCAACAGAAGACGACAGCCCTGCATGGCCCGCTCCAGCGCATCGATCACCTTTTGCGGACGAGCATGGGGGCTTACTTGCAAGCTGATCGACACCCCGAAAATGTCACTGGGTCGGCTGAAGTTGATGATCTTGGCCTTGGCCGCCAACGAGTTGGGAATCACCGCCATGCTACCTTGCGCGGTTTGCAGGCGCGTGGCGCGCCAGTCAATGTCGATGACCCGGCCTTCGGTGCCGTCGATGGAGATCCAGTCATCCAGTTGATAGGGTTTGGTGGTGTTCAGGACGATCCCGGAAAACACGTCGCTGAGGGTACTTTGCAAGGCCAGGCCGACAATGATCGCCAACGCACCGGACGTTGCCAGCACGCCCTTGACTGGCAGATCGAGAACGTACGCCAGGGCGGCGATGATCGCGATCAGGAAAATCACTGCGCCGAGCAGATCCTGCAACAAACGCCCGGTGTGCCCGACCCGTTGCATCATCACCGCGCCGATCAACACCGTCAGGGTGCGCGCGCCGAACAGCCACCAGCCAATTTGCAAACCGGTCGCCGCCAGGTGCAATGGCACATTGTCGGCCCAGGGCGCCGGCTCCATGGGGTTCAAGCCTTCGTTGAACAGCAGCATGCTGAACAGCGCGAAAATCACCAGCCGCACCACCAGTTTCCAGTTGCTGCCGCTGGCCGTGATCAAACGCCACAATCCCAGATCGATCAGGATCAGAATCAGCGCGCTGAGCAACGGGTGATCGGTAAGCAGTGACAGCATCAAGCAACTCCAGTAAGGGCCAATGGCGCGAAGATCTCACAGATTGGGCACAGTGTAGGAGCAATTGATGGCCTGAGAACAACACAAAACACTGTGGGAGCGAGCCTGCTCGCGATGGCGGTAGAACAGACACATTTGCAGTGACTGTCGGACCGCTATCGCGAGCAGGCTCGCTCCCACAGTTGATCAGTGTTTACTTGGCGTTAGTCAGGGTGTTGTAGCTTGTCATCAGATTGCGGTAGTCCGGAATGTGGTTGGAGAACAAAGTCGCCAGACCTTCCACGTCGTTGCGCCAGTCGCGATGCAGTTCACAGGCCAGGCCGAACCAGGTCATCAGTTGGGCGCCGGACGAAGACATGCGATCCCAAGCCGATTGACGGGTCAGTTCGTTGAACGTGCCGGAAGCATCGGTCACCACGAACACCTCAAAACCTTCGGCCAGTGCCGACAGCGCCGGGAACGCCACGCAGACTTCGGTCACCACACCGGCGATGATCAGTTGTTTCTTGCCAGTGGCCTTGATCGCCTTGACGAAGTCTTCGTTGTCCCAGGCATTGATCTGGCCTGGGCGAGCGATGTACGGCGCGTCCGGGAACAGTGCCTTGAGTTCCGGCACCAGCGGGCCGTTGGGGCCGGTTTCGAAACTGGTGGTCAGAATCGTTGGCAGCTTGAAGTACTTGGCCAGGTCGGCCAGGGCCAGCACGTTGTTCTTGAAACGGTCCGGATCGATGTCGCGCACCAGAGAAAGCAAACCTGCCTGATGATCGACCAGCAGAACGGCGGCGTTATCCTTGTCGAGACGTTTGTAGGAAGTAGTCATGGGGTAATCCTCGCTTTTTATCGATGCCGAACGGGCCGGCGGAAGTGAACTCTGATTTTTCGTTTAAACGTGGCCAGGCAAGCGTAGTCAGCCAAACCCGGCACGCCACAGCGCAACAACAATGATTTCAATCACTCATCCGGCCAAAGCGTCCCGACTGGAAGTCGGCAAAGGCCTGGTGAATTTCCTGCTCGGTGTTCATCACGAACGGGCCGTGGCCAACAATGGGCTCGTCAATCGGCTCACCGCTTAGCAGCAACACCACGGCGTCGTTATTGGCTTGCAGACTGAGCTGATTGCCATCGCGCTCGAACAACGCCAACTGCCCTTCCCGAACCAGTTCCACACCATTGACCTGAACCGTGCCGCGCAGCACCACCAGTGCGGTGTTGCGCCCTTGGTGCAGATCCAGGGTCAGCAACTTGCCGGCGTTCAAGCGAACGTCCCATACGTCGATTGGCGTAAAGGTCCGCGCCGGGCCGCTGTGGCCTTCGAACTCACCGGCGATCAAGCGCAGGCTGCCAGTGTTGTTCTTCAGTGGGATGCTCGGAATGTCAGCGTCGAGAATCGTCTGGTAACCGGGCTCGGCCATCTTGTCCCTGGCCGGCAGATTGACCCACAGCTGCACCATTTCCAGGGTGCCGCCGCTCTTGGCGAAAGCTTCGGAGTGGAACTCTTCATGGAGAATCCCCGACGCTGCGGTCATCCATTGCACATCGCCGGGGCCGATTTTGCCGCCGCTGCCGGTGGAGTCGCGGTGTTCCACTTCGCCCTTGTAGACGATAGTCACGGTTTCAAAACCGCGGTGCGGATGCTGACCAACGCCACGACGCTCGGTGGTCGGGGTGAATTCGGCAGGGCCGGCGTGATCCAGCAGCAGAAACGGGCTGATGTGTTTGCCCAGGTTGTCGTAGGAAAACAGCGTGCGAACCGGAAAACCGTCGCCGACCCAGTGAGGTCGTGGGCTGGTGTAGATACCGATGATGTTTTTCATCTTTTCCTCCAAATCTGTTGTGTGACGCGATGGACAAAGCTTAAAACCGGCGCCTTTGGTGCGCTAGACTGCAAAAATCAGCCTTAGCGTTCTATTTGGAGAACGATGGTGGAAGACCTCAACACCCTTTACTACTTCACCCAAGTGGTGGAGCACCGCGGTTTCGCCCCGGCCGGACGCGCGCTGGACATGCCCAAATCCAAGCTCAGCCGACGCATTGCCGAGCTCGAAGAACGCCTCGGTGTGCGCTTGCTGCACCGCAGCAGCCGGCATTGCTCGTTGACCGAAATCGGCCAGGCGTATTACCAGCGTTGCCTGGCCATGCGGGTGGAAGCCGAAAGCGCCGCCGAACTGATCGAACGCAATCGCTCCGAACCCCAAGGCCTGGTGCGCATCAGTTGCCCGACAGCACTGCTGAATTCCTGGGTCGGGCCGATGCTGACCCGCTACATGCTCAAATACCCGCTGGTGGAGTTGTTCATCGAAAGCACCAACCGCCGGGTCGACCTGATCCACGAAGGGTTCGATATCGCGTTGCGCGTGCGCTTTCCACCGCTGGAAAACACTGACATGGTGATGAAGGTGCTGGGCAACAGCACCCAATGCCTGGTGGGGAGTCCGGCATTTGTGCAGCGCTTGTCGTCACCGGCTACGCCGGCTGATCTCAGCGGTCTGCCGAGCGTGCATTGGGGTGGCGCGCAGCGGGAATATCAGTGGGAATTGTTCGGTGCCGATGGCGCCAGCGCGCTGATTCGTCATACCCCGCGGATGGTCACCGACGACTTGCTGGCCTTGCGTCATGCGGTGCTCGCCGGCATCGGCATCGCCCACCTGCCCAGTGTGGTGGTGCGCGATGAGATTGCCGCCGGCCGACTGGTGGAACTGGTGCCGGGCTGGGCACCCAAGTGCGGGATCGTGCATGCGATCTTCCCGTCACGACGCGGATTGCTGCCGTCGGTGCGGACCTTGATCGACTTTCTGGGCGAGGAATTTAGCCATAGCGATATTGCTTAAAAGCTTCAGACCTGGCTCGAATCTGCGCTCAAATGCTTGTCCAGCAATGACATAGCGTGCTGCAACCGATCGACGGCTTCATTGAGCAGCACCGTGTTCCCTTCATTGATGACACGCTCCAGTTGCTCGCAATGCTCGATCAAACGCACCGCACGGACCATGCGCGCACCGCCCTTGATGCGGTGCGCCAGGGCTTGCAGGTCATGGCGATTGCCTCTGGCGTGCGCCTCGAGCAGATCATCCCGATCAACCCGGTTGGTCACCGCCAGTTCGCGCACCAGCCGATCGAGCAGTGTGCGGTCCGCACCAACGTATTGCTCCAGGCCACTCAAGTCCATCTCGGGCGGGGGTTGCTCTTCGAGCGTCTCTGGCAACTCATTCACAAACCTGGACGCCAGCCATGCGCTCAAATCCGCCAGTAGAATGGGTTTGAACAGGCAGTCGTCCATGCCTGCCTCCAGGCAGCGGACTTTTTCCTCACGCTGCGCATTGGCGGTAAAGCCCAGAATCAGCGTCGACGGTAATCCCTGGACGCGCTCTTCGTCGCGTATTGCACCCGCCAGTTCATAACCACTGAGCCTGGGCATATTGCAGTCGGTAACCACCAGATCGAACTCATGTTCGCGCCACAGCTCCAGCCCCCGGGCGCCCTCTTCAGCCTCCAGAACACGATGCCCCAGGTGGCTCAGTTGCCATGAAAGCAACAAACGATTAGCCGGGTGATCGTCGACCACCAGAATCGTCAGTGGTCGCGTCGGCACCTGCACCCCGCTATCCACTGCCGCAATGGAAGGCAACGGTTGCAGTGCGATCAGCTCAAGGGTGATGTCGACCTGTGTGCCTTGCCCAAGGACGCTGTCGAGTTGCAACTGGCCGCCCATCATTTCGCACAGGGTGCGGCTGATTACCAGGCCCAACCCGGAGCCGCCGCGAGCTGACTGCTGGTTATTGCTGGCTTGGGCGAACGGGCTGAACAACCGTTGCCGATCGACGTCACTGATGCCAATGCCAGTGTCTTCAATGCGCACACTGACCGTCAGATGCTCCGGCGTCACGGGCGTCACCCGCAGCGTCAGGCTCACCTCGCCCTCACGGGTGAACTTGATGGCGTTGCTCAGCAGATTGGACAGCACCTGCTTGAAACGGGTGGGGTCGATCAACACGTCGCAATCGCTGTGTTCATCCAGATCGATTCGCCACGCCAGTTCATTCTGCCGTGCAAGGCCTTCGAAAACCCGACACACCGACTCCACCAACTCCCGAAGATTGGCGCGTTCAGGTGTCAGGGATAAATGCCCGGACTCAATACGGGCGATGTCCAGAATGTCACCGATCAGCGCCAATAATTGTTGTGCGGCACCGGACGCCACCTCAATGGCAAAGCGATCGGTGACGCCCTCGTCCGCACGTTTGAGGGCCAGTTCGAGCATGCCGATCAGGGCGTTCATCGGTGTGCGGATCTCATGACTCATGGTGGCCAGAAAAGTGGTTTTTGCGCGGTTGGCATCGTCCGCTTCGTTCTTGGCCTCCTGCAATTGCCGTAACCAGTGCTGGCGCTGACGGATTTGCCGGCGCTGCCAGGCGATCCAGCCCAGGGCGAGCAACAACAGGGCGCCAGCTACGGCAAACGCCTGAAGAATGCCTTGACGATGGCGTAGCCAATAGCTGTCATCCAGCACCACATCATTGCTCCAACGGGCCACCAGATCGTCCATTTCCTGAGGCGAAATGCTCAGCAACGCCTTGTTCAGAATCGAATGCAACTCCAGCGCGCCGCGGTGCGTGGCCAAGGCGATACGGGCGGGTTGGTCGCCGACGGTGCTGCTGACGCGCAGGCGATCCGGGTAGTGCCGAGCGATCAGGTAACGGGCGACGATCAATGAACTGAGCGTCGCATCAGCCTGCCCCTTGATCACCCGTTCCATGCCCTCGGCCGGGCTTTGCACTTCGACCAGGCGCACCTGCGGCGCCCGGGCCTGCAGGAACCCGAACAACGGATGACCACGATAAATCGCCAGGCGTTTACCGGCCAGATCGTCCAGCGTCCTTGGGCTGCCCGTCGTCGTTGCACTGACCAGCACAAATGGATTGCTGAGGTAGGCGCGTGTAAACAGCAATGCGTCTTCGCGCTCGGTACTGGGAGTGACCACAGGCAACAGGTCGATTTCGCCGTCCTGGAGTTGCTCAATCTGCCGGTCCAGTGAGTGGCCGCGTTGCACCTGAAAGGTCAAACCGCTGCGCTGGCTGATCAGCGTCAGCAACTGCGCCGTCACCCCGTTGAACCGGCCTTGGGCATCGTAGAACGTCAGCGGGGCAAAGTTGTCGATCGCACCGACAGTGACCGTCGGATGCCGGTCCAGCCAGCGTTGTTCACTGGGGCTCAAACGCACCTGTTCCTGACCCGCCGCATTAGCCCTGCCGGCACTCCAGCGCACTTCGATGACCACGCGTTGTTCCATCGGAATCGCCGCCAGAGCCTTGTCGATGATGCTTTTGAGACGCGGATTGTCCTTCGCCAAAGCAAAGCCGAATGGATTGGCATCCAGACCGGAAGGCCCCGCCAGATGAACATTGTTGAGGTAGTTATTGTTGATCAGATAATTGGCGCTGATGAAGTCGCCGAGGTACACATCGTCTGGCCCGAACGCTACCGCTCCGAGCGCATCGAGTGCCGAGGGATAGAGTTGCAAACTTGCATCGGGATAAAAATCTTCAACGGTCTGCGCCTGCAAATAGTCTTCGACCATGGCGATGCGTTTGCCGGCAAGGTCGACGGGCATTCGCTCGTTCAGGCGGGTGACCAGCATGGGCTGATCTTCGGCATAGGCTCGGGACCGGGTCAGCGCGGGGTCGCCCGCTTCGAAGTTGTTCGAGGTCCCGAGCAGATCCAGCTCATGTCGTTTGAGGGCGTCCATGGCGGCCTCACGAGTGGCATAACGCAGCACATCGATTTTGACATGCAGCAGTTGCCCCAGCAGCTCGGCGTAATCGGCCGTGATGCCCTCCAGTTCATCGCGGTGACGCGTCACTTCGAACGGCGGGTAATCCGCCCCCGTTACACCCAGGCGAAGGGCTCGTTTATCGCGTAGCCATTGCCAGTCCTTTTCATCCAGCTTGACCTCAAAGCCCTCCACGGTGGAGCGCCCCAGCAGATGCAACCGCTGCGGCTCGTCAGCCAGTGCCGATGAAACGTGCGGCACAAGGCTCAACATCAAGGCCAACAGGACGATGCGCACGGTCGGTTTCATTCAGATCAGATGATTGCGCTTGGCGAAGTCCCGCAGGTGCACCGCCGCGTTCACGCCAAGCTTTTCGATCAAGCGGGTCTTGTAGGTGCTGACGGTCTTGTGACTCAGGTGCATAAGCTCAGCGATGGCCTTGTTACTCGTGCCCCGGGCCAGGTATTGCAGGATGGTCAGTTCGCGGTTGGAGAGTTTGTCGATCATCTGTTTTTCGCTGCGTTGCAGGGCGTCCTGCGATCCCGAAGGCAGCCGCGCAAAATAGGTGTAACCGGTCATGACCGCATGCACGGCTTTATGCAATTGACTCAGGTCGTTGGTCTTGGCGACATACGCCATGGCCCCGGCGCGCATGCAACGCTCTTGAAAAAACAGCGGATCCAGGGACGTGAAAACCAGTACCAGACATGACCAGTCACTGGCCCTGATCCGGTCCAGCACATCCAGCCCATCGCCCTCGGGCATGACCAGATCCAGCAGCACCAGCGTGGGTGAATGCTCTCGGAGCATCGACAACGCCTCGCTACCGCTGGACGCCTCATAAATCCGTTTGAAACCCTCCTTCTCCAACACGATTTTGACTGCGGCGCGTACCACCGGATGATCGTCCACAATCAGCACTGACTTCATGGTAACTCCCTGTGCAAAGATCTGACGATTGCGCACCAATGCACGCCGGATAACGACGAACCGGACGTAACGGCTGCGCTAAGACTTTTGCATGACGGACAGGAAGGAGGTACCTGTCAGAAATGATAGTTCCGACGAGCGGTAACCCAGAATCAAGCCATTTGATGCTGATATCGCGCATGCACGGGGGACTGTGAAGCTTCACCCGCAGGCGGATCGATGAGCGCCATCAGCCGTTGAATGGACACCAGATCAGGCCGCGCCCCGTGGCTCACCTGAACCTTTTGCTGAACCTTCTGTTTAACACCGGCGGCCGGGGTCGGCGACAACTGTGCCTGCTGGCCATCGTAGATCAAGGCGTGGTGAACCTGGCCGTTATCGAGGAAGAACCCGAGCAGGTTCAATGCCCCATCCGCCAGCGAGGCATTGATGACCACCAGATCAAATGGCTCGCTGGCGTACTCGATGAGGGTCAGCATCTCCACAAGGCTTTGTACCGGGGCCACCCGGTAATAACCGAGCTGATTGAACAGCCGCTCGGTTTTCATCCGGTGAAAATGCTGTTCGTCGGCGATCAGGATACGCAAGGTTTTGTTGATCATCGCGTGCCTCCAGGTCAATCAATGACTGATGAGTGAGGCGGCAAGGCTACGCAAGACCGAGGAAGCGTTCTGTAGGACGTTTCCTAAAAACTGCGCCATTTATCCCTTCAGTACATGGCCCTCGGAACGGGTCGGGTTTCGCCGCGCCGTTGCAGCGAGGAGTTAGTCAGGAGGGTTCAGGATTCAAGATTTGTGGTGCTTCGCAGGGGCCTATCGCGAGCAGGCTCGCTCCCACAGTGGATCCTCAGTGAACACAGAGTTTGTGTAAGACAGAGATCAAATGTGGGAGCGAGCCTGCTCGCGATGGCGGCCTTATAGCCGCCACAAATCTCAGCTGGCAGTCGCCAACAACAAATCCATCACCGACCGGCCATGCCCACGCGACTTGCCATGGTCATACAGCGAGCCGGCGATTTCATCGGCGCGGATCGGCAGGATCGACAGCAAGGTGTCGCTCAAGCCGTGGCTGGCCTGGCAGAAGCCCTGCATGTAGATGCCGGCCTTGCAGCGCTCGTCGGTGATCAGTTTGTAGTGGCGATCGACCTCGAAATCGCCCAGATACTGTGCAAGCGGCGCCAGCAATTTGCGGTGCATCTGGCGCTCGTAACCGGTGGCCAGCACCACGGCGTCGTAGCAGCGAACCGTGACTTCACCGGTGGCGTTGTTGCGCGTCGCCAGCTCGATACCGCGCTCGGTAGCGGTGGCTTTTTCGACGGTGGTCAGGGTACGGAACGCATGTCGCGCAATGCCCGAGACTTTCTGCCGGTAGAAGATGCCGTAGATGCGTTCGATCAGGTCGATGTCCACCACCGAATAGTTGGTGTTGTGGTACTCGTTGACCAGACGCTCGCGTTCGCTGCTGGCCTGCTGGAACACCAGGTCGGTGAACTCCGGCGAAAACACTTCGTTGACGAAGGGGCTGTCATCGGCCGGTTTCAGGGCCGAGCCACGCAGGATCATGTCCACCTGCACCGACGGGAAGCTGTCGTTCAGGTCGATGAAGGCTTCCGCCGCACTCTGCCCGCCGCCGATGATCGCAATGTTCATCGGTTGGTTGTTCACGCACGGCTGCCTGGCCATGCGCTCCAGGTACTGGGAGTGATGGAACACCCGGCCGTCATCCTTCAGTGCCTTGAACGCTTCGGGAATGCGCGGTGTACCGCCGGCGCTGACCACTACCGAACGGGTGGTGCGCACATGCTGCTGACCTTGCGTATCACGCGAGATCACTCGCAGTGCTTCGACCTGCTGGTGGTGCAGCACTGGCTCGATGGCCAACACTTCCTCGCCATAGCGGCTCTGTTCGGTAAATTGCCCGGCGACCCAGCGCAGATAATCGTTGTACTCCATGCGGCACGGATAGAAGGTGCCGAGGTTGATGAAGTCCACCAGACGACCGTGATGCTTGAGGTAATTGACGAAAGAATATGGGCTGGTCGGGTTACGCAGCGTCACCAGATCCTTGAGAAAGGAAATCTGCAGTTCGCTCTGGGTGACCAGGGTATTGCCGTGCCAGCGGTAGTCCGCCTGCTTGTCGAGAAACAGCACATCCAGCTCGCCCTGGCTCGGCCCGCGCTCTTGCAGGGCGATGGCCAGGGCCAGGTTCGAAGGGCCGAAACCGACGCCGATCAGGTCGTGAACGATGGGCGATGCAATTGCCTGTGTCATTTCCAGTGTCCTCTGGATGAACCCCGGACCAGCGGGGATAAAGCCTGGGTGACCTGACCGGCCTTGTGCGGCAGCAGATCGTCTGTTGAATAGGAACGAGGACAATGAAAAAAAATTTAACGAGGCCTGATTAAACGGTGCCGATCAATGGGCGTCCCACTGGCGCATTCGCACCCGGCAATGCTTCATGGCATTGACGATGTGCTTTTCCACCAGCGCCCGGGAAATCCCCAGGTGCTCGGCGATTTCCGGGTGCGACAAGCCGTCGATCTTGCGCAAAAGAAAACTCTCGCGACACAGCTTTGGCAACTCCGCGAGTGCGCGCTGAAGCATGTCCAGGCGCTGGCCATGATCGAGGCTGTTGTGGGGGGATGGCGTGAAGTAGCGCTCTTCGCTGTCGAGTACGTCCAGGGATTCGACCTGGCGCAAGGCATTGCGTCGGTGGTCGTCGATCACCAGATTGAGCGCGGTGCGATAAAGAAACGCCCGGGGCTGTTCGATCGGCGTGTCACTGGAACGCTCCAGCACCCGCAGATAAGCGTCATGCACCACATCTTCGGCCACCTGACGGTTGCCTAGCTTGGCGTTCAGGAAACACACCAGCTCGCGATAGTAGTTTTCCAACATGACTCCCGGTTCTTGGGCCAATCTGTGCCATAAAGAGTGCGCCATAAAAGAGATGGCGGCACGATGATGGCAGCGCGCAAGAGGCGTAATTTATAGTAATTCTCATATAGATTTAAAGCACTGGATCCATTTACTTGAGAAATAACCTCATTTGTCGTGCTGTAACCCCATGTCTCAAGGCTTAAATTCTGCTCCGGGGTTCTCGTTTACAGGACAGCTTCCCGTGTCTGTCGGTCCACCGACAGCGTTCAGCGGCGCCGGTCACTGCCGCGCACGCCGAGCGACGGGCCGATTTTTACCGGCTGGAACCCCGCATGAAACGTCCCCGCCCCACCCGACGCGCCCTGTTTGTCGCTCTGTGCCTGATCCCTGCCGTTGCCCTGGCCGCCTGGCAAGTGATCCCGCCGGGGCGTGAAAAACTTGCCACCGCCGCCGTGACCCGCGCCGATATCGAAAACAGCGTGACCGCCCTCGGCACCCTGCAACCGCGACGTTACGTCGACGTCGGCGCCCAGGCGTCCGGGCAGATCCAGAAAATTCATGTAGAGGCCGGCGATCAAGTCAAGGAAGGCCAATTGCTGGTGGAGATCGATCCCTCGACCCAGAAAGCCAAACTCGACGCCGGGCGCTTTTCCATCGACAACCTCAAGGCCCAATTGCAAGAGCAGCGCGCCCAGCACGATCTGGCGCAGCAAAAGTACCAGCGCCAGCAGAACCTCAAGGCTGGCGGCGCGACCCGCGAAGAAGATGTGCAGACCGCCCGCGCCGAAGTCCGGGCGAGACAAGCGCGCATCGACATGTTCCAGGCGCAGATTCGTCAAGCCCAGGCCAGTTTGCGCAGCGATGAAGCAGAGCTCGGTTACACACGGATCTACGCGCCAATGTCCGGCACGGTGGTCGCCGTCGGCGCCCGGGAAGGCCAGACGCTCAATGCCCAACAACAGACGCCGCTGATATTGCGCATTGCAAGATTGTCACCGATGACCGTATGGGCCGAAGTTTCCGAAGCCGATATCGGCCAGGTCAAACCCGGCATGACCGCCTGGTTCACCACCCTCAGCGGTGGCAGCCGGCGCTGGAGCAGCACCGTGCGGCAGATTTTGCCGGTGCCGCCGCGCCCGCTCGAACAGACGCAGGGCAGCCCCACCAGCGGTCGCAGCGGCAGCGAACGGGTGGTGCTCTACACCGTGTTGCTGGATGTCGACAACGCCGACAACGCCTTGATGACCGACATGACCGCCCAGGTATTTTTCGTCGCCCAGCAGGCGCAGAACGTGCTGACGGTGCCCACCGCGGCCCTGCAAAACGGCACCGCGGCGGATCGCCAAGTGGCACAAGTGGTGGCGGCCGACGGCGAGGTTCAGCGCCGCGAGGTTCGCACCGGGATCAGCGACCGGCTGCGCACGCAGATTCTCGAGGGGCTGGCGGAAGGCGATCACGTGCTGAGCGCCCCGCTCACCGGCAGCGGAGGCTGAATGCAAACGCCCCTGATTGACCTGCGACAGATTCGCAAAGCCTACGGCGGTGGCGACAGCCCCGTGGTGGAAGTGCTGCGCGGCATCGACCTGTCGATCCATGCCGGCGAATTTGTCGCCATTGTCGGCGCTTCCGGCTCCGGCAAATCGACCCTGATGAACATCCTCGGCTGCCTCGACCGCCCCACCAGCGGCGACTACCTGTTCGCCGGAGAAAACGTCGCTGGCCTTGGCAGCGACGAACTGGCGTGGCTACGGCGCGAGGCCTTCGGCTTCGTGTTTCAGGGTTACCACCTGATCCCGTCCGGATCGGCCCAGGAAAACGTCGAAATGCCGGCCATTTATGCCGGCACCCCGGCGGACGAACGCCATGCCCGCGCGGCGGCCCTGCTCGAGCGCCTCGGCCTGGGCTCGCGCACAGGCAACCGTCCACATCAGCTTTCCGGCGGTCAGCAGCAACGGGTGTCGATCGCCCGCGCCTTGATGAACGGCGGCCACATCATCCTCGCCGACGAACCCACTGGCGCCCTCGACAGCCACAGCGGCGCCGAAGTCATGAGCCTGCTCGACGAACTGGCCAGTCAGGGGCACGTGGTGATCCTGATCACCCACGACCGCGAAGTGGCCAGGCGTGCCAACCGGGTCATCGAAATCCGCGACGGCCTGATCATCAGCGACACCGCCACAAGTCCCTCGGCCGCCCCGCGCACGGCCCGTCCCGGCGCGCTGCAAGCCGTGGACCTGCGCCAGCGCCTGAGCGCCGGCAGCGAGCCCAATGGCGCCTGGAAAGGCGAACTGCTGGACGCGGTTCAGGCGGCCTGGCGCGTGATGTGGATCAACCGCTTCCGCACTGCCCTGACGCTGCTGGGGATTGTCATTGGCGTTGCGTCAGTGGTGGTGATGCTGGCGGTGGGCGAAGGCAGCAAGCGCCAGGTGATGGCGCAGATGGGCGCCTTCGGTTCCAACATCATTTACCTCAGCGGCGCCGCGCCCAATCCGCGTACGCCGCCCGGGATCATTACCCTCGACGACGTCGCCGCGCTCGCCAATCTGCCTCAGGTGCAGCGGATCATGCCGGTCAACGGCTCGACGGCCGGCGTGCGTTTCGGCAACGCCGATCACACCGCCTATGTGGGCGGCAACGACACCAACTTCCCGAGCATTTTCAATTGGCCGGTGGTTCAGGGCAGCTATTTCACCCAGGCCGATGAAGACAGCGCCGCCGCCGTTGCGGTGATCGGCCACAAGGTCAGGGAGAAGCTGTTCAAAGACCTGGCCGACCCGATTGGCCAGTACATCCTGATCGAAAACGTGCCGTTTCAGGTGCTTGGCGTGCTGGCGGAAAAAGGCTCCAGTTCCGGCGATTCCGACAGCGACAACCGCATCGCCGTGCCCTATTCGGCTGCTAGTGTGCGTCTGTTTGGCAGCCGCAATCCCGAGTATGTGGTGATCGCCGCCAAGGATGCGCGCAAGGTCAAGGAGGCCGAGCAGGCAATCGAACAAACGATGCTGCGCGAGCACAAGGGCAAGCGCGATTTCGAGCTGACCAACAACGCCGCCATGATCCAGGCCGAGGCCCGCACCCAAGGCACGCTGTCATTGATGCTCGGTTCGATTGCAGCGATTTCGTTATTGGTCGGCGGTATCGGCGTCATGAACATCATGCTGATGACCGTGCGTGAACGCACCCGGGAAATCGGTATTCGCATGGCCACCGGCGCCCGTCAGCGCGACATCCTGCGCCAGTTTCTCACCGAGGCGGTGATGCTCTCGGTGGTCGGCGGTGTCGCCGGGATCGGTCTGGCGCTGCTGGTCGGTGGCGTGCTGCTGCTCGGCAATGTCGCGGTTGCGTTCCAGTTGTTCGCCGTGCTCGGCGCCTTCGGCTGCGCCCTGGTCACCGGTGTCATCTTCGGCTTCATGCCTGCCCGCAAGGCTGCCCGGCTCGATCCGGTCACGGCCCTTACCAGTGAATGATCGACCTATGAAAGTGCCCCTGACCCTTCTGGCCGCCAGCCTGTTGCTGGCCGCCTGCAGCAACCCTGCGCCGCGCCCCGACAGCGGCCTGCAACCACCCGTCGCCTGGCAATCGCCGAACACCGCCGCCGCTGCACACAGCAATCGGCAATGGTGGACGCAGTTCGGCAGCCCGCAACTCAATCGCCTGATCGAACAGGCCAGCGTGGGTAGCCACGATCTGGCCGCCGCCGTCGCCCGGGTGCAGCAGGCCCAGGCCAGCGCCACCATCGCCGGCGCCCCGCTGCTGCCCGAACTCAAGGCAGGCCTCAACGCCAATCGCCAACGCTTGCTGCACGGCAAGGGCTACAGCCAACTGGACGTCAGCCCCGATAATCGCTCGCTGAATTATTACGATGCGGAACTGAGCGCCAGTTACGAGATCGATTTCTGGGGCGGTAAACGGGCGGCCCGAGACAGCGCCCTTTTTGGCTTGCAGGCCAGTGAGTTCGATCGGGCCACCGTGGAGCTGACCTTGCAAAGCGGCGTGGCCAACAGCTACACCCAGGCCTTGTCGTTGCGTGAACAGCAACGGATCGCCGAGCTGAACCTGGCCAACGCCCAAAACGTTTTGCGACTGGTGCAGACTCGCTACGACGCCGGCAGCGCCACGGCGCTGGAACTGGCTCAGCAAAAAAGTCTGGTGGCCGAACAGCAACGCAAACTGCCACTGGTGCAACAACAGGCACGGGAAGCGCGGATCACCCTCGCCGCCCTGCTCGGCCAACCGGTGCAGGCACTGACGCTGGCGGAGCAGCCATTCGATCAATTGCACTGGCCGGAGATTGCCAGCGGCGTGCCCAGTGAATTGTTGAGCCGCCGTCCGGACATCGCCAGCGCCGAAGCCAAACTCGCCGCCGCCCAGGCCGATGTGACCGTCGCCCGCGCGGCGATGCTGCCCAAGCTGACGCTCACCGCCAGCCTGGGCACCGGTGCCGACCTGGCCTCGGATCTGTTGCGCACGACTTTCTACAACCTGTCCTCGGGGCTGGTGGCGCCGGTCTTCAACAATGGCCGCCTCAGTGCCGAGCGCGACAAGGCCACGGCGCGTCAACAGGAACTGCTGGAAACCTATCGCGGGGCAATCATCAATGGCTTCGCCGATGTGGAAAAAGCCCTCAACAGCATTCGCGGGCTGGACGAGCAACGCCAGTGGCAGGGAGAGGAACTGAGCCAGGCGCAGAGCGCTTTCGACATCGCCCAGAGCCGTTACCAGGCCGGCGCCGAAGACCTGCTCACGGTGCTGCAAACCCAGCGCACGCTGTATGCCGCCCAGGATCTGAATGTGCAGCTGAGATTGTCGCGGTTGCAGGCCAGTATTGCGCTGTACAAGGCGTTGGGTGGGGGGGTGGCAGGTGCTTTAGCTCGGTGTGAGCTTTGAGATCGCTATCGCGAGCAGGCTCGCTCCCACATTGGATCGGCGTCGTACACAAACATTGTGTCCAGCCCGGATCCTGTGGGAGCGAGCCTGCTCGCGATGAACGATAACGCGGTCTATCTGCTTAAACCGGCCATCCCTTGACCTTCAAATGCCGCGCATACCACGGCCGTCGCGGCACTTTGCGCAACAGGTCACCCATGTTGTCTTCATCGCCAAAGGTGATGCGCAACGCCAGCTTCATGGTTTCCGGATCCATTTCCACCGAACGCCCCACCTGCAGACCCGGCGTCGTGCTGCAACCGTGGGTGTCCGGCCCGAGCCACGGATCGCCCACTTCCACCCAGCGCCCCGGCGCAAACCACGGCACGCCGTTGACCTCCAGGCGGCTCAGTTCACCGGGGTGAAAACGTTCATGGGCGCGGAACCAGTCTTCGATGCGATCGTCGATCCAGCCGTGGAAGCGCCAGAACACCGGGTTGACGTGGGACGAAAATGGATCGCCGAGAAAATCGTTTTCCGGGGCATACCAGCGCGCCGCGAAGTCGGCCTGATCCCGGGCCATCGGCACTGGTATCTCGTTGGACGGGTCCCGAGCCACCGAGGCCCAGCGCATGTGCAGCCAGTCGTGCAGGCCCAACTCGACCTCCGAACCGAACTGGCCGAGGGTCAGTTTCGACAGGTAACGCGGATCCCGGTACTGCGACTCCCAGACCTGGAAGTTGCTGTGATAGGTCTCTGCGGCTTTGATGTCACTGACCCACTTGGTGTATTCGTCGTCGCCTTCGGTCAACCAGGTCGGCGGCAAGGCATTGCCATCGTGATTATCGAAATAGCGCGCGAAGCCCTGGCGATCCCGCTCGAGTTCCGGCTGCGGCAAGGGGAACGCCGGCCATGACGGCAAATCCTGCATGGACCGGGCGATGCCGAGCATGTGCCGGTGCATGAAGAAGAAATCGATGCCCGAACCGTTACGGTCCTTGCGCGGCCCGCGGGCATCACGCTCCTTGTCCCGTGGGCCGGGTTGCCAGCCGATACCGCGCAACGCGTCGCGTTTTTTCTCCGAGAGCTTGTGCCATTTGTCTCGGGAGGCGTGCCAGAGCTGATGAAACAATCGATGCTCGGGGGACACCAGCCACGCCAGAAATGTCGGGTTGAGGGCGGTGCGCTCCCGCGCTTCGGGAAACCGGCGCTTGATGGCGATAAAACGGTTGTCGAGTTCGGGTAAACCCAATGGGCGATTCAGGCTCAGCACCTGGCCGCTGAACGTGCCGCTGCCGGCGTTGCCGAACGCCGCCCAGACCTCGTCGAGTTTGGCCTTGAACTCATACACTGGCGCCACCAACGGGGCGTCGGTGCGCATCAGCCGCCAGTACAGTTCGGCGCCATTGGCCGGTGCCAGATCGCCGATGACCTGATAGTGCGGCACCCCTTCCCCACGCAGATGAGTGCCGGTGTCCAGGTAGCCGCGCAACCCTCGTCCGCGATGAGCGATGTCGAGAAACAGCTCCAGCCCGTCCTGCGGCAAGCCCTCAAGCCCGGCATCGCTGCCGACAAAACGAATGTCCCAGATTCCACGCAAGCTGTCGGCCAGTTGCTGCCCGGCGGTGCTCGCCAGGTCGACCGTGGCCTCCCCCGGCGTGATCGGTTCCTTTTCCCGGGTCAACTCACGATGTGCATAAAAAGCGGCAGGCACCGCAGCGCTCGTGAGCGCCAGGCCCGCCATGAACCAGCGTCGAGAAATCGTCATTGCCCTACCTGTGTCAGCCTTGAAGCAGGCTTTATCCAAGCTAGAACGTTTGTTGTGGGGGGAAATTTAAGCGCACCAGACAGTCCCTTGTGGGGGGCTTTCTGTGGATAGAGGGCTTTCCTTTCCTGTGGCGCAGGCTTTTGTGGCGAGGGGGCTTGCCCCCGTTGGGTTGCGAAGCGACCCTGAATCCGCTCACCGCGATTCCGCAGTCAGAACGTGTAAGCCGGTTTGCGACTGCTTCGCAGCCGAACGGGGGCAAGCCCCCTCGCCACAAAAAAGCCTGCACCACAGGCAAGCTCCCTCGCCACAGGGAATCGCACAAGCCGCTAATTTTTTCTGTTGGTCACTCGTTCTTCCCAGATAGCAAAGGCCCCTGCGCCTGCACTCAACGGCGAACCTGACTGAGATGGCGATGACAAAAACACGTTCGAAAAAGGCCCTGTACCTCGGCCTGCCACTGGCCCTGGCCATCAGTGCCGGCGCAGGCTGGCTGGTCTGGGATTACGGGTTCAAGGACAATCCCGGCTACCCGGTCAAGGTCATGAAACAGGCCACCGAACTGCAGGAGCGGATCCTTTCCTTCGACAGCCACATCACCGTTCCCCTGAGTTTCGGTGCCCACGGCAACGAGGCCGACAAGGACGGTTCCGGCCAGTTCGACCTGATCAAGGCCAACCGTGGCCGACTGTCCGGCGCGGCGCTGACGGTCTTCGGCTGGCCGGAAATGTGGAACGGCCCGAACGCCCCGCACAGGCCCACCGACGGTTTCGTCGAAGAAGCGCGCAACCAGCAGGAAGTGCGCTACAAAATCATCTCCGGACTGGTGCGCGACTTTCCCAATCAGGTCGGCATCGCCTACACCCCCGACGACTTCCGACGCCTGCACGGCGAAGGCAAGTTTGCGATTTTCATCAGCATGCTCAACGCATACCCGCTGGGCAATGACCTGAGCAAACTGGACCTGTGGGCCGCTCGCGGCATGCGCATGTTCGGTTTCAGCTACATCGGCAACAACAGCTGGGCCGATTCGTCACGACCGTTGCCGTTTTTCAACGACTCCCCCGATGCCCTCGACGGGTTGTCGGACATCGGCAAACAAGCGGTGCAGCGCCTCAACGATCTGGGCGTGATCATTGATGTGTCGCAGATGTCGACCAAGGGTCTGGAGCAAGTGGCGCAGCTGAGCCGCACGCCGATGGTGGCCTCGCACTCGGCACCACGGGCCTCGGTGGACATCCCGCGCAACCTCAGCGACAAAGAGTTGCAGCTGATCAAGAACAGCGGTGGCGTGGTGCAGGTGGTCGGTTTCTCGCAATACCTCAAACCGCTGACCCAAGGCACACAGGACAAACTCAACGCCCTGCGCGCACGTTTCGATTTGCCGCCATTGCCCAACCTGGCGATGGCGCTGATGCCCGGCGACCCGATCATCACCGCCTGGTCCGAACAGAAGCTCGGTCAATACGCCAGCGGTCTGTACGCCATTCTTGAGGAAGAACCCAAGGCCACGCTCAAGGACCTCGGCGACGCTATCGATTACACCGTGCGCAAGGTCGGCATCGACCACGTCGGCATCGCTTCGGACTTCAACGACGGCGGCGGCATCAAGGGCTGGGAAAATGTCGGCGAAATCCGCAACGTCACCGCCGAATTGATCCAGCGCGGTTACTCCGAAGCCGATATCGCCAAGCTCTGGGGCGGCAACTTCCTGCGGGTCTGGGAACAGGTGCAAAAAGCCGCGAAGCCCACGCTGATTTCTCGCCAGGAACCAGTCAAGCCATGAATGACCGTCGGACCTTTCTGAAACAGGCCGGGATCCTCGCCGCTGGCCTGCCGTTGGCTGCCAGCCTCGGCTCACCGGTCGCCGCCGCGCAATCGCAAGCGCTGCCCCGGGACAAGTGGGCGCAATTGCGTCAGCTGTTCGACCAGGACCCTAACTACATCCACTTCGCCAACTTTCTGGTGACCTCCCACCCCAAACCCGTGCGCGAGGCCATCGCCCGTCACCGCGCCGCGCTGGACCTGAATCCCGGGCTGGCCATGGACTGGGACCTGGGCGTGACCCACCAGCGCGAAGAAAACGTACGGCTTTGGGCCGGTCGGTATTTGCAGACCAAACCGACACAGATCGCCCTCACCGGCAGCACCACCGAAGGCCTGGCGATGATTTATGGCGGCGTGCAAGTGCGCGCCGATCAGGAAATCCTCACTACGGTTCACGAGCATTACTCCACGAACAACATCCTGCGTTTTCGCAACCAGCGCGATGGCACCCGCGTGCGCAAGATTCAGTTGTTCGAGCAGCCACAGTCGATCTCGGCCGACCAGGTGCTGGATACCATCAACCGCAACATCCGCCCCGAAACACGCGTGCTGGGCATGACCTGGGTGCACTCGGGCAGTGGCGTGAAGCTGCCGATCAGCGACATCGGCCGACTCGTCGATGAACACAATTGCCAGCGCGACGACAAGGACCGGATCGTTTACGTGGTCGACGGCGTACACGGTTTCGGCGTCGAAGACCTGAGTTTCCCGGCGATGAACTGCGATTTCTTCATTGCCGGCACCCACAAATGGATGTTCGGCCCCCGCGGCACCGGCATCGTTTGCAGCCGCAGCGAAGAGCTGAAATACGTCAGCCCGAGCGTGCCGACCTTCTCCGAAGCCACGAGCTTTTCCACCACCATGTCCCCGGGCGGCTATCACGCCTTCGAACATCGCTGGGCCGTGGACGAAGCGTTCAAATTGCACCTGGAACTGGGCAAGGCCGACGTCCAGGCACGTATCCATCAGCTCAACAGTTACCTGAAACAGCGATTGCTGGAGCAACCGGGCGTCGAGCTGGTCACCCCGGTCGATCCGAGGTTTTCGGCGGGGTTCAGCTTCTTCCGGGTCAAGGGTCAGGATTGCGATGCCGTGGCCGCCCACCTGGTTCAAAACCACATTGTCAGCGATGCAGTCAGCCGCGACGTCGGCCCGGTGATCCGCACCGCGCCCGGCCTGCTCAATACCGAAGCCGAGGTGGACCGCTTCATCGATGTGCTGGGCAAAAAGCGCTCCGCGTGAACTCTCGCTCCCAGGCCAATGCAGCTCACTTGGAAAGTCTTGAGTCAGAGACCTGTGGCGAGCGAGCTTGCTCGCGCTTGAGTGCGTAGCGCTCACAAAAATCGGCAATGACTGGCAGATTTTTGGGGCCGCTGCGCAGCCCAGCGCGAGCAAGCTCGCTCGCCACAATGGTCGGCATGACTGATGAGTGAGCTGCGAGGCACCGTTTTCCTTTAACCGAGACGACTTATGAAAACGCTCCATATGCCCTCTTCCCTGCGAACCCTATCGGCCCTGGCACTGACCGCACTGCTCGCCAGCCTGCTGCCCGGTACGGCTCAGGCCGCAAGCCCGCCAACTCCCGGCAAGGTGTTCAAGGACTGCAAGGACTGTCCGGAAATGGTCGTGCTGCCCGCCGGCCGCTACACCATGGGCACACCAGCGGATGAAGTCGGCCACCAGCCCGATGAAGGTCCGCTGCATGAAGTGACCTTCACCCGCCCCTTCGCCATCAGTCGCTTCCAGGTACTGGCCGGCGAATGGGACGCGTACACGCGCGCCACCGGCAACACCCCCGCCGACTTCGATGATCGGCCGGGTCGTCGCTGCACGGCCGGCAAACCGAGCTTCAAACAGACGGCACGCCACCCGGCCGTGTGCATGAACGTGGCCGAAGCCGAGGGCTACATCGCCTGGCTGTCGAAGAAAACCGGTCATGCCTATCGCATGCCCAGCGAGTCGATCCGTGAGTACGCCGCCCGCGCCGGCAGCACCGGGGCTTTCCCCTTTGCATTCGATGAAGGCGCCGATTACCAGATCTCCAAAAACGCCAACACCTACGGCGCCGCCGACGGCTACAACTTCACCTCCCCGGCCGGCACTTTCCCGGCCAACGCCTTTGGCGTGTTCGACATGCACGGCAACGTTTATGAGTGGGTCGCCGACTGCTACCGCGAAGACTATGTCGGCGTGCCCAGCGACGGCAGCCCGTGGCTGGAGCAGAACTGCAAACGCCAGGTCATGCGCGGCAACGACTGGGGCGAAGCACCGGTGTTTTCCCGCTCCGGCAATCGCAACAGCAGCCTGCCCACTAGCAGCGGCGACTGGCTGGGGTTTCGTGTAGTGCGTGAGCTCTGAATCCCTTGGGGTAAGGGGCTTGCCCTTGTGGGAGCGAGCCTGCTCGCGATGACGGCGGCACCTTCAACATCAATGTTGCCTGACCCACCGCTATCGCGAGCAGGCTCGCTCCCACAAGTTTGCGCGGCTTTAGCTACCAGCATTAGGGCAAGCCCCTCGCCGCAGGTGTTGTGACTAACCGGCAATTACCCTCCGCAGCCGTTTAAATAAAGTCCCCGACCATTCGTTTTCCTTAAGTACCGGCACTCCCTCCGCATCGAAGCAGGAATCCTCCATGACCAAGCCAACGCGTGGGGCGATCAACGAATTGTTCGCCCTGCTCAAGCCCTTCCGCCTGATTGTCTCTGTGTCCATCGTGCTCGGCATGATCGGTGGCCTGAGCGTCACCGTGTTGCTGGCAACCATCAACAATGCGCTGCATTCCGCCGATGGCCTGACCCGCACCGTGGTGATGATTTTCGCCGGGCTGTGCGTGCTGGCGCTGCTGACCTCGATTCTTTCCGACATCGGCACCAACTACGTCGGTCAGCACATCATCGCCAGGCTGCGCAAAGAGCTGGGGGAGAAAGTGCTGTCGGCGCCGATCGACCAGATCGAGCGCTACCGCAGCCACCGGCTGATCCCGGTGCTGACCCATGACGTGGACACCATCAGCGATTTCGCCTTCGCCTTCGCGCCATTGGCGATTTCCCTGACCGTGACCCTGGGTTGCCTCGGCTACCTGGCCATGCTGTCGTGGCCGATGTTTCTGATGATGCTGGTGGCCATCGCCATCGGCACCACCATCCAGGCCATCGCCCGGGCCAAGGGCATGCGCGGTTTCTACGCGGCGCGCGACTCCGAAGACGAGCTGCAAAAGCACTACAACGCCATCGCCGAAGGGGCCAAGGAACTGCGCATCCACCGCCCGCGGCGTCAGCGGATGTTCGTATCCGGCATCCAGAAAACCGCCGAGAAAATCTGTGACACGCAGATCCGCTCGATCAATACCTTCGTCATTGCCAAGTCGTTCGGCTCGATGCTGTTCTTCGTGGTCATCGGCCTGGCACTGGCCCTGCAATCGTTCTGGCCCAGTGCCGACAAGGCCGTGATGAGCGGTTTTGTGTTGGTGCTGCTGTACATGAAGGGCCCGCTGGAACATTTGGTCAGCACCCTGCCGATCATCAGCCGTGCGCAGATTGCGTTTCGCCGGATCGCCGAGCTCAGCGAACAGTTTTCCTCCCCGGAACCGCACCTGCTGCTGGAAGATCAGGGCCACAAACCCGGCCCGGTCCACAGCCTGGAACTGAGCAACGTGCGTTACGCGTTCCCCCCGGTGGAGGGCAGCGAGCCCTTCCGCCTCGGCCCGGTCAACCTGCGCATCGAGCAAGGCGACATTGTCTTCATCGTCGGTGAAAACGGTTGCGGCAAAACCACACTGATCAAACTGCTGCTGGGTCTTTATGCGCCCACCGAAGGCGAGATCCGCGTGAACGACCAGCCGATCACAGCCCTCAATCGCGATGACTACCGGCAGAATTTCACCACGATATTTGCCGACTATTACCTGTTCGATGACCTGATTCAGGGCGACCGGCAAGTGCCCCAGGATGCCACGCGCTACCTCGAACGGCTGGAGATCGCGCACAAGGTCAGCGTGCGCGACGGCGCATTCAGCACCACCGACCTTTCCACCGGCCAGCGCAAACGCCTGGCGCTGGTCAATGCCTGGCTCGAAGAACGGCCGGTACTGGTGTTCGATGAGTGGGCGGCCGATCAGGACCCGACCTTCCGCCGCATTTTCTACACCGAACTGCTGCCCGACCTGAAACGCCTGGGCAAGACCATCATCGTCATCTCCCACGATGACCGCTATTTCGACGTAGCCGATCAACTGGTGCGCATGGAGGCCGGCAAGGTCAAAAGCGAACTGCAACCCGCCTGACTGACGAGGCCTGGGGGCGTGCCAAGCCCCCTGTGGCGAGGGGGCTCGCCCCCGTTCGGCTGCGAAGCAGTCGCAATTACGTTGCATGCGGTGTGCCAGGCAGAACGAGGTTGCAGGTTCAGGACTGCTTCGCAGTCCAACGGGGGCAAGCCCCCTCGCCACAGAGTCTTGGCCTCCACTTAACTGACCGGCATTGCCCCTGGACCGGAAAAATAATTTTCCGGTTTGCCGCGGCCTCATCGTCTTAATGAGATGAATAAGAACCATTACCAACTATACCTGCCAAGGTCTTAACCTCATGTCCGCATCCCGTTTCATGCTTCGACCTCTGACCCGCGCCCTGTTAATGAGCAGCACGACCCGCTCGCGCATGACGTCCACCGGCCTCGGCCTGGCGATGACCCTGGCGGTGACGCCGTATGTCCAGGCCCAGGAATGGACCCTGAACATCCCGGCCCAGCCATTGGCTCAGGCACTGCAGACCCTCGGTCAACAGACCAATCTGCAAATCATCTACAGCCCCGAGAGTATCCAGAACCTGCGGTCCAGCGCCCTCAATGGCCGCTACCAGGAAGATGATTCGCTAAACGCGATACTCAAGGGCACCGGGATCCGCCATCAACGCGACGGCAACACGGTCACCCTGCTGGCGCCCGCCACCGGCAGCGCGATGGAACTGGCACCGACCAGCATCAACGGTCAGCGGTTGGGCGCAACCACCGAAGGCAGCAACTCCTACACCACCGGTGCGGTGACCATTGGCAAGGGCGAGCACTCGCTCAGGGAAACCCCGCAGTCGATCACTGTCATCACGCGCAAGATGCTCGATGACCAGAACCTGAACACCATCGAACAGGTCATGGAAAAAACCCCGGGCATTACCGTTTACGATTCGCCCATGGGTGGCAAGTATTTCTACTCCCGGGGTTTCCGCATGACCGGCCAGTACCAGTACGACGGCGTGCCGCTGGACATCGGCAGCAGCTACGTGCAGGCCGATGCCTTCAACAGCGACATGGCGATCTATGATCGGGTCGAAGTGTTGCGCGGTGCGGCCGGGATGATGAAGGGCGCCGGGGGCACTGCCGGTGGTGTGAACTTCGTGCGCAAGCGCGGCCAGGACACCCCGCACACTCAACTGTCGTTGTCTGCCGGCACGTGGGACAACTACCGTGGCCAGGTCGACACCGGCGGCCCGCTGAACGACGCCGGCACCATCCGTGGCCGGGCCGTGGTGACCCAGCAGACCCGTCAGTATTTCTATGACGTGGGCGAACGCAGGGACCAGATCTACTACGGTGCGCTGGACTTCGACCTGAGCGACTACACCACTCTCGGCCTGGGCATGGCCTATGAAGACGTCGATGCCACTCCGTGCTGGGGCGGCTTGCCGCGCTACGCCGATGGCAGCGACCTGAAGCTCTCTCGTTCCACGTGCCTGAACACCGCCTGGAACAACCAGCGCAGCAAGCGGGCCACTTACTTTGGCGACCTGAAACACGAGTTCAACGACAACTGGGCGCTGAAGGTCGCGGGGGTTTACTCGAAAAACACCCAGGACATGGAATACGCCTTCCCCAGCGGTTCAGTACCGGTTGGCGCCACCAGCACCAGTACCGCGATGATCGGCAGCATCTTTGACTACGATCAGGTCGACTACGGCCTCGACGCGTATGTGGACGGCAAGTTCGACGCATTCGGCCAAGAGCACGAGCTGATCGTCGGTGCCAACGCCAGCCGCTCCCACAAGGACGACTTCTACGCCGTGGCCCTCCTGCCTCAGAGCCAGAATGTGCTGAACCCCGACCATCACCTGCCCCAGCCGGATGAAAGTTATTACCTGGCCAATGCCTCCCGGGGTGGTCCGGTGGACATGCGGATCAAGCAATACGGCGCCTACTCCACGGCACGCCTGAAACTGGCCGATCCGCTGACCTTCGTACTGGGTAGCCGCGTCAGCTGGTACAAGTCCGAAACCGACTCCGTCTCGTTCTGGCGCGGCGAAGGCACGCCGACAAGCTCCGAGGCCAAGGAAACCGGGCAAGTCACCCCGTTCGCCGCGCTGCTGTTCGACATCAACGACAACCTGACCGTCTACACCAGCTACGCGGATATCTTCACCCCGCAAGGCAACTACAAGACCATCAACGGTTCGACGCTCAAGCCATTGATCGGCCAGAGCTATGAACTGGGGATCAAGGGTGAATGGTTCGACGGTCGCCTGAACAGCTCCTTCAACCTGTTCCGCACCGTCCAGAAAGACGCAGCCCAGGATGACCCGGCCTGCCCGGACAGCAGCTGCTCGCTGAACTCCGGAAAAGTGCGCGCCCAGGGCTTCGAAGCTGAAGTCAGCGGTGAAGTCATCGATCGTCTGCAATTGCTCGCCGGCTACACCTACACTCAGACCAAGATTCTGGAAGATGCCGACGTCAGTCAGGATGGCGTGTCGTACAACACCTATGTGCCGCGCCACCTGCTGCGTGTGTGGGGCGACTATGCGCTCAGCGGCCCGCTGGAACGCGTCACCGTCGGTGCCGGCGTCAATGCCCAAAGCAGCAACTACCGCACCTCGGCGAGCAGCGGCAACAACATCACCCAGGCTGGCTATGCGGTCTGGAACGGTCGCATCGGCTACCGCATCGACGACACCTGGTCCGTGGCACTGAACGGCAACAACCTGTTCGACAAGCGCTACTACGCCACGATCGGTTCCGAAGGCTGGGGTAACTTCTACGGTGAACCGCGCAACTTCGTGATGTCGGTCAAGGCTGACTTCTGATTGCAACCTCAATGAAAACGCCCCGCAATTGCGGGGCGTTTTTTTGTGCGGGAAAAGCTGACGTTGATCGTTCCCACGCTCTGCGTGGGAATGCAGCCCGGGACGCTCCGCGTCCCTTCCAGAGCCGAACGCGGAGCGTCCGTTGAGGCATTCCCACGCAGAGCGTGGGAACGATCA
>NZ_JBNNVP010000010.1:0-172806 GCF_050280605.1 Pseudomonas sp. NPDC089918 | reverse complement strand
TCGCTGCTGTCAACACCTCTTTTTCTCCGCTTTCGACCGAGATGATCGAACCGTCAATAAGGCGAAAACACACTGCCTTACCAACTCCTTCTGGCTTCGATGAACTGAAGCGTAACCGCTGCCGAAAACTGCGTAACTCTTTGTTTACCAAGGAGTTTTCCGTTTCGACTGCGCCGGAAGTGGGGCGAATTATAGACGTCCAGAATCTGCCGTCAACCCCTGATTTGGTTTTTCTATCAGGATGTTCAAAAACCCTCCTTATATATAGATGCGCCCGCAACGAATGCGCAGTATATTGCCCAACACATACAACAATACTCTCGCTTGCTACTTCGGACGATGCCACGCAATGAATGACCACCCCCGCAGTCTTGCCTCGACCCTGTTCTCGGTTGGCCTGCTCTTGATAGCCATGGCATCAATCCAGTCCGGAGCCTCCCTGGCCAAAAGCATGTTCCCGGTCATCGGTGCTCAAGGAACGACCACCCTGCGACTGATCTTTGCCAGTGTGATCATGCTGCTTATATTGCGCCCATGGCGAGCGAAGCTCACTGCGAAATCCCTGCGCACCGTTATCGTCTACGGGATGGCGTTGGGCGGCATGAACTTCCTCTTCTACATGTCCTTGCGCACTGTCCCCCTGGGTATCGCCGTAGCCCTGGAGTTCACCGGCCCATTGGCAGTCGCTATTTACGCCTCACGTCGAGCGATCGACTTTCTGTGGATTGCTCTGGCAGCCCTGGGTTTACTGCTATTGATTCCGACAGGCGCCACGAGCACGGGCATCGATCTGGTCGGCGCAGGTTACGCCCTCGGTGCTGGTGTCTGCTGGGCGCTGTACATTCTGTTCGGCCAGAAGGCTGGTGCTGATAATGGGGTGCAGACCGCTGCGTTGGGCGTGATGATTGCCGCCCTGTTCGTAGCTCCCATTGGTATTGTCCACGCTGGCGCTGCGCTACTGACACCCTCGTTGATTCCCGTGGCCATCGGGGTCGCCATTTTGTCCACCGCCCTGCCCTACACCCTGGAGATGGTCGCCCTCACACGGATACCAGCCCGGACCTTCGGTACATTGATGAGCATCGAACCTGCGATCGGTGCGCTGTCCGGCCTGTTGTTTCTCCAGGAATACCTTTCCCTGTCACAGTGGATGGCTATCCTGTGCATCATTCTGGCTTCCGTCGGCGCGACCATGACCATGGGGAGTAGCGCCAAGCCTGTGGTCGCAGCAGATTGAAACAAGATTGACGAAGGTCTGGTATTTACCGCTCAATTAGGCCATGTTTGGGCTACGTAACTCAGTGTCAGACATGGATTTTTTCAGATAGGGATATCAGAACGCTTCAAGCAAAAGCGAATGCAGGCAGACCCAGGCACAGATCCGGGGCCGCTATTAAGGACAGCAATGAAACGAATTTTGATACTGATCGCCGTACTTGCAATTGCGGGCTGCGCAGCGACCTCGAAACCCCAGACGAAACACGGCAAGAAAGGACTGCATATCAATTGTTCGGGGCTCTCGTCCTCGTGGGACAAATGCTACACCAGCGCCGCCAATTCGTGCGCGCCCAAGGGTTACAAGGTCATCGCCAAGTCAGGGGATACGGTGGAAGAGCCCGGTGACTATCCGTTCGGCCTCAACCCTGCCGGCTACACCAGCCGCAGCATGATCGTCATCTGCAAGTAACCCTCCCTTTCTATCGGGCTTGCGCAGCCCGATAGGCGCTTCGCGCCGATGCTGCTAACGTTCATCAGTCAATGACCGTTCAGCAAAGGGCGATATCCATGACCACCGCTATCAATAACAAGAACATCGTATTGGTCGTCGGCGCGGGCGATGCCACCGGCGGCGCCATCGCCAAACGTTTTGCCCGTGAAGGGTATATCGCCTGCGTCACACGTCGCAGCGCAGACAAACTCCAGCCATTGGTAGACTCCATTACAGCCAATGGCGGCGAGGCCCACGGTTTTGCCTGCGATGCGCGTAATGAAGAAGACGTGATAGCGCTCATCGAGCAGATCGAAACCGAGCTCGGCCCCATCGAAGCGTTCGTCTTCAATATCGGCGCCAATGTGCCGTGCAGCATCCTCGAAGAAACCGCCCGCAAGTATTTCAAGATTTGGGAAATGGCCTGTTTCTCAGGGTTTCTCAACGCCCGTGAAGTGGCCAAGCGCATGGTCACCCGCCAACGAGGCACGATCCTGTTCACCGGCGCCACTGCTGGCTTGCGCGGTGCCGCGGGTTTCGCCGCCTTCGCCGGTGCCAAGCACGGGATTCGCGCCTTGGCGCAAAGCATGGCCCGTGAACTGGGACCGATGAACATCCACGTCGCCCACGTCGTAGTTGATGGCGCCATCGATACCGACTTTATCCGCGACAACTTCCCGGAAAAATACGCGACCAAGGATCAGGACGGCATCCTCAATCCCGAGCACATCGCCGAAAACTATTGGTACCTGCACAGCCAGCCACGGGACGCCTGGACCTTCGAGCTGGATCTGCGCCCCTGGAGCGAACGCTGGTAAGCCCTCCCCTACAACAACAAGAAGAGCACATCGACCATGAGCAAAACCGTGGAGTTCTTTTTCGACCTCGGCAGCCCCGCCACTTACCTCGCCCATACCCAACTGCCAAAGATCTGCAAACAGGCCGATAGTCAGCTGATCTACAGACCGATGCTGCTGGGTGGCGTCTTCAAAGCTACTGGCAATGCTTCCCCCATCACCATACCGGCCAAGGGTCGCTACATGTTCCAGGACCTGGACCGCTATGCTAAACGCTATGGCGTACCGCTGAAGTTCAACCCGAACTTCCCGATCAATACCCTGATGCTGATGCGCGCTGTCACAGGTATGCAACTACGCCATCCCGAACGCTTTCAGGCGTTTATCGATTGCCTGTTTCACGCCCTTTGGGTTGAGGGATGCAGCCTCGATGATCCAGCGACTGTTGCCGCCGTGCTGACGCAAAACGGTTTCGATCCAAACGAGGTGCTGGCACTGACCGCCGATGAAACCGTCAAAGCCGCCCTCAAGGAAAACACCGAGGAAGCGGTGCAGCGCGGTGTATTCGGTGCACCAAGCATGTTTGTCGGTGATCAGTTGTTCTTCGGCCAGGATCGACTGGACTTCGTCCTTGAAGCCCTGCGTGCGCAATAACCAGCGCCGGCCTATGACCTGAGCCAGGCGCTGGAAACAGCGCCTGGACTCAAACCGCTCAGATGGCCGCGGTACGGGTGTTCAACCATTCGAGGGCCGCACCATTGAGCAACGGGCTCAGGCGTTCACGCACCTCGGCGTGATAACCGTTGAACCACTGCTTTTCGTCTTCAGTCAGCAGCGCTGGTTCCAGACAACGTGTGTCGATCGGGCACAGGGTCAGGGTTTCGAATTTCAGGAACTCCCCGAATTCGCTCTTGCCTGCTTCACGATTCAATACCAGGTTCTCGATCCGCACTCCCCAGCGACCCGGACGGTAAGTGCCCGGTTCGATGGAGGTGATCATCCCCGGCTGCATCGCGGTTTGCGGTGCCGCAGCAGCCTGATAGGCGATGACTTGCGGACCTTCGTGAACATTGAGGAAATAGCCGACGCCGTGACCAGTGCCGTGGCCGTAGTCGACGCTTTCGGCCCAGATCGGTGCGCGGGCAATAGCGTCCAGCAACGGCGACAGAATGCCTCGTGGGAACTGTGCACGGGAGAGCGCAATCACGCCTTTGAGTACGCGGGTGCAATCGCGCTTCTGCTCGTCAGTCGGCGTACCCACCGGCACCATTCGGGTGATGTCGGTGGTACCGCCCAGGTATTGGCCGCCGGAGTCGATCAGCAACAAGCCGTCACCCTCGATCACCGCGTGTTCTTCTTCGGTGGCGTGGTAGTGCGGCATCGCACCGTTGGCGTTGAACGCGGCAATGGTGTTGAAGCTCAGAGAGACATAATCCGGACGTCGGGTACGCGCCGCGGTCAGGTGTTCGTCGATGGTCAGTTCGGTGATGCGCTCACGCCCCCAAGCCGCTTCCAGCCAGGCGAAGAATTCGCACAGCGCCGCGCCGTCCTGCTCCATGGCCCGACGAATGTGCTCGGCATCGGCCAGGCTTTTCTGCGACTTGGCCAAGGTGGTCGGGTTCAGGCCTTCGAGCAGTTTCACGCCGCTGTTCAGGTTATCCAAAAGACCCGCCGTGACCCGCGCAGGATCGACTTGCAGGCTCTCGCCGCTCGGCACGGCGCGCAAGGCGGCGGTGACTTCGCTGTAATCGCGCAGGGTCACGCCGTCCTGCTCAAGAATGGCGCGCAGCTCGGCGCTCACTTTGCTCAGGGCGACGAACAAGGTGGCCTGCTGCTGGCTGATCAGGGCGAAGGACACGAACACCGGATTGAACGACACATCGCCGCCGCGCAGGTTGAACAGCCAGGCGATGTCATCGAGGGTGGCGATGAAGTGCCAGTCGGCACCGCGCTCTTTCAGCACCTCACGCAGTTTGGCGAGTTTTTCGCCACGGCTGACCGTCGCCTGAGGCGGCAAGTGTTGATAGATCGGCTCATTCGGCAGACTTGGACGATCACTCCAGACTTCATTCAGCAGATCGATGTCGGTGCGCAGACGTGCGCCGCGTTCTTCGAGTTTGCTGCTCAAAGTACGCGCGAAGGCCAAGGCCATCACCGCGCCATCGACTGCGACGACACCGCCTTCAGGGGTTTGCTCGGCCAGCCAATCGAGCGGGCCGGGTTGACCCGGTTGCAGCTTGACCAGTTCGATGCCGCTGCCCTTGAGCTCCTTGCTCGCTTGTTCCCAATAGCGGCTGTCGGCCCAGACACCGGCGAAATCCGGCGTGACGATCAGCGTGCCCACCGAGCCATGAAAACCCGACAGCCACTGCCGTCCCTGCCAATAGCCCGGCAGGTATTCCGACAGGTGCGGGTCGGCTGACGGCACCAGCAGAGCATGAATGCCCTCCCGGCTCATCAGCTCGCGGGTTTGCGCCAGGCGCTGGGGTACCAATCCATTGGTCAAAGGCTGTGTACTCATCGTGTCTCCTGCTAACCACTCATCATTATTATTCGGTGCCGATCGGAGTCGGCGCTTAAGGACCTGTCGCCCAGAATGCCGGAGCACTGGCGCAAGTTGCTTTAATCAGGTGTACCGCTTGATCGATATCCTGTTCGGTGGTGAAACGCCCCAGGCTCAAGCGAATGGTGCGACTGGCCGAGCGTGCGTCATGCCCCAGGGCCAGCAGCACATGGGACGGCGCATTGCTGGCGGAATTACAGGCCGAGGTCGCGGAAAACGCGATCGAGGTGCTCAACGCCGCGGAACTGAACTCGCCTTCGTTGAAAGTCAGGCTCAGGGTATGGGGAATGCGCTGGGTCGGGCTGCCATTGAGGCGCACCCCGGGAATGCTCAGCAGCGGCTCGAGCAAGCGTTCACGCAGACGCGTGATGGTGGCTTTTTCTTCATCGAACGAGGTGGCCGCCAACGCGAAGGCTGCCCCCATTGCGGCAATCTGGTGCGTCGCCAGCGTGCCGGAACGCAACCCGCCCTCGTGACCGCCGCCGTGGATCTGCGCCTGCAGACGCTGCTGAGCACGAGGACCGACATACAGCGCGCCGATGCCTTTGGGACCGTAGACCTTGTGCGCCGAGAACGACATCAAATCCACCGGCCACCGGGCCAGATCGATCGCCACTTTGCCCGCGCCCTGAGCCGCATCAACGTGGAATAACGCATCGCGATCACGCACCACCTGGCCGATGGCCGGGATGTCGTTGATGGTGCCCAGTTCGTTATTGACCAGCATCAATGACACCAGAAAGGTGTCCTCACGCATCGCTTCACTGACCGCTTGTGGAGTAATCAGGCCTTCGGCATCGGGCACCAGATACGTCACCGCAACGCCTGCGTCCTGCAACTGTTTTGCAGTGTCGAGAATCGCTTTGTGTTCGATCTGGCTGGTAATGATGTGGCCGCCGGATACACCGCGGGCCTGGGCCACGCCCTTGAGGGCAAGGTTGTTTGATTCGGTGGCGCCGGAAGTCCAGACGATCTGCTCCGCCTGGGCGCCCACCAACTCGGCGACCTGGCGCCGTGCTTGCTCGACCGATTGCCGGGCCTGTTGGCCGAAGGCGTGGGAACTGGACGCTGGATTGCCGAAGTTACCTGTGAAACCCAGACACTCGACCATGACCTTGATGACCCGCTCATCCACCGGCGTGGTGGCGGCGTAGTCGAAATACAACGGACGTTTATTCATAAAAGACTCGCAGAGCGTGTTCCGGGATCAGGAAGCTCGTCACTGGAAATGTCAAAGCGCCGCCTCATGAGCGACGCCGAATTTTCAGAACGACAGCAATACCTGATCGGAGGCCATTAAAGAAGAACAACTTCATTTAAAAGTGCGTAGGAACGCTCCTGAAGTCGAGCTTAACAGGCATCGGGCCACCGGATGAAGCAATGCGTCAGCTAAAACTTTCGAGCAATAACGGATACATCGAAGCCACCAACAATAAGGCCATACCCCAGTTGAACAGCCGCAACCAGCGGCGATCGCGCAGCACATTGCGCAACAGCGTGCCGCAACCGGCCCACACCCCGACGCTTGGCAGGTTGATCAAGGCGAAGACCGCGGCAATCACAATCACATTGGTGAAATAGCCCTGCATCGGCGTGTAGGTGCTGATCGCACCGATGGCCATGATCCAGGCCTTGGGGTTGACCCATTGAAACGCTGCCGCACCCAAGTAACTGATCGGCCTGCCCTCGCCCTGTTCACCCTCGGCTACCGGCCCGGAATGAGCAATCTTCCACGCCAGGTACAACAAATACGCCGCGCCGACATAGCGCAACACGGTGTAAAGCATTGGATAGGTTTGAAACACCGTGCCCAGGCCGAAACCGACAGCGACCACCAGGACGAAGAAGCCACAAGTGATACCCAGCATGTGGGGAATGGTGCGCTGAAAGCCAAAATTCACGCCAGATGCCAGCAACATGGTGTTGTTCGGGCCGGGGGTGATCGAGGTGACAAGGGCAAACAGGGCAAAGCCCAGCAGCAGGTCGAGCGAGAGTGTCATGGGTGGCAGTCCATCAGGGTCAGTCAGGTATTGACCCTATCGCACGCCTTGAGGGAAACCCATGGACAGTTGCGTGAAAGTTCGAGCAGTACAGTTGTCGCTCAGCTTGGGCGACCGTGCAGCTGTACTGCGCGTTCGGCGTTCATCTCGCCTTGTTTGTCGAAACTGAACGATTTTGCCGGCTGGCCGAGCAATTCGGCTTTCTTCGCGTGGTACTCGTCGAAGGACAAGCCACGACGATTCAGCGCCTCCAGCGCCAGTTCCCGGGTTTCTTCAGCGGTGTAGGGCCGCAATTCCGGTGAAACATGGCTGGCACATCCGGCGAGAACGGAGATGGCGAGCAGCAAGAAAGTGGCGAGCAGAGATTTCATTTCGGGCGTCCGCAGATCTGTGTTTGGGGCAATGAACACAGGCTACCCGTGCCGCTTGAAGGGTAGAAATCAACGCTCTCGATAGTGGGTATCGGATCAAAAGATCGCAGTCTTTGCCAACTGCTCGTCGGGCACTCGGTTGCGGGAAAAGGGCTGACCTATAGTTACTCGACCGGAAATCGGCGAAGGAACACCTTAACCCCACAACAAAAGGAGAACCGTCATGAGCGTAAAACCTATTCCAGAGGGTTATCACAGCATCACCCCTTATCTAGGCATTCAGAAAGCTGCCGAAGCCATCGACTTCTACAAGAAGGCCTTTGGCGCCACCGAAGTCATGCGCCTGGCCATGCCCGATGGCGGGATCGGGCACGCTGAGCTGCGTATTGGTGACTGCCCGATCATGCTTGGCACACCCTGCGACCAGGGCCCATTGAGCAACCCGGACAAGTCGCCGTCCGTGGGGCTGCATCTGTATGTGAACGATGTGGACAAGTCCTTTAAACAGGCCATCGATGCCGGTGCCACGCAGGTGTCCGAGGTCAAGGATCAGTTTTATGGCGACCGTTCGGGGACTTTGAAGGATCCCTACGGGCATCTGTGGTTTCTGGCCACGCGCAAGGAGGATTTGACTCAGGAGCAGATCGAACAGCGCGCGAAGGAGATGTTTAAGCAGGGTTGAGTTTTCCAGTGAATGTTCGGGCCTCTTCGCGAGCAAGCCCGCTCCCACAGTTGATCGGCTGCGTACACATAATGTGTGTTCGACACCAATCCAATGTGGGAGCGGGCTTGCTCGCGAAGAGGCCATCACCTTCAACATCCAATTTGACTGTCAGACCTTTTCGCAAATAAACCCGCCCCCCGCCCAGCCAGCAATACGAAACATTTACTTTCATATCCCCTTTCGGGATTTCCGATGCTCATACGTCTTATTTAGATGCAGTCGGTCGCGTAGGCAAAAGCCACGGCCGGACTTTTCATGGACCGCACCGCTGGGAAGCCCGCAGCAGTAGTCCTCTCATCGAAACAAGACCTTTAATCATGTCGAAGAAATCCCGCTCAAAACTCTGGTTTCTGGTCCATAGCTGGCTGGCGCTGCCCATCTGGTTTTTTGTATTGATCGTCTGTGTGACCGGCACGCTGGCGGTGGTCAGTCAGGAAATCGTCTGGCTGGCCAACCCGCAAATGCGGGCCAGCGCGCCTTCAGACGACGCGCCGCTGCTCAACTATGACCAGATTGTCGCCGCCATCAAACAGGCCGAACCCCAGACGCTGGTCCAGAGCATCAGTCGCCCCGACGAGTCGCATTTCGCCCTGGACGTGGACGTCAGTTACCCGGACGGCCGCGAGGTGACGGTCTATGTGAACCCCTATAGCGGGGTGATTCAGGGCACCGCTCCACAATTCAACTTCAAGGCATTCACCCGCGCACTGCATGGCTGGTGGCTGGTGCCGTTCACCAACGGCTACAGCTGGGGCTGGTATCTGGTGTCGTTCCTCGGGCTGCCGATGCTGGCGTCGCTGGTGACCGGGCTGGTGGTCTACAAACGGTTCTGGAAAGGCTTCTTCCGACCGACCCTGCGCATTCGCCATGGCGCGCGGATTTTCTGGGGCGACTTTCACCGGCTCAGCGGTATCTGGTCGATCTGGTTCATTGCGGTGATCTCGATCACCGGTGTCTGGTTCCTGATCAAGGCGATTCTGTTCGACAACCAGATTTCGATTACCACGGAACCGGTGGTGTCGGTCGTCTCGCGCGAAAGCGTGCCGTTGACCAGCACCGGCAAACCGGCCCCGATGATCAGCCTGGAACAGGCGATCAAGGTCGCTCAGGAACAGATCCCCGGACTGGAAGCGAGTTTCGTCAGCCTGCCGGGCAACGCTTACAGCCACCTGTCGGTCGGTGGTCGAAGCTGGTATCCGCTGATGTTCCAGACGGCCGAGGTCAACCCGTACAACGGCGATATTGCCAGCACACGGCTGCTGTCCGATCGCTCCAGCCTGGAATTCGTGACCGAGTCGATGCGTCCGTTGCACACCGGTGACTTTGGCGGGATCTGGATCAAGCTGATCTGGTTCTTCTTCGGTTTGCTGCTGAGCATGATGGTGCTCAGCGGCTTGCTGATCTGGACCAAACGCACCGCCCTGGCCACCGCCAATGCGTTCAAGCGCAGCAACAAGGCTCCGCTCCCGGTGTCGAGACCGCAAACGGTCATGAACCAACAGACTCCGGAGGGCAACCTGTGAGCAAGACGATCACTGCACCGCAGCCTTCCCGGGCGAGCCTGCTTTGGCGCAAATGGCGCTTCCACATCAACATTTTCTTGCTGCTGATCCCTTTGGGCTTCATGCCCAAATACTTTGCCGACGCCTCGCTGTTTCGGGGCGACAGCGGACTGGGGGAACGGGAAATCGGCGAAATCCAGGTCGGCCCCTGGAGCCTGCAACTGGCCGAACTGCGCAACGAGGCGCCACGATTGACCGGCCCGGCTGGCCACATGAAAGGTTTCAACGCAGCACTGTGCGAGCGCTGTCGCGATGAGGTCAAGGCGACTTACCTGCGCATCGGCAAACCACGCAGCCTGCGCGCCGCCGGGGTGATTTTCTTCGGTACACCATACCGCATGGGCGCGATGCTGCCGGTGCCCGAAAAGACCAAAACCGACGCCGAACTGTGGATCACCATGGAAGGCTGGGACGGCGCCATGCATCAAGCGTCCATCCCCCTGAGCCAGGCATCCCCGGCCACCCTCGCCTGGCTGAACAAACAAGGAGGCAAACCATGATCAACGCTTTTCGCCCCGTTCTATTGATGTTCTGCGCCGCCTTCAGCACCAGCGCCCTGGCTCACAACCCGATGTGCGAATGCAAGGCCATCGATGCCGAACAGATCCAGTGCACCGGCGGTTTCTCCGACGGCAGCGGCGCGCCGGGCGTGACCCTGGACGTGATCGGCTACGACGAAACCATTCTGGTGCCGGGCAAGCTCGGCGCCGATTCGACCCTGACGTTCAAGAAACCCGGCGCTGAGTTCTATGTGCTGTTCGACGCCGGTCCTGGCCATGTCGTCGAGATCGACCAAGCGGACATCCAAGCCCCATGACGACACCAACCACACACATCGTCCGCCCGGCCGGCGCCGGCCATGAAACCCTCTATGTGTTGCTGCTGTGCCTGATGATCCTGGCGGTTGCCGGCTCCGTGGTCGCCTGGCGCGGCGAGGCTCAGGAGGTGAGTAGCGTTGGCAGCCATCAACTGGATGCCCGTCGTGACCTGAGCGCATCCGAGCAAGGCATCTACGCCGACCTGCGGGTCACGCTGGATGAAATTCATCTGTTGCGTCAGGAACAGCAAGCACTGCCCACACCCGCCACCCTCGCCGATGAAGGTTTTGCGCCGTTTGCCCAGGACGCCAGTTCTGTCAGCCGCGGTGGCCATGCCTGGCAGTTGCTGGACACCAAGGCCTACTTCGGCCAAAGCCAGACCCCAACCGTTGCCGGTTCGTTTCTGATGCGCTTGACCGCTGAAGACGACACTGCGCCAGACATCTGGCTCAACCGCGCCAGCACCCTCAACGCCCCGAACGATCTCACCGACGCTGCGCTCAACGGCGCCGGCTGGCAGCAGATCGTCGCGCAATTCGATGCCGGCGTCACCCGCCAACATCGGCATTGAACCCTCGCCTTCACCCGAGAGAAGACCGCTTTCCCATGCCTAGTTCATCTCAACGTCATTCCTTTTTGCGCCTGCTACTGGTCGGTCTGTTTGCCTGTTTGCTGACACCTCTGGCCAGTGCCGATGAAGCCAAGCGCCTGCGCATCGGCATCACCCTGCACCCTTATTACAGTTACGTGGCCAACATCGTCGGTGACAAAGCCGAAGTGGTGCCGCTGATCCCGGCCGGTTTCAATCCGCATGCCTACGAGCCGCGGGCCGAAGACATCAAGCGCATCAGCGGGCTGGACGTGGTCGTGCTTAACGGCGTGGGCCATGACGACTTCGCCGACCGCATGATCGCCGCCAGCGAAACGCCGAACATCAAGGTGATCGAAGCCAACGAAAACGTGCCCCTGCTGGCCGCCACCGGCGTCGCTGCACGGGGCGCCGGCAAGGTGGTCAACCCGCACACGTTCCTGTCGATCAGTGCGTCCATTGCCCAGGTCAACAACATCGCCCGGGAACTGGGCAAGCTCGACCCGGCCAACGCCAAGACCTATACCCAGAACGCCCGCGCCTACGGCAAACGCCTGCGACAGATGCGCGCCGACGCCCTGGCAAAACTGACCCAGGCGCCGAACGCCGAGCTTCGCGTGGCCACGGTGCATGCCGCCTACGACTATTTGCTGCGCGAGTTCGGCCTGGAAGTGACCGCTGTGGTCGAGCCGGCCCACGGTATCGAACCGAGCCCCAGCCAACTGAAAAAGACCATCGATCAGCTGCGGGAGCTGGACGTGAAAGTGATCTTCTCGGAGATGGATTTTCCGTCCACTTACGTCGAGACCATCCAGCGTGAGTCCGGGGTGAAGCTGTATCCGCTGTCGCACATTTCCTACGGCGAATACACCGCCGACAAGTACGAAATAGAAATGACCGGCAACCTCAATACCGTGGTCCGCGCGATTCAGGAGTCCGGCGCATGACGGCTCAAGAAACCATCACTGAATCCCCTGTGGGAGCGGGCTTGCTCGCGAAGAGGGAGTATCAGTCGACATCAATGTTGACTGACCCACCGCTTTCGCGGGCAAGTCGGATCGCCGCACCGCCGCTCCCACAGGTTTCGGGGCCGACCCTGGATTTCGCCGAGGTCAGCCTCACGCTGGGTCGCACGACAATCCTCGACAAGGTGACCTTTGAGGTTCGGCCCGGCAGCGTGCACGCACTGGTCGGCCCCAACGGTGGCGGCAAGAGCTCGCTGATCAAGACCCTGCTCGGACAGATGCCGCATCAAGGTCGATTGAGCCTGCAATGGCCTGGCGAACCGGGGACCATCGGCTACGTGCCTCAGGCGCTGGAGTTCGATCGTGGTTTACCGATGACCGTCGATGACTTCATGGCCGCGATGTGCCAACGGCGCCCGGCGTTTCTCGGGTTGAGTAAACACTACGCGGCGGCCATCGGCGAAGCACTGGAACGGGTCGGCATGCAGGACAAACGCAAGCGGCGCATGGGCGCATTGTCCGGCGGTGAGCGCCAGCGCGTTTTGTTGGCGCAAGGACTGATTCCGGCGCCACAGTTGCTGGTGCTCGACGAACCGATGTCGGCCCTCGATGAGGCCGGTATTCAAGTGTTCGAACGACTACTGGGCGACTGGCGCCAGAGCGGCATCACCGTGCTGTGGATCGAGCATGATCTGGAAGCGGTCGGGCGACTGGCGGACCGGGTCACCGGGCTCAATCGCCGTGTGCTGTTCGATGCCACGCCGAAACAGGCACTGACCCCGGAGCGACTGCTGACCTTGTTCTCGACCCATCCCCGGAGCGCTGCCTGATGAGTTACGAAGCCTTTCGTTTGATGATCCAGGGTTGGGCCTCGTCGGGTTACCTGCCGGAAGCGCTGGCCTATGGATTTGTGGTCAACGCGCTGCTCGCGGGGCTGTTGATCGGCCCGGTGTTGGGCGGCTTGGGTACGCTGGTGGTGGTCAAGCGTTTCGCGTTTTTCTCCGAAGCGGTGGGCCATGCGGCGCTGACCGGTGTGGCCATCGGCATTCTGCTCGGTGAACCCTACACCGGGCCTTATGGGAGCCTGTTCGGTTACTGCCTGCTGTTCGGCATTTTGCTCAACTATTTACGCAACCGTACGGGGCTGGCGCCGGATACCTTGATCGGCGTGTTCCTTTCTGTGTCGTTGGCGTTGGGCGCCAGCCTGTTATTGATTCTGGCAGGCAAAATCAACGTGCACATCCTGGAAAACGTGCTGTTCGGTTCAGTGCTGACAGTCAACGGCAATGACCTGCTGGTGTTGGCCATTGTTGGTTCGCTGGTGATGGCGCTGGCCCTACCGCTGTACAACCGCATCATGCTCGCCAGTTTCAATCCGCAATTGGCGGCGGTGCGCGGTGTGGCGGTGAAGACCCTGGATTACCTGTTCGTGATCCTGGTGACCCTGATCACGGTGGCGGCGGTGAAAGTTATCGGCGCGATTCTGGTCGGTGCGCTATTGGTGATTCCTGCGGCGGCCGCGCGGTTGCTCAGTCAGTCGCTGAAGGGTTTTTTCTGGTGTTCGGTGCTGATCGCCACGGTCAGCACGCTGTGCGGAATTCTCGCGCCGATTGTCTTTGACCTGCCTATCCCGTCCGGCGCCGCGATCATTCTGGTGGCCGGTATCGCCTTCGCCCTGGCCGCGATTGCTCGTGGCATCGTTCCAAGTCTGAAAGGGAACCTCGGATAAATGTCTTTTTCTCTGCGTCAATTGACCCTGGCGCTGACCTTGTGTGGGCCAGCCTCGTTCAACGCATCCGCCACCGATACCTTCGAACCGATGCGTCTGGTGGCCAATCACGGTGTCGGTAACACCGCGCTCTTTGCCTCGACTTCAACGCACAAAGTGCTGGTGCTGGCAGCGTTGCCTGTGACCTACGGTCTGGGTGCCCTGCTGCTGGAGGGCACCGATGTCAGCCTTGAGCGCGCTGCGCCGGCCAACCTTCCCGGCAGTCGGCAGACCGCTTATTTCACCGGTCGCGGCGCTCAAGCGCTCAATAAGCTGGCGATCGACGCGGATGCGGTCATCGGCCTGCGTTCGCTATGGCCGGATGATCCGCTGTATCCGAACGCCCGTCGCAGCAATATCCGCATCATTGAAATCGACGCCGCCCGCCCGGTGGACGGCGCTCTGCCCGGCATCGCCATACAGCCTGGCAGCAAGATCGACGGTTTGAACAGTCAGCCTTGGTTGGCCAGCAACAACATGGGCCGGATGGCGGATGTCATGGCGGCAGACCTGGTGCGCCTGGCGCCAGCGGCCAAGCCGAAAATCGATGCCAACCTGGCAGCACTCAAACAGCGCCTGCTCAAGCTCAGCGCTGACAGCGAGTCACGGCTGGCCTATGCCGACAACTTGAGTGTGATGAGCCTGAGCGATCATTTCGGCTACCTGATCGGCGGCCTTAACCTGGAGCTGATCGGCCTGGATGCACGGTCGGATGCCGAGTGGACGCCGCAGGCGCTGACGCAATTGGGCGCAACGCTCAAAAACAATGATGTGGCGGTGGTGCTGCATCATCGCCAGCCGTCGGACGCGGTGAAAGCGGTGATTGCCGAGGCGGGTAGTCGGTTGGTGGTGTTGAGTGTCGATGCGGCGGATCCGGTGGCCGAGCTGGAAGGGAATGTGGATCAGGTGATCAAGGGGTTGAGCGGGGTGTAACGTCAGTTAGACCGCGTTATCGTTCTTCGCGAGCAGGCTCGCTCCCACAGTGGATTTGTGTCGAGCACATACTCCGTGATCACCACCGATCAAATGTGGGAGCGAGCCTGCTCGCGATGGCGGCCTGACGGGCAACACAAACTCCAGACATGAAAAAGCCCGCTGACCTTACCGGTTCAGCGGGCTTCTTTTTGCGCGGTGACTCAGTGAGCCACAGCCGCCTGTTCTTCCATTTTCTGGCGCAAGCTCAGTGGACGCATGTCAGTCCAGACCTCTTCGATGTAGGCCAGGCATTCCTTTTTCAGGCCGCTCTTGCCCACGGTGCGCCAGCCTTGTGGCACGGCTTTGTAGTCGGGCCAGATCGAGTATTGCTCTTCGTGGTTGACCACGACCTGAAAGAGGATGTCCTCGCGGTCGAATACTGACGTCATGCTGTCTCTCCATCGCTGTAGGGTGGGCTGCACGCCGTGCGCAGCCGTTATGTAGAAGGAACGTTCAAGGCACCAAAAAATTTAGAGGCTGGCAGTGGCTGCGGCCATGGCCCTGCCGAAAATGTCGGCCACCCGATCGATTTCTGCTGCTGTGATCACCAACGGTGGCAGGAAACGCACGACACCGCCGTGACGCCCGCCCAGCTCGAGGATCAATCCGCGTTTGAGGCATTCGCGCTGCACCAACGGCGCCAGCCGAGCGAATATCGGTGGATGCCCTTGAGCGTCCGGCGCGCCGGTCGGGTCGACCAGCTCAACGCCCAGCATCAAGCCCCGTCCGCGGATATCGCCCAGTTGCGGGAAGTCCCGTTGCAGGATGTGCAGGTGTTCACTCAGGCGTTCGCCCATGGCGGCGGCGTGCTCGCAAACCTTGTGCTCTGTCAGGTAGCGCATCACCGCAGAGCCTGCGGCCATTGCCATCTGATTACCGCGGAAGGTCCCGGCATGGGCGCCCGGCAGCCAGGTGTCGAGCCAGTCGCGATAGACCACCACCGCCAGCGGCAGACTGCCGCCGATGGCTTTGGACATCACCACCACGTCCGGAATGATCCCGGCGTGCTCGAAGGCGAACATCTTGCCGGTACGGGCGAAACCGCTCTGGATTTCATCGACGATCAGCGCTACGCCGGCCTTCTCGGTGATGCGTCGCAAGCCGCGCAGCCAGTCGAGATCGGCCGGAATCACCCCGCCCTCGCCCTGTACCGCTTCGACGATCACCGCAGCAGGCAATTGCACGCCGGCCTCTGGATCATTCAGCAGGTTTTCCAGGTAACTCAGGTTGACCTGCACCCCCTGCGCGCCGCCGAGCCCGAACGGGCAACGGTAATCGTAGGGATACGGCATGAACTGCACGCCACTGCTGAGCAACGCACCCAACGGTTTCTTCGGCCCCAGACTGCCCATCAGGCTCAGCGCGCCCTGGCTCATGCCGTGATAACCGCCCTGGAACGACAAAACCGTGCTGCGTCCGGTGGCGGTGCGCACCAGTTTCAGCGCGGCTTCTACCGCATCGGTGCCGGTGGGGCCGCAGAACTGAATCTTCGCTTCAGCGGCCAATGCCGGCGGCAACAGACCGAACAGGTCCTGAACAAACTGATCCTTGACCGGCGTGGTGAGGTCGAGTGTGTGCAGCGGCAGTTCATCGGTCAGCACTTGCTGGATCGCTTCGATCACCACCGGGTGGTTGTGTCCCAAAGCCAGAGTCCCCGCACCGGCCAGGCAATCAATGAAACTGCGGCCTTCGACATCCTCGACATAAATGCCCTTGGCTCGCTTGAGTGCCAGGGGAATGCGCCGCGGATAGCTGCGGGCGTTCGACTCCTGCTGGCTTTGACGAGCCAGCAATGGCGATTCGTTGAACTGATAAAGCGTCTCGGCAGGCGTCGGAACGATCCGGGCAGGCTGATCTTCGATAAGGCTGATAGCGACTGACATCTCTCGATCCCTCAATACGCTGTTGATAGTGACCAAAACTGCACACCGGGCAGGTGCGCGTTCCGGTCACGGGGCGCACTTGCAGGTTTTCCTGTTCTGGAAACGCATCAGGACCTCAAGGATTTAGACCCTCGATCAGCTTTCTATGAAGGTGGTGACAGCGCCTTGTGCATGGGAATGGCGTGGAGTCCCGCCACGGTGAAGGTTTCAGCGCAAGCCCGGTAACCCAGACGGTGGTAAAACGCCTCACCGGTACGGGTGCTGTTGAGCCGCGCGTGAGGCAAACCCTGAGCGATCAACCAGGTTTCGAGATCATGCACCAGCGCTTGTCCGGCGCCTCGCCGAAACCATTCAGGCTGTACATAGCAGAACGCGACCTTTCCGCTGATCGCCGCCATGGCGACGCCGATAGGTTTGTCCTGCAACAGGGCGATGTTCAGGTACAACCGCGAGTCGGCCAGCCAGGGTTGCACGTGTTCAATGGTTTTGTTGTGGGTCCAGGTGGCGACGGTGCGCGGATCGTTGCGATGGTCCAGCGCGCAGCCGACGCGAATGGAGCGCTCGACGATGCGGCTGATGATCCCGGCGTCGGCAGCCGTTGCCTTGCAGATGTGTATCGATGCATCCATGGCGCTGTTACCTCAATCCATTGAGTCAAAGCTGCCAGGGACGATAGCGCTGTGAGGGCCGGGTGGCTAATGGAGAGACGTTACATTTGGTGTGTGACACAGAAACAGTGTGGGGCTTTTGTGGCGAGGGGGCTTGCCCCCGTTCGACTGCGAAGCAGTCGTGAACCATCTCATGCGGTGCATCCGATGCACTGCGATGACAGGATTCAGGGCCGCTTCGCGCCCCAACGGGGGCAAGCCCCCTCGCCACAAAAGCCCGCCCCCACAGGGTTTGGTGTTGTTGGTCAGACCGGTTGCAGAGGCATGGTCAGCTCGACCCGCAAGCCATCCGGGCGGCTGTCGAAATGCAGGGTGCAGCCGCAACGCTGGACGATGGCCTGGACAATCGCCAGGCCGAGGCCGCAACCGGTGCTCTGGCCGTTGCGCCAGAAGCGTTGGGTCAGGTGTTGCAGGTCATCTTCGGCAATCCCCGGGCCGTGGTCGCGGACCAAAAAGCGCACGCGATTGTTGGTGGTTTCCAGGCTCAGCTCCACGGCCCCATTTCCTGGGGTATGGCGCAGGGCGTTGTCGAGCAAGTTGCGCAATGCGGCAATCGACAGCACCGCGGGCATTTGCAGCGGCGCATCGGAGAATGTGGTCGGCAACTGAAACTTGATCCGCTGACGATCACCGCTGGCCGCATCCTGTATCGCCAGTTTCGCCACCTGCTCGGCGCTGCATTGCACGCCATCATCGAACGACAGACTGCCCTCGACGCGCGCCAGCAGCAGCAATTGTTCAAGCGTGCGGTGAAGTCGGTCAGCGCCCTCTTCAGCCCGCGCCAGGGACTGATCCCGGGCGCTGCCTTCAGTCATGCGCGCCACTTGCAGATGGGTTTTGATCGCGGTCAGCGGGCTGCGCAATTCATGCGCGGCATCACCGGTCAGGCGCCGTTCGCGCTCGATGGTCTTGCCAATACGCAGGAACAACTGATTCTGAGTTTCCAGCAGCGGTTGCAGTTCGCTGGGCAGCGGCTGGATCTGCAACGGCTCCAGGGAATCGGCACTGCGCCGCATCAGCGCATCGCGCATACGATTAAGCGGTGCCAGCCCCTGACCGATGCCGAGCCACAACAGACACAGGCAGCCGAGCAGCGCCACGCCGACCGGTACCGAGGCCGCCAGCAGGATGGACATGTTCAGCGCTTCGCGCTCGATTTGCCGGTCGGCAGTGGTAATGCGCACATTACCGCGCGCCAGGGTGAAGCTGCGCCAGGGTGCGCCGTCGATCATTTGATCATGGAAGCCCATTTTTTCAGCTTCCAGGGTTTGTTCGGGGCTACTGTGGCTGCGGGCCAGAATTTCGCCGCGCAACGAGCTGACCTGACAGGCCATGCCGCCAGGGATACTCAGCTGTTCAGCGCTGAAATGGGTCCCCTCGCCCTTGCTCGGCAACGCCGGCAGTTGCTCCAGCAGCCCGGCCACCATCCGCGCCGACGCCACCAGCCGCTGGTCCAGGGAAAACATCATCTGGTTGCGCAGATCACTGAGCATCCAGGCGGCGGCCAGGGCCCAGATCAGCGCAAACGCGGCGCCGAGGGTCAGGCTCAGGCGCAAACGCAGACTCATCACTTCGATTGCTCTCCGCCATCGGCCGGCCCCAGGCGATAGCCCAAGCCACGCACGGTCTCGACGATGCCGTTGCCGAGTTTGCGCCGCAGGTGATGGATATGGACGTTAAGGGCGTTGCTTTCCAGTTCGTCATTGAAACCGTAGACACTGTCCTTGAGTTGCTCGGTGGACAACACCCGGCCACGGTTATGCAGCAAGGCTTGCAACAGCGATTGTTCACGGCGCGACAAATCGACGGGTCGGCCGCCGAGCAGGGTTTCTCGGCTGCTCGGGTCGTAGGTCAAACGACCATGTTCAATCAGGTTGACGCTGCGACCCGCCACCCGTCGCAACAGCGTATGCAGACGGGCGGCGAGTTCGCGCAGGTCAAACGGTTTGAGCAAGTAGTCATCGGCACCGGCTTGCAGGCCGTCGACCCGGTCGGTGACCGAATCCCGCGCAGTGAGGATCAGCACCGGGATTTCGAGGCCATTGTGACGCAACTGCTGCAACAACTTGAGGCCATCTTCGTCCGGCAGTCCGAGATCGAGCACCATGACGTCGAACTCGGCCACCTTGAGCATCGCCCGGGCGGCGGAAGCGGTGGCCACGTGTTCCACCGTCAGGCCCTGGGCCGTGAGGCCGGCAACAATGCCGCTGGCAATCAGCTCATCGTCTTCGCAAACCAGTACGTGCATGGGAGCTCCATGAGCAAAAACGCGAGTCAAACAGATGTGGATTAAGCCGCAATTATGGCAAGCCCCACGGCCGACGAGAAGCAGGCCTTTCGCTCAGTGGTCGTCCAGCGTACCAGATGGGTACTTGATGATCGCCTTAATCATTTTGACACCCTCCTCTTAGTTGACATGAAACATATCAGTCTCAAACCGAAACAATCAACCCACAAAAAGCCATACCAAAGATCAATATCTAACGATAGTCTAACTCCGACATTAACGCCCCACACTATCAGGTTCGAAGAGATGCCATTTATTTACTATAAGTACTCTTCAGCCAACTGAAAGGAATCAGATCATGCCGACACTCAAGAATTTTGTTGCCGTCGATTGGCGCGCAGGAAAAGATAAAATTTACTTCTTCTTCAAAGACAGCAATACCTACTCCAGATTTGATCTTGGCGAGAACAAGGTTGACGAGGGATATCCTGCCGAGATAACAGCCGATAACTGGGGAAGCTTTCACGCTCACGTCAAAGATCTGCGTTTCGGCTTTACAGTCACTGGGGTTGGGGGCCACCCGAACGGAGGTGATGACATTTTATGGCTGTTCTATTATGCCAATGGCACTCCGATGGTCTGTAAGTACGACCAGGATTACGACAAAGTAACCGGAACTTATCGTCTTGAAGATTCGTTGTGGCACTCGCTACTTCCTTATTTCGACCGCATCGTGGCCGGCACATGGTGGGAAATATTCGGCTTCAAATATCTATTCAAGTTTTTGACGAATGATGGACATTACATCAACTTCAATTACAGAACACAAAAAACATCAATAAAGCCCATCACACCTGACTCTTGGCCCGGATTGGGACCTTACAAAAACCGAATCATAACAGCCGTGCAAAACGACGCCCCGCTTTTCGACAGCTACTTCTATATCTTTCTGACCAACAACAGATACATCAGATACAACATAAAGGACAACAGGGCAGAGACGGGACCGACAATAATAGATGACGACACCTGGCCAGGGTTGATACAAGACTGAGACCGCATCGGATTCCGCTTCCTGGGAGGATCATGCCTTGGGCCGGGGGACCGCTGGCTTTTCTCCAGACGACGGGTGATTTCTCGCGCGTCATATATATATGTAACGCACGTCCTCCTTCTCACCTGAATAACCTGTGTGCGTACCACCCCAATTGTCCACTCACACAGGTATTGACTATGTATACACACTCATCCGCTTTGACGACTCTGTTCAGCTTGCTCAACACATTGAGCTCGCTGATTGCCCGGTTGACCAATGAGCAAGAAACCGCCAGAAAAAAGGGGCTGGAGCTCTACAACCTGGGGGAATACCGGGATTCGGAGGCTTATCTGACCATTGCCGCCACCGCTGGAGATCGTGAATCGCAGTACGCACTCGCAGAAGTCATCAGGCGCCGGGAAAACAACCTCAAGGAGGAGGATAAAACCCACGCCGACAGAGATTGGTACGCCCTGGCAGCAGCTCAGGGCGACGTCTACGCCCTGCTGCGATTGGCTGATGACGCGTCCCTTAAGCAAGCCAAAACACTTGCGCAAGGGCGTGCCGACAGCGGCGATGGCGAAGCCATGCTTCAACTTTATGAAATAACCAAGGATATCGCCTGGCTGAAAAAATCGGCTGAAGCAGGTTTTCTGGAAGGGCAATACATACTCGCCATCGTGTATGACAAGGACCACACCCTCATTCCGGATGCGATTGAACGCAGGTCTACTATCGACCGCTGGCTCAAACGTGCGGCCGAGGCGGGGTTCTCCCGGGCGATGCACTGGTACAGCAATCGCCCACCCGTTAGCCATGATCTTCCCACCAGGAGAGAGTGGCTGATCAAAAGGGCACAATTGAACGATGTAAACGCAGTGCTCGAGTACGGCTATGGGTTGGGTGGCGTCTATGAGGATGAGAATGGCATCGATACCGAATATGGCTTCGAGAAGAACCTGATCAAAAGTTACGGCCTCATTTGGCTGGTGCTCGATACCTCTCGGGAATCCCCGCGCTACAACACCGCGTTTAACAATCTTTCAATCATTGCGCAGGACATGTCCAAAGAAGACATAGAAGCCGGCAAGGCATTTGCGCAGGAGTGGAAGCGTACGCATCCCCCACTGTCGGAATTCAGATTGACCTACAGCGATCTTCAGTAAGCCATTAAGAATGATTCGCGCTGTGAATCCTGGATTCCAGCGCGAATCAGCCTGGCTAATAATCATGTCCTGCTCGTTAACACCGGGTTAATCGGCAGCCATCATCGTGCTCGGCAATTGCAATGTTTAAGGCCTTGTCGATGCGCGGTTTTCTTGTTTTTCTTCTCTGGCTGTTTGCCAGCCTTGCTCAGGCGCAGCCAGGGAACAATCCATTCGACAGAAAACCCGACTTTCTACCCATCGAAAAAGCGTTCATCTTCACCTCCGAGCGCCTGGCGTCCGGTGAAACGCAATTGTTCTGGCAGATTGCCAACGGTTACTACCTTTACCAAAAACGCCTGAAGTTCGACGATTTGCCTGCGCAGTACAAACCGGTGTTGCCTGAAGGTGAAACTCACAGCGATGAGTTTTTCGGTGAACAGCAGGTTTATCGCCAAGGCCTGGAACTGAAGATCCCGGCGGGTGCCAGCGGCCAGATCAAGGTGGGGTTCCAGGGCTGTGCCGATGCCGGGTTGTGTTATCCGCCCCACACTCAAGTGGTGTATTTAGGCAACACCACAATGCCGAGCCTTTTAAATGAGGCACCGGATCAAGCCTTGGCCAGCGACCTGCAACAACGGGCGCTGGGCTGGAGCTTGCTGGTGTTCTTCGGCTTGGGCCTGCTGCTGGCGTTCACGCCTTGCTCGTTGCCGATGTTGCCGATTCTGGCGGGGTTGATCGTTGGCAGTGGCGCCACGCCCAAGCGCGGTTTTGCACTGGCCGGCAGCTACGTGATCAGCATGGCACTGGTGTATGCGGCGATGGGCGTTGTGGCTGCGCTGCTCGGGGCGAACCTTCAGGCACTGCTACAGAATCCATGGCTGCTGGGCAGCTTTGCGGCGGTGTTCGTGCTGCTGGCCTTGCCGATGTTCGGTTTCTTCGAGCTGCAGTTGCCGGTGGCGGTACGTGATCGACTGGAACATGTTTCGCGCAATCAGCGCGGTGGCAGCCTGATCGGTGCCGGTGTGCTCGGGGCTTTGTCCGGCCTGCTGGTGGGTCCGTGCATGACCGCCCCATTGGCCGGCGCCCTGCTCTATATCGCCCAGAGCGGCAATGCGCTGCACGGCGGGCTGATTCTGTTCGCCATGGGCATCGGCATCGGTATACCGCTGCTGTTGCTGGTGACCGTCGGCAATCGTTTCCTGCCCAAACCCGGCGCCTGGATGAACCTGCTCAAAGGCGTGTTTGGTTTCCTGTTCCTCGCCACCGCGCTGCTGATGTTGCGCCCGGTGCTGGATGAATCGCTGTGGCTCGGGTTGTGCGGTGCCTTGCTGCTGATCGCCGCCTATAGCGCCTGGAAGCAGTCGCAGGGGTTTGGCCGGATTGCCCATCTGTTCGGCGCCAGTTCGTTGCTGTTGGGTCTATGGGGCAGTCTGCTGGTGGTCGGTGCGGCGGGTGGCAGTGACGATCCGTATCAGCCATTGCAGGTGTACAGCGCCGGCCGTACCGACGCCGCCGCGCCCAGCATTCATGATGCCTTCACGACGATCAAGGAACCCGCGGTGCTGCAACGCGAACTCGATGCGGCCAAGGCCCAGGGCCAATGGGTGCTGCTGGACTACTACGCCGACTGGTGTGTGGCGTGCAAAGTCATGGAAAAACAGGTCTTCGGCAAACCGCAAGTCCTGCAAGCGCTCAGCGATGTACGCTTGCTACGGCTGGACGTCACCGCCGACAATGCCGCCAGCCGCGAACTGCTCGGCCGTTATAAAGTGCCGGGGCCGCCAAGCCTGTTGTGGATCGGCACTGACGGCATCGAGCGCCGCAGCCAGCGCATCACCGGGGAGGTCGATGCCGACACCTTCCTGCAACGCTGGACCACCACCCGAGACGCTCGTTAATGCTGACCTTTACCCTCGGCACCTTTGCCATCGCGCTTAATCACCTGCTGCTGATCAGTGCCCTGGCACTGGCGACTTTTGTCGGCTGGCGGGTGGCCAAGCGTGGTGGCGAGAACCCGGAGTCGGTGCTGTTCAGCCTGTTCCTACTGGGCCTGCTGGCGGCCCGGGTCGGTTTCGTGATTGCCTACTGGGCGCAGTATCGCAACGATCCATGGCAGATCATCGACCTGCGCGACGGTGGTTTCCTCGCCTGGCCGGGGGTGGTCGTGTTGCTGCTTGCTGCGTTGTATCGAGGCTGGCGTCGTCCGGGCATGCGTCGGCCGTTGGGCTTCGGCGTAGGCAGCGGTTTGGTGTTCTGGCTGCTGGCGACGTTCTCCCTGAGTATTTACGAACAAGGCACGCGTCTGCCGCAGATCACCCTGCGCAATGCCGCTGGGCAAACGGTGCAACTCAGCGATTACCGGGGCGGCCCGCTGGTCATCAATCTTTGGGCCACCTGGTGCCCGCCCTGCCGCCGGGAAATGCCGGTGCTGGAAAACGCCCAGCAACAGCGTCCGGACCTGACTTTTCTATTCGTCAACCAGGCCGAAAGCATGCAGAGCGTCGCCACCTTCCTCGAAACCCAGGGCCTGAGCCTGACTAACGTGCTGTTCGATGGCCGCGGTCGCTTGGGTCAGGCCGTGGGTTCCATGGCATTGCCGACTACGCTGTTCTATAGCCCCGACGGGCACCTGCTGGGCAGCCATCTGGGCGAGCTCTCTGAAGCCAGCCTGGCCCGCGCCCTGGAAAACTTCGACACCCCGAACCCGGCCACCTCGGCCACGCCTTCAAGGAAATTGCCATGCTCCGCCTCCGCCACCTGCTGACGTTAACCCTGGGTGCCGCCCTGCTGCACTTGCCGTCGGTACAGGCCGAAGAATTGCCTGAAGCGATCAAGAAGATCGAAGCCAAAGGCGCCAAAATTGTCGGCACCTTCGACGCGCCCGACGGCCTGCGCGGTTATGCGGCGCAGTACCAGAACCGTGGCATGGCGTTGTACCTGACCCCGGACGGCAAACATGTACTGTTGGGCAATTTGTACGACGCCGAAGGCAATGACCTGAGCAGCGCGCCGTTGCAGAAACTGGTCTACGCGCCAATGGCCAAGGAAGTCTGGGGCAAGATGGAAGCAAGCAACTGGATCGGTGACGGCAACAAGGACGCACCGCGAATCGTCTATCTGTTCAGCGACCCGAATTGCCCGTACTGCAACATGTTCTGGGAACAGGCGCGGCCGTGGGTCAAGGCCGGCAAGGTGCAGTTGCGGCACATCATGGTCGGCATCATTCGCGAAGACAGCCCGGGCAAATCCGCCGCGCTGCTGGCTGCCAAAGACCCGCAAAAAGCGTTGGCAGACCATGAGAAATCCGGCAAGGACAGCTCGCTCAAAGCCCTGAAAGATGTGCCGCCGGCGATTCAGGCGAAACTCGCGGCGAACATGCAGTTGATGGAGGAGCTGGAACTGGCCGCCACGCCGGCGATTTTCTACATGGATGACAAGGGCCAGCTGCAACAGCAGCAAGGTGCGCCGTCGCCGGATAAATTGGTGAAGATTTTGGGGCCGAAGTAATCCCACCGCCCCCATCGCGAGCAGGCTCGCTCCCACAGGGATATGCGGTCACCTGTGGGAGCGAGCCTGCTCGCGATGAGGCCATCAAAATCGGCTAATTTCTCCCGCCTAGAAACTTCAGCAGTGCATCTGTAACGAACTGCGGATTCTCCAGATTGGAGATATGCCCAGCCTCCGGCACCAGCACATACGGGCAACCAATCAACTCGGCCATTTCTCTGGTTTCCGACGGCGGTCGCGGTTTGTCCTGATCGCCGCACATCAACAGCGTGGTTTCAGGGTTCAGTTCACCCAGGCGCGGCAACAGATCATCACGACCAAAGGTAATCCGCCCCATTGGCACGATGCTTTCACGTAAGCGGTCGGCCGGCAGCGCAGCCAGTCTGGCGCGGAAATCCTGATACAGCGCCGATTGCGGATCGATGCCGGGCCGGAAAAAGATCGGCACCACGATGTCGAGCAACTGCGGCGAGATCACACCGCTGTCTTCGATCTGCTTGAACAGCGAGAAATAGTATTGGCGAGTCGGTTCCGGCTCGACGCCGACGTAGGTGTCCATCAGCACCAGACCGTTGAGCCGCTGCGGTGCTGACAGCGCCAGTCGAACGCCCCACATGGCACCGACCGAAAGACCGACCAGCGTGACCTTATGGATGTCCAGATGATCGAGCAATGCCAGGGCCTGGCGTGCCACGTCATCCAGCGAGTTTGTGCATTCGGGCATCCGCCCGGATTGGCCATGGCCCCACAGGTCCAGGGCGATGACCCGATAGTGCTGCGACAGCGCCGTAATCTGCGGCACCCACATAGCCTGATCCCACAGGTAACTGCCGGCCAGCAGTACCGCAGGGCCTGTGCCTTGATCAATGTAGTGAAGCGCTTGTCCATCAACCGTTACGAAAGGCATCGACTGTCTCCCTGGTGAAATAATATCCATTAAAAAAGCACAGGAAGACTGAGCCGGTGGCGATCGGCAGTCAACCCGAACCTTATGTGGTGTTTGCACTGGCCCTTTCGCGAGCAAGCCCGCTCCCACACTGAATCTGTATTCGCAAGCCCCATGTGGGAGCGGGCTTGCTCGCGAAGGGGCCTTCACAAACGCTAGAGAATTACAGGCCCTCCAACTCCGCCATCAGGTCATTCAACCGATCCACCTTATCTTCGGTAATGTCGCTCGCCGCCAACCCGTCGATGTACTCGGCCAGCTCCGCCACCGTGCTGCACTCGAACATCGCCCGCAGCGGCACGTTGCGTTGCAGGGCTTTTTGCACCCGCGAGGCGATCTGTGTGGCCAGCAGCGAATGCCCACCGAGTTCGAAGAAGTTGTCACGCACGCCGACCTTCTCGACCTTCAACACCTCAGCCCAAATATCGGCCAGGGTCTGCTCCAGCTCATTGCGCGGCGCCTGATAGTCCTGGCTCTGCAACTGGCCAATCTCCAGTGCCGGCAAGGCCTTGCGATCGAGTTTGCCGTTGGCGTTGAGCGGCAGCTTGTCGAGCCACAACCAGTGCAGCGGCACCATGTATTCCGGCAATTCGGCGCGCAGACGTTGCTTGATACGCTCCAGTCGTTCGTTCGGATTCAGCGCCGACTCCGCTGCGACCAGATAGCCGACCAAATGCTTGCCGTTGACGCCTTCCTCCACACCCACCGCCGCGTCGCGAACTTCCGGTTGCTCGTGCAGACGGGCCTCGATTTCACCCAGTTCGATGCGGTAACCGCGGATCTTCACTTGATGGTCGATACGCCCGACGTATTCCAGCACGCCATCACTGCGACGTCGGGCCAGGTCGCCGGTGCGATACAGGCGATCCCCCGGTGCGCCGAACGGGTTCGGCACAAACACTTGCGCAGTACGCAACGGATCGCTCACATAGCCACGACCCACGCCGATGCCGGCCACGCACAACTCACCCACCGCTCCCAATGGCACCAATTCCAGCGCGCCATCGAGCAGGTACAAACGGTTGTTGTCGGTCGGCGTGCCAATCGGCAGATAACTGCCACGTGTCGAGGCCAGGTCGACGCGGAAGAACGCTACGTCGTCCGAGCATTCCGCCGGACCGTAAGCATTCACCAGACCAATCTGCGGATAACGCAGCAACCACTGATGCGCCAGTTCCGGCGGCATCGCTTCGCCGGTCGGCAGCATCCAGCGCAGGCCATCGAGGCTCATGCGGTCCTGGGCGAGCATGCCCTGAATCAGCGACGGCACGCTTTCCAGCACGGTGATGCCCTGGCTCTGAACGTGAGCCAACAAGCCTTGCGGATCGTGGGCGATGCTGTTCGGCACGATGTCCACCCGAGCACCGAACAACGGCGCGGCGAGGAACTGCCAGACCGAAATATCGAAGCTTTGCGAAGCGGTCTGGGCGATCACGTCGGCGTCGCTCAGTTTCAGGTATGGCACCTTGCTCAACTGGTTATTGAGCATGCCGCGCTGCTCGACCATCACCCCCTTCGGCAGACCGGTGGAACCCGAGGTGTAAATCACGTAGGCGAGGTTGTCCGGGCCGCTGTAAATGCCCGGATTGGCAATCGAAACATCGCTCGCCTGCACGTCTTCCCAGACCAGCAATCGAGGTCGGTTGGCACAACCGAACTCTTCCAGCAGTGCGACGGCTTGTTCACGACACGCCCGAGAGCAAACCAGCAACGGCGTGCGGCTCAGGTCAATGATCCGGCTCAGGCGCTGGCTCGGCAGGCCCGGGTCCAGCGGCAGGTAACCGGCACCGGCCTTGAAGCTGCCAATGATCATGCCCAACAGATCGAGGTTACGTTCGGCGAGCAGCGCCACCGGTTGATCCAGGCCGACGCCGGCCGCAATCAGCGCATGGCCGAGACGGTTACTGAGCTGGTTCAGCTCAACGTAGCTGTGCTGCTGATCCAGGCAACTGGCGGCAACTCGCTGCGGATGCTCGGCAACCTGCGCTTCGAACAATGAGACATAGCTCTGCTCCAGCGGATAGTCGTGTTCGCTCTGGTTGCAGCCATGAATCAGGAAGTCCTGTTCCTCGAGGCCCAGCAGCGGCAGATCGGCCATGTCGCCATGGAAGCCTTCGACCAGCGCCAGCAGCAGGCGCTTGAATTCGCCGAGCATGCGCTCGACCGTGGATTCATCGAAATAACGCTGGTCGTAGGACAGGTGCAAGCCAAGGTCATCGCCCGGATAACAAACCGCGGTCAACGGGAAGTTGGTGTGGGTGCGGCCCGAATCCGAGGTGGCGTTGAGGCTTTGCGCACGGTCCAGCACTGAGACTTCCACCGGGGCGTTTTCGAACACGAACAGGCTGTCGAACAGCGGCTGGCCTTTAGGCAGTTCGCTGTTTTCCTGAATGCTCACCAGCGGCAGGTATTCGTACTCGCGCAGCTGCATGTTGCTGTCGAGCAAGCCAGTGAGCCACTGCCGAACGCTGCAACGCTGATCGTCCTCGGGCATTTTCACCCGCAGGGCGATGCTGTTGATGAACAGCCCGACGGTGCGCTGCATCTGCGGCATTTCCACCGGACGCCCGGCCACCGTGACGCCGAACAGCACGTCGCGATCGCCGCTCAAGCGACGCAGCACCAGCGCCCACGCCGCCTGGGCGAAGGTGTTGATGGTCAGCTGATGGGCCTGGGCCAGTTCGCGCAGTTGCGCACCATCGCGGGCATCGAGTCGGGCATAGCGGTCGCCGACGATCATGCCGCCGCTGTCGCCGGCATGTTCACGCAGGAACGGCCGGTCGCTCGGAATCGGTGTGGTGCGCTCGAAACCTCGCAGCTTCTGCTGCCACCACTGCCGCGCTTCGGCCAGACTCTGGCGTTGCTGCCAGCCGATGTAATCGCGATAACGCGGCGGCACAGCCAGTTGCGCTTCCCGGCCTTCGCCGAGGGCGGTGTAGATCTCGAAGAAATCATTCATCAGCAGCGAACGGCACCAGGCATCGATGAGGATGTGGTGGTTGCTCATCATGAACCAGTAACGCGCCGCGCCCACGCGGATCAAGCGCAGGTGGAACGGTGCCTGGTTGAGCAAATCGAACCCGGCCTCGCGCTCGTTTTTCAGCAGCGCCTGCAACTTCGGCTCTTGCTCGGTTTCGGCAACCGCGCTCCAGTCCAGATATTCGATCGGCGTGCTGCCCGGTTTGTGGATCACCTGCAGCATGTCTTCGCCGACGTTCCAGCAGAACGAGGCGCGCAAGGCTTCGTGACGGGCGATCACCGCTTGCCAGGCCTGAGCGAAACGTTGCGGGTCGAGCTCGCTGTTGATGCGGTAGCGGTCCTGCATGTAGTAGAGGCCGGTGCCCGGTTCAAGCAAGGTGTGCAGCAGCATGCCTTCCTGCATCGGGGTCAGCGGGTAGACGTCTTCAATCATCGCCGCCGGGACGGGCAATGCGTCGAGTTGCGGCTGAGTCAGTCTGGCCAGCGGGAAGTCCGACGGCGTCAGTCCGCCCGCGTTGTCGCTCAGGCAATGCTGGATCAGGCTTTGCAATTCGCCCAGATACGCCTCTGCCAGTTCGGTGATGGTTTGCAGGTCATGGCGTTCGGCGCTGAAGGTCCAGCGCAGCACCAACTCACCGCCATACACCTGACTGTCGACGCTCAGCTCGTTGGGCAGCGGCGCGTGTGGATCGTGGGCCGCGCCCACTGGTTCATCCAGCGGCCGGAACAGCGCATCACCGCCGAAGCTCTGGTCGAACTGACCCAGGTAGTTGAAGGTGATCGGCGCCACCGGCAGCGCGGACATGGTCTGACGGCACAGGCCATCGGCCAGGTAACGCAGCACGCCATACCCCAAACCCTTGTGCGGCACCGCGCGCAGTTGTTCCTTGATCGCTTTGATCGAGGCGCCCTGCTCTGCCACAGGCGTCAAACGCAGCGGATAAGCGCTGGTGAACCAACCAACGGTGCGGGTCAGGTCGATCTCGTCGAACAGGGTTTCGCGACCGTGGCCTTCGAGTTGAATCAACGCCGATTCGTGACCGCTCCAGCGGCACACCACACGGGCCAATGCGGTCAGCAGCAGGTCATTGACCTGAGTGCGATAGGCCGTCGGCGCCTGTTGCAGCAGTTGGCGGGTACGCTCGCTATCGAGGCGCACGCTGACGGTTTGCGCGTGACGATTTTGCTGACCACCCTGCGGACGATCACAGGGCAATTCAGCGCTTGGGCCGGCCAGTTGCGTCTGCCACCAGCTCAATTCTTCACGCAGGGATTCGCTGCCGGCATAAGCCTGCAACCGTGCGGCCCAGTCCTTGAAAGCACTGGTTTTCGACGGCAATTTTACCGACTGTCGGGACTCGAGTTGACGATAAACCGTTTGCAGATCGTCCAGCAGCACCCGCCACGACACCCCGTCCACCACCAGGTGGTGAATGGCAATGAACAGCCGTTGTTGCCCCTCGGAATCGTCGACCAGCAGCGCCCGCATCAGCGGCCCTTGCTCAAGGTCGAGGCTGCGTTGGGCATCGGCGAACAGCGCCGCGCAGTTGTCCATGGCCGCCACGTGCACCTGCCACAGCACGGCAGCGTCGGAAACCGCCTGGTGCTCGGCCTGCCAATGGCCGTCAACCTCGGTGAAACGCAGGCGCAAGGCGTCGTGCTGTTCGATCACCGCCAGCAGCGCTTGCTCCAGACGATGAGGCTCGAGCGCCACGGTCGGCTCCAGCAGCAACGCCTGGTTCCAGTGTTGACGCTGCGCAATGTCGGTATCGAAGAACCAATGCTGAATCGGCGTCAGACGCGATTCACCGCTCAGCAGGCCTTGCTCGGCGGTGATCTGCTCGGTGCGGGTCGCGACGGCGGCCAGCGTCTGCACGGTCTGGTGCTGGAACAGGTCACGCGGGCTGAAGTGGATGCCCTGCTGCCGCGCACGGCTGACCACCTGGATCGACAGAATCGAATCGCCGCCCAGTTCGAAGAAGTTGTCGTTGAGGCCGACCTGCTGGACGTTCAGCACTTCGCACCAGATCCCGGCCAGGGTCAGCTCAAGTTCATTGCTCGGCGCCACGTACTGCTGACGATTCAACTCCGGGTCCGGGGCCGGCAGCGCGCGACGGTCGAGTTTACCGTTGGCGGTCAGCGGCATGCTGGCCAGCAGGATCAAGTGCGTCGGCACCATGTAATCCGGCAACTGCGCTTTGAGGTGCGCCTTCAACGCTTCGCGCAATGCAGTTTGTTGCGCTTCATCCTGTTCGGCGATGTTGGTGACCAGGTAGCCGACCAATTGCTTGCCACTCGGCGCATCGAGTGCCAGAACAACCGCTTCACGCACGGACTCGTGTTCCAGCAAACGGGTTTCGATCTCGCCCAGTTCGATACGGAAACCACGGATCTTCACTTGATGGTCAATCCGGCCGAGGTACTCGACCCGCCCATCGGCACACTGACGGACAAGGTCACCGGTGCGATACAGACGCCCGCCGTTCGCTGCAAAAGGATCGGCGACAAATCGTTCGGCAGTCATGCCCGGACGCTGGTGATACCCCTGCGCCAGGCCGGCACCGCCGACGTACAACTCGCCCGTCGCGCCTTGCGGCACCAACGCCAGATCGGCGTCGAGGATGTACGCCACCCGAGCGCCAATCACGCTGCCGATCGGCACGCTGCCCAGCCCCTCCTCCAATTGCTCGGGCGCCAGGCTGGCGAGCGGCATGACCACGGTTTCAGTCGGGCCATAAGCGTTGAAAAACAGGCTCGGTTTGAACGCCGCGCGAATCCGTTGCAGGTGTTCGCCGGTCAACGCCTCGCCGCCGGTGATGCACATGCGCACCGGCAGGGTTTCGCCCTGGGTCGCCAGCCATTGCGCCAACTGGCTGCCGTAGCTCGGGGTGAAACCAAGAATGTTGATGTTGTGGCGACGAATCAGCCCGCAGATTTCTTCTGCATCCCACTGGCTTTGCGCACGCAGGACAACTTGCGCGCCACTCAACAGCGGCACCAGCAGACGCTCGGTCGCAGCATCGAAGTTGATCGAATAGAAGTGCAATTCGCAGTCGTCGGGTCGCATGGCGAAGCGTTCGATCACTGCGCGGCAGTGCATGGCGATTTCACCGTGGGACACCACCACGCCTTTCGGTTTGCCGGTGGAGCCCGAGGTGTAAATCAGGTATGCCTGATGTTGCGGCAGGCTGATAAACGGCAGCTCAGTGGCCGGGTAATTGGCCAGTTCGACGGCATCTTCTTCCAGGCACCAGCGGCCAACGCTGGCCGGCAATTCACCGAGGGCCGCTAACATCGCCGCATCGCTGAGCAGCAAACCGATGCCGCTGTCTTCGATCATGTAGTGCAAGCGATCCAGCGGGTATTCCGGGTCCAGCGGCACATAGGCGCCGCCCGCCTTGAGAATTGCCAGCAGGCCGACGACCATCTCCAGCGAACGCTCCAGCGCCAAACCGACCCGCACCTGTGGCCCGACTCCGCGCTCGCGCAGCATCCAGGCCAGACGATTGGCGCGACTGTCGAGCTCGGCGTAGCTCAGGGTTTGCCCGGCGAACGTCAGGGCCGGTGCGTCCTTGCGCACCAGCGCCTGTTCGCTGAACAGGTGATGGATGCATTGATCGAGGCGATGCTCGCCCGGCTCAATGCCGAGGCTGTCGAGCAGGTTTTGCTGTTCAGTGGCTTCCAGCAACGGCAGTTCGCTGAGGCGTTGTTGTGGGTCGGCGAGCAACGCTTCCAGCAGGTTGCGCCAGTGCCCGGCCATGCGCGCAATGCGCGGCTCATCGAACAAATCGGTGCTGTAGGTCAGGCAGCAACCGAGGCGATGGTCGAGGTCGGTGACTTCCAGATTGAGGTCGAACTTGGTCGCTCGCGCATCGTTGGCCAGGTACTCGACCGTCATCCCGGCCAGGGTCCGGCTCTGCTGGAATTCCCAGCGCTGCACATTGCACATCACCTGGAACAGCGGGTTGTAAGCCGCACTGCGCGGTGGCTGCAAGGCTTCCACCAGATGATCGAACGGCAGGTCCTGATGGGACTGGCCTTCGATCACGGTGTGACGAACCTGCTCGAATAACTCGCCGACAGACATCTGCCCGTCGAGCTGACAACGCAGCACTTGAGTGTTGAGGAACGCGCCGATCAACCCTTCGCTTTCCGGGCGAATGCGGTTGGCCACCGGCGCACCGATGCGCAGATCGGTCTGGCCACTGTAGCGGTAAAGCAACACCGCCAGCGCGGCAGTCATGGTCATGAACAGGGTCAGACCGTTGTAAGCGTTGAAGGCACGAACCCGCGCCGCGAGGTCATCACTCAGATCGAAGCGGAACAGTTCGCCCTGATGGCTTTGCACCGGCGGACGCGGACGATCGGCCGGCAATTCCAGCAGCGGATGTTCGCGGCCCAGTTGCGCGGTCCAGTAATCGAGCTGGCGCTGACGTTCGCCGGATTCCAACCACTGCCGCTGCCACGCGCTGTAATCCAGGTACTGCACCGGCAGCGGTTGCAGCGGCGAATCTCGGTCATCGACGAAGGCTTCGTAGAGCGCGCTCAGTTCCCGGGCGAAGATGTCCATCGCCCAACCTTCGGTGACGATGTGGTGCAGGGTCAGGACGAAGTAATGCTCCTGCTCGGCGGTCTTGACCAGGCAAGCACGCAGCAGCGGTCCGGTTTCCAGATCGAAAGGTTTATGGGCTTCGTCATCGGCCAGTTGCTGGACCTGCCATTCGCGGCCATCGGCATCCAGCGTGGTGAAATCCTTCCAGTCCATGCGCAGGCGGGTGTCGGGATGAACCTGTTGCCGGGCCACGCCGTCGACGCTCGGGAACGTCGTACGCAAGGTTTCGTGACGCATGATCAACGCTTGCAATGCCGCTTCGAAACGCCCGACATCCAGCACGCCGCGCAACCGCGCCATGCCGCCGACGTTGTAGGCCGGGCTGTCCGGTTCCATCTGCCAGAGGAACCACATGCGTTGCTGGGAATAGGACAGTGGCACCGGTTGGCTGCGGTCGACCTTCTCGATCGGCGGCTGTTTGTTGGTTTTGCCGCTGGCCTGGATCAAGCGAACCTGTTCGGCAAACGTGCCCAGTTCACTGGCCTCGAACAGCGTCCGCAGCGGTAACTCGACGTCGCAGGCCTGGCGGGTACGGGAGATGATTTGCGTGGCCAGCAAAGAATGGCCGCCGAGGGCGAAGAAGTCGTCGCGCAGGCCGATCTGTGTTTGTCCCAGCACCTCGCGCCAGATGCCGGCGATCTGTTGCTCAAGGGCGGTGACCGGTTCAACGTGCTCGCGGACTTGCCACTGGGGCTGCGGCAAGGCGCGGCGATCGAGTTTGCCGCTTGGGCTCAGGGGCATTTCGTCCAGACGCATGAGTTGCGCCGGGACCATGTACTCCGGCAGCTCGGCGGCGAGTGCGGCTTTCAGGCGGGTGGTTTGAGCATCGATGGTTTCGCTGGTTTCAGTGGCGGTGTAGTAACCGATCAACTGTCCGCCCGCCGCCGTTTCGCGCACCAGCACCACCGCTTGGGCGACGCCAGACTGCGCCAACAGACGCGCTTCGATTTCTTCCGGCTCGACACGAAAACCACGCAGTTTGACTTGCTGATCGAGACGACCGAGGTATTCGATCACGCCGTCGGCGGTCCAGCGAGCACGGTCACCGGTGCGGTACAGACGTGCGCCCTGCTCGCCCAGCGGATCGACCACAAAGCGTTCCGCAGTCAGACCTGGGCGACCCAGATAGCCACGGGCCAAACCGATACCACTGATACACAGTTCACCCGGCACACCGGCCGGTACCGGGTTGAGGTCGCTGTCGAGCACGCGGCACAACACGTTGCCCAATGGCCGGCCAATCGGCGAGCGCTCGCCATCAGCCGTTGTGCAATGCCAGTGGGTGACGTTGATCGCGGTTTCGGTTGGGCCATAGCGGTTGTGCAGTTGCACCGCCGGCAGTTGCGTTAGCACCCGGTTGCGCAGTTCGGCGGGCAAGGCTTCGCCGCCGGAGAACAGCCGGCGCAGGCTGGTGCATTCGGCGCTGAGCGGTTCGTCAATGAACAAGGAAAGCAACGGTGGTACGAAGTGCAGTGTGGTCACGCCGTACTGCTGAACAAGCTGCGCGATGCGGTGCGGATCGCGGTGTTCGCCAGGGCCGGCGATCAGCAGGCGGCACCCGGTGATCAGCGGCCAGAAGCACTCCCACACCGACACGTCGAAACTGATTGGCGCTTTTTGCATCAGCACATCGGTTTGGTCCAGACGGTAGGCAGCTTGCATCCATTGCAGCCGTTCAGCGAGGGCCGCGTGAGTATTGCCAACGCCCTTCGGCTGACCGGTGGAACCAGAGGTGTAAATCACGTAGGCCAGGTTGTCGCCGTGCAGGTGCAGACCCGGCGCATGGCTTGGCCAGTTCTCCAGATGCAGCGCGTCCATGGCAATCACGCTGACGCCATCGGTGGCCGGCAAGCGATCGAGCAACCCGGTTTGGGTCAGCAGCAACTCAACGCCACTGTCGCTGAGCATGTAGGCCAGGCGCTCGGCCGGGTAGTCCGGGTCCAGCGGCACATAAGCGCCACCGGCCTTGATGATCGCCAGCAAGCCAATCAACAACTGCGGCGAACGCTCGGCGGCGATGGCCACGCACACGTCCGGGCCGACGCCTTTGTCGCGCAAGTAATGCGCCAGGCGGTTGGCCTGGGTGTGCAGTTCGGCAAAGTCCAGGCTGCCGCCATCCCACAGCAGCGCGGTGCGCTCCGGGGTCTGGCGCGCTTGTTCGTTGAGCAACTCAGGTAGCCATTGACTGGCCGGGGTGCAGGGTGCGGCGCTCCAGACGGAGTGTTGATCGTGCTCACTCGGGGTCAGCAGTTGCAGGTCGCCGATGGCGGTCGTCGGTTGTTCGCAGATGGCTCGCAGCAGGTTGCTGAAGTGCTCGGCCAGACGCTCGATGGTCGTCGCGTCAAACAACTCGCTGGCGTAGTCGAACGACAGGCTCAGGCGGCCATTGCGGTCTTCTTCGCTGTGCAGTTGCAGGTCGAACTTGGCTTCGCGACTGTGCCACGGCAGCTCTTCGGCGAGCAGTCCCGGCAAGCGACGCAGGGCACTGAGATCCCGTTGCTGGTGGTTGAACATGACCTGGAACAGACCCTGCTCGCGGGCCTGCGGGAAAGCTTCGAGCAGTTGTTCAAACGGCAAATCCTGATGCGCTTGCGCACCCAATGCGGCTTGACGGGTTTGCGCCAGCAACTCAACGAACGGCAGTCGCGAATCCACCTCGGCGCGCAGCACCTGGGTGTTGATGAAGAAGCCGATCAGCCCTTGGGTTTCCAGACGCGGACGGTTGGCATTCGGTATGCCAATGCGGATGTCGCGTTGGCCGCTGTAACGGTGCAACAGGCTCTGGAACGCCGCGAGCAACAGCATGAACGGCGTCGATTCATGGGCCTGGGCAGTCTGGCGAATGGCATCGCTCAGACGCTTGTCCAAACGCCGCGTGTGACGGGCTGCGCTGTAAGTGTGTTGCGCCGAGCGCGGATGATCGGTGGCCAGGCTCAGGGTCGGATGATCAACGCCCAACTGCTCTTTCCAGTAAGCGAGTTGACGCTCGCCCTCCCCTTGCGCCAACCACTGACGCTGCCAGCTGCCGAAGTCGGCGTATTGCGTCGGCAAGGCTGGAAGGCTGGCGGTCTGGCCTTGAGAAGCGGCCGCGTACAGGCGCGAGAATTCGTCGATCAGCACGTTCATCGACCAGCCGTCGGCGATGATGTGGTGCATCGTCACCAGCAGTTGATGGTCTTCATCGCCGAGGCGCACCAGGGTCACCGACAGCAGCGGGCCTTTTTCCAGATCGAACCGGGTGCGGGCTTCGTCCTCGCGGATTTGCTGCGCGCGGGCTTCACGCTCGGCGACTGGCAGGTCGCTGATGTCGATTACTTGCAGGTTGAATTCGCCGGCAGCAATGACCTGTTGCAGGGCTACGCCATCACGCTCGAAAAACCGCGTGCGCAGGGATTCGTGACGCTCGATCAGTTGCTGGAAACTGGCGCGCAAGGCGTCTTCGTCCAGTTCGCCACGCAGGCGCAAGGCACCGGGAATGTTATAGGCGCTGCTCTGCGGGTCGAGTTGCCAGGTGATCCACAGACGGTTTTGTGCCAGGGATTGCGGCATGGCGTCACTGCGCGACAGCGTGGTGATCGCGCCTTGAGCCTGGCCGCCATCCTGTTGTTGCCGGGCGATCGCGGCAGCGAATGCGCCGAGGGTTGGCGATTCGAACAACAGGCGCAGATTCAGCTCCAGCCCCAACTCTTCACGCAGGCGTGCGACCACTTGAGTGGCGGCGATGGAGTTGCCGCCGAGCAGGAAGAAGTGATCATCGGCATTGACCTGCTTGACCTGCAATTGCTCGCACCAGAGCTGGCCGATCAACGTTTGCAGCTCAGAGCCCGATTCAGTTTCGGATGGGTTTGCGATGTCTGCCGACGGGAACAGCGCATAGCTGTCGAGGCTGCCATCGGCCAGGCGATTGCGGCAGGCGGAGCGTTGCAACTTGCCGCTGGAGGTCTTCGGCAGCGCCCCCGGGTTGAGCAATACCACCACGCTCGGCGCTTGCTGATACGCCTCGGCCACCGCTTGACGGATGGCTTTGATCAGCGCCTCGGGCGGCAGGATTTTCTGCACACTGCGGCTGATTTCCGCAGCGATGCCGATGCCTTCCTGACCCTCGATGTTGACTGCAAATGCGGCCACGCGACCTTTGCGCACCACCTCCACTTCACGCTCGATGGTCTGCTCGATGTCCTGCGGATAGAGGTTGTGACCGCGCACGATCAGCATGTCTTTCAGGCGCCCGGTGATGAACAGCTCACCGTCACGCAAAAAGCCCAGGTCGCCGGTGCGCAGCCAGGTGCGGCCGGCGTGCTGGACGAACGTCTTGGCCGTGGCTTCGGGGTTGCGCCAGTAGCCATGGGCGATGCTCGGCCCGCTGGCCCAGACTTCACCGATCGCGTTATCGGCGAGTTCTTCGAGCGATACGGAATCGACAATCAGCACCGCGTGATCCGGCTGGCTGACGCCGCAGCTCATGATCGGACTGCCATCGCCCGGTTCGGCTCGGTTCTGCGCCAGCGCTTGATCATCCACACGCAACGATGGAATGCCTTGGCCACGCGGGCTGCCGGCAACGAACAACGTGGCTTCCGCCAGGCCGTAAGAGGCCATGAAGCTGTCCGAGGTAAAGCCACAGGCCGCGAACTTCTCGGCGAAGCGTTCCAGGGTGTCGAGGCGAATCGGTTCGGAACCGGAATACGCCACGCGCCAGCCACTCAGGTCGAGGCGTTCCAGCGCTGATTCGCTGACCCGTTCGCTGCACAGTCGATAGGCGAAGTCCGGCCCGCCGCTGATGGTGCCGCCGTATTCGCTGATCGCCTCCAGCCAGCGCAATGGCCGGCCGAGGAAGTAGGCCGGCGACATCAACACACAGGGCACGCCGCTGAAAATCGGCTGCAACAGGCCGCCGATCAAGCCCATGTCGTGGTACAGCGGCAACCAGCTGACGATCACGTCGTCGGGGTTCAGATCGATGCCGAATCCGTGGCGAATCAGCAGTTCGTTGGCCACCAGGTTGCCGTGACTGACTTGCACGCCTTTAGGCAACGCCGTGGAACCGGAGGTGTATTGCAGGAAGGCGATGTGCTCGCCTTGCAAGTCCGGTGCAACCCAGCGTTCGGCCAAGGCGCTGTCGAGGGTGTCGACACACAGCAGCGGCGGCGCCTCGTCTATTTGCAGCAACGCGTCGCGCAGGTCGGCGCTGGTCAGCAGCAAGCGTGGTTCGGCATCGCTAATGATCGACAGCAGACGTTCCTGGTGATGACGACGGGTCGATTCAGGCGGATAGGCTGGCACCGCAATCACGCCGGCGTACAGACAGCCAAAAAACGCCGCGACGTAATCCGGGCCGCTGGGAAACAGCAACACCGCGCGATCGCCAAACGACGTCTCGGCCTGCAACGCGCCGGCAATGGTTCGCGCCCGTTGGTCGAGCTCACGATAACTGAGCACCACAGCCTGATCCTGGGTTTCGGCGAGAAAACGCAAGGCCACCCGGTCCGGCGTCAGGGCCGCACGGCGCTGAAGGGCTTGGACCAGTGTGCTAGGGAGTTCGAACGCGTCGGTCATGAGGTTTCCTGCCTGAATTCGGCTTGCAAGTGGAATCGGTTTTCGTACGTCACGCCCGTTCATGGGCATGCAGGACGCGGTCTTCGCCGACCGCGCAAGGCTTGGGAATGCTGGTTTGGCCGGGGCTTGCGCCCGGAACCATTCACCAATGAGAACGGATGAAGTCTTGAAATAATTAGTCGCCAAGCTTGAGCGCCGGCAAGCTTGCAGCCAGGTAGGTGAGTCAGCGTGTCGCCGTTCTCACTCTGCTCTTATGTGGAGCATTAATTCTCTTTCTCAATTGACAATCATTATCATTCAGCCTAATTTGTCGCTCGATGTGTAGGACGACTCCGACCCTCTTGTCGTCCCACGACCCTATTTGCAGCAAGGTGATTTCCAATGACGGAACAAGTATCCACAAGCAGGTGCGATTCACCGCTACTTCAGGCCTTCGTCGACAACCGACTGATTCTGGTCAAGATTGCCGCCCGCATCACCGGTTGCCGATCACGCGCCGAAGACGTGGTGCAGGATGCGTTCTTCCGGCTGCAATCGGCGCCGCAGATCACGTCGTCAATCAAGGCGCAGCTCAGCTATCTGTTCCAGATCGTGCGCAACCTGGCGATCGATCATTACCGCAAGCAGGCGCTGGAGCAGAAGTATTCGGGCCCGGAAGAGGAAGGTCTGAATGTGGTGATTCAGGGCGCTTCGCCGGAAACCTCGCACATGAATTTCTCGACCCTGGAAAACATTGCCGATGCGCTGACGGAGCTGCCCAGCCGCACCCGTTACGCCTTCGAGATGTATCGCCTGCACGGCGTACCGCAAAAAGACATCGCCAAGGAACTCGGCGTCTCGCCAACCCTGGTGAACTTCATGATTCGTGACGCGCTGGTGCATTGCCGCAAGGTGTCGGGCAATCGTGCGGATACCTTTGCTCGTCGTTAAGATTTTAAATCGCGGCGCCCCCATCGCGAGCAGGCTCGCTCCCACATTTGATCTGTGGTGTTCACAAATTGCGTGTTCACAGGAGATTCAATGTGGGAGCGAGCCTGCTCGCGATGGCTGACTCAACACCAAAGCAAGTCTTGAGCCTCATGCATCAAGCCAACGAACACCGATCAAAAAACCGCTCACGCCCCAACACCATCAGCGCCGCGCGCTTGTGCGGGAAGTCGAACTCTTTTTCGCAGTGGAAACACTGATTGTGCATATGCCCGATCATCTTCGCGTTGTCGGCGCGAGGCTCGGCGACCACCCGTTGAGTGCGTGGATCATCGAGAAACAGATAATGCACCAGCGCCGATAGCCAGCTCGCCACCTTGTGCGGCCCGCGGTGATGTTCTTCGCCCACCAGCATGTGAATGCCGCGGTCGTAATCACCGGCGTCATAGAACGGCGCAATGCGATCTTCCTTGGCCCAATAGGCTTCGAAATAGGCAAACGGCTGATCATCGAAGCAGCCGATCAGCGTCAAGGTATGCGGGTCGGCTTCGAGCTTGCTCAGGTATTCACGATGCTTCTCGAGACTGCCCTCCTCCTGCCAGAAACTCGCCACCCGCGGGCTGTTCTGCCAGCGGTTGAAACGCGCCAGGTCATGCTCGATTTCTACCGTACGCAGGGAAACCCACGCACCGAGCCGCGCATCGAAGCGTCGATACACCTCACCACGGGGTTTCACCGCACGCAATGGATGGCGCTTGCCGCTACTGATGACCATTTGCTGCGGATAACTGCCGGTGCGCGACTCACCCAGCCAAGGCTGAGGCAATTGCCAGAACAGCGTGCGTTCGCAGCGATACTGGCCGGTGACTTCGGTCGCGATCAGCAATCCGCTGAGCAAGGCTTCGGTGGACACATCATCGAGTTGCCAGGTCAGACGCTGACACGCCGCGTCACGGGCAAACAGCCAATAGCAAGCCGCCCAGAATGCCTGACCGTCAGGACGGCCGAAGCGCTCCTCCAGCCGCAGATGCAACTCCGGCTCGCGGGTCAGCCGCAGTTCGATCAACGGCTGCCCTTGCAGGCTGAGGCTCAGACGGCTGGCGGTTTCATCGGCTACAAGACAGTTACCTGACGGCAAGGCCAGGGTGGTCAGGTCATTCAGATTGGACATGGGTGGGGCTCACGGTAATCGTCGACAGTTAACTGAGGGACGTGAGCCAGGCATGGAAATTTAACGAAAAACACCGCGAACCTTAATCAGCGTTCGCGGTGGCATGCATAGCCTGGGTCAGTTCCAGGCCATTGACGTTGTGCAGGCGCTAGATCGACCTGACCCAGATTTCGCGGAAGGCATAGTCATTCCCGTTTCCGGTGGCGACATGGTTAACGATCTGCAACTCCATCTGTGACGCGCTCGCGGTAAAAGTGCCTTTGAGCGGCGCCCAGGCCGTTGATGAAATTTCCGTCGCGGGTGCAATGACTTGCGATCCGCTGTTGAGTGACAGCACTGGAACTGAATAGCTGTTGTTCCACCTGCGCACGGTCAACCCGAACTCATAGGACCGCCCCACCTCCAGCTTCTGAAAGGTCTTTTTCAACACTGTCCCGGCAGAGTTGTTGGTGTAGGTGTTGTCGAATAATACGTAGATATCCCCATCTTTGGTGATGGTGAGATCCCGTGGATCAGTCGCAGCCTCCCCCCTCATCCAGCCATTCCAGTTATTGGTGCCGTCTGTTGCCGAGAAGGTCGTTGTGTCATCGAAAGGCGCCCGAACCTCAAGACACAATGGCGGGAACAGTGCCGGGCAAGCACAGTTGCCTCCATCCAGCTCGGCCTGAAAAACAAACGAGAGATGGCTGTGGTCTTTGAGGTTCTGCAAATACGCCCAGGCAATATTCCGACGCCAGCCTTCCGTGAACTCTTGCTGCGTGACGGGCTCGGCGTCGGCCACTCGCAGCATCACTGGCGAGCCGTCGGGTTGTTGACCGCAGACATGCAACGTCGCCTTTTGATTGACCACCATGAACGGCCAACGCGCCACCTCGACCGTGACACCGGCCGAATCATCAGGCTTTTTCAGAATGAGTACATTGTCGACAGCTTGCGCCACCACAGGAGAAGGAACGCAGGAGAGAGAAACCAATGAGGGGGTTGTCATGGCAGAAATCCTTTCTGGATGAGAGCCAACCCCTCCATGGGGTCGGACACAGGAAAGGAGCTAAGACCACGTTGGGCGAAGCGTCTACTGTCAGTCTGACCGTTCGAACAGCAGAACACGATTAGTCGATGAACGGTCGTCTGCTCCCCCCCTGAACTCAGAAACTGTCTCCTTCAGGGTTTGCCCACCGGCACCAGGGCAATCTTGTAAGGGTCGAAAATCTTCAGCATCTGGCCATTGTTTCGCAGGCCTTGCAGCAACTTGCCAAATGCTTCACCGGTAATCGGCGCCTGCGGGCGAATCAGCGCGTAATGGTGATAGACCTGATCGATGCGCTGCGACACCAGCAATTGCTCGCCGACTTTCTCGTTACGCAGCAGGTAATCGCTCAGGTAGGAACGTGTCACCAAGGCAATGTCCGCTCGTCCACGCAGCACCATCAGCAGGTTGCTGTCGTGGGAATAAGTCAGCGTGGCCTTATAGGTTTCGGCCAGATACTTGGGATCGGCATTGAAACTGGCAAACTCGTAGTGATAGCCGCTGTACAGCGCCAGACGCTTGCCCGTCAGGTCCTTGAAGTAATTCTCATCGCGACCGGGTTGCTTCTGCGCGACAAAGATTTCTGCATCTTCCAGGCCCATGTCGACAAGGGTATGCGCAATGTCCTTCCAGCCCCAGTCCGGGTTCTCGAAAATCGCCATATCGACCCGGCCTTCCTTGAAGTCATTGAAACGCCGGGGAATGGAGGTGGGCACCAGCACAAACTGATAGTCGGTTTGCAACTGATTCAGCGCTTCCACCAGTTGCGGCAACAGACCGGTGTCGGCACCGGACTCCGGGCGCACGGTATAGGGTGGAAAATGCGCGGCACCGACCCGCACCTGTTGCGCAGCCTGAGACGGCAACACGCAGCACACTGCAAGCGCCGCCAGCAAAAGCCGAGACGCTGTCCGAATTGGCGAAGACATCAAAACAGCCTACTCCCCGAAAAAAAAAATCCATCAATGCATTCAAGCTAGGCGGTTTCGCCAACTTAGCCAGTTTCTTGTCGAGATAGACGGCTCACTGCCGTTCTTCAAGCACCAGAATCAACGCCTCATCGGCCAATTGATCGAGGCTCATGCTGCCATCGGCACGAAACCAGGTGGTGGTCCAGGACAACGCGCCCGTCAGGAAACGGCGGGTGATGAACACGTCGCCACGGATAAAACCGGCGTCCTTGGCTTCGCCCAGCACCTGCAACCAGATGTTTTCATAAATATCACGCAGCGCCAGAACCTGCGCCTGGCCTTCTGCTGACAGCGAACGCCACTCATACACCAGCACCGCCATGGCCTCGCCGCTGCCGCCCATGATCGACTGCAATTCACAACGAATCAGCGCCAGCACCCGCTCGCGCACACTGCCGGCCTCGGCCAGGGCTGCGCGCATCAATGCGGTATTGTAGCGAATGGTTTCCTCCATCACTGCCCGCAGGATTTCGTCCTTGCTTTTGAAGTGATGAAAAATACTGCCTGACTGAATACCCACCGCACTGGCCAGATCACGCACGGTGGTACGTTCATAACCTTTGTTGCGAAACAGGTGAGCGGCCACTTGCAGCAGTTTGCCGCGGGCGCTGTCCGGGTCGGTCAATTGGCCGCTGTCGACCAATTCGCGCATCACCCTCAGGGCTTTTTGCTCGTCCACCCGTTCTCTCCTACAGTCGATCAATCAATTGCGCCGCTGGCCGCTAAAACAGCGGGGTTGCGCGGGCAATTTAAGCTGGCGGGGGCGACCAAGCAAGCGCTTGGGCAGAAGATATTTCAGCCGTTTACAAACCAAGCGCTTGCTTGGTAGTCTCAAAGCACTTCTGTCGGAGGTGGTTATGGAATTGACTGCGCCTAAAACAATCCGCATCGGTTGCGCCAGCGCATTCTGGGGCGACACCTCGACCGCCGCCGAGCAACTGGTGGAAGGCGGACGGCTGGACTACCTGGTGTTCGATTATCTGGCCGAGATCACGATGTCGATCATGGCCGGGGCGAGGATGAAAGATCCGGGGGCCGGCTACGCCAGCGACTTCATCGAAGTCCTCAGTCCCCTCCTCAACCAGCTCGCGGAACAGAAGGTCCGCGTCATCAGCAATGCCGGCGGCGTCAATCCACAAGCTTGCGCCGCTGCCCTGCAAGCGGCTTGCGACAAGGCCGGGGTGACGCTGAAGATTGCCGTGCTATCGGGTGACGATCTGCAACCGCAGTTCAAACACCTGAGCAGCCTTGGCCTGCATGAGATGTTCAGTGGTACGCCCCTGCCGCCGATGTGCGTATCGACCAACGCCTACCTCGGCGCGCCGGGCATCGTCGAAGCCCTGCGCCTGGGCGCCGACATTGTGATTACCGGGCGCGTGGTCGACAGCGCCGTGGTCAGCGCCGCGCTGGTGCATGAGTTCGGCTGGTCGTGGCACGACTACGACAAACTCGCCCAGGCTGCATTGGCCGGGCATCTCATTGAATGTGGCGCCCAGTGCACCGGCGGCAATTTCACCGATTGGCGCGACGTGCCCGACTACGAACACATCGGTTTTCCGATCGTCGAAGTCGGCGCCGACGGCCAGTTTATCGTCAGCAAACCCGATGGTTCCGGCGGCCTGGTTACGCCCCTGACCGTTGGCGAGCAGATGCTTTATGAAATCGGCGACCCGCAGGCCTATTTGCTGCCCGACGTGGTATGCGATTTCAGTCAGGTCAAACTCGTGCAACAAGGCAAAAACGCGGTACAGGTGCATGGCGCAAAAGGCTTGCCGCCGACCGATCACTATAAAGTCAGCGCCACGTATCCGGACGGTTTCCGCTGCACCGCCAGTTGCCTGATCGCCGGGATCGATGCCGTGGCCAAGGCCCGACGGGTCAGCCAGGCGATCATCAACAAGACCTCGGAAATGTTCAGCCAGCGCGGCTGGGCGCCCTACAGCGAAGTGAACATCGAACTGCTGGGCAGCGAAGCGACTTATGGCCCCCACGGCCAGCGCCAGGACAGCCGCGAAGTGGTGATCAAACTCGCAGTGCGCCACCCAAGCAAACAGGCCTTGATTCTGTTTTCCCGGGAAATCGCCCAAGCCGCCACCGGCATGGCGCCAGGGTTGACCGGGATCGTCGGCGGGCGGCCGACGGTGTACCCGCTGATTCGGCTGTTTTCATTCCTGATCGACAAAACGGCCTGCACCCTGCAAATCGACCTCGCCGGTGAGCGCCACCCCTGCGCCCTGCCCGCCCTCGATGTACTCGACCCGGCTGACTTGCCGCTACCGTTCGATCCGCCCCAACCCACCGAGCGCGCCGACGCCAGCGTGGCCCTGATCAAACTCGCCGTGGCGCGCTCAGGCGACAAGGGCAATCACAGCAACATCGGCGTCATGGCCCGCCATCCCGACTACCTGCCATGGATCGCCGAAGCGCTGACACCTGAGGTGATGGTCGACTGGATGAGCCATGTCCTCGACCCGATCCACGGGCGTGTCGAACGCTGGTATTTACCCGGCACTCAGAGCTTTAATTTTCTTCTGGAGAACGCACTCGGCGGCGGTGGCGTGGCCAGCCTGCGGATCGATCCGCAAGGCAAGGCGTTCGCCCAACAACTGCTGGAGATCCAGATTCCGGTGCCTCGGCGCATCGCCGATCAGGTCAACTAGAGGAAACCGTCGCCATGGCTTATGACTCGATTTACAAACCCGACCTGTTCGCTGGCCAAAACATCATCGTTACCGGTGGCGGCAGCGGTATCGGCCGTTGCACCGCCCACGAGCTCGCAGCCCTCGGTGCGCAGGTGCTGCTGGTGGGGCGTAATGCCGAAAAACTGAAAAAGGTCACCGCCGAAATCATCGAAGACGGGGGGAAAGTCAGTTGGCAGGTCTGCGATATCCGCGATGAAGACGCCGTCACGCAATTGGTCAGCGAATTGATCCGCAAACACGGGCCGATTCATGGGCTGGTCAACAATGCCGGCGGGCAGTACCCCTCGCCCCTGGCGTCGATCAATCAGAAAGGGTTCGAAACCATACTGCGCACCAACCTGGTGGGTGGTTTTCTGATGGCCCGCGAGGTGTTCAATCAGTCCATGAGCAAGCACGGCGGCGCCATCGTCAACATGCTCGCCGACATGTGGGGCGGCATGCCCGGCATGGGTCACTCGGGCGCGGCGCGCTCGGGCATGGACAACTTCACCAAGACCGCTGCGTTTGAATGGGGCTATGCCGGCGTGCGGGTCAACGCCGTCGCGCCGGGCTGGGTCGCTTCCAGCGGCATGGACACCTACGAAGGTGCGTTCCGGGCCGTAATCCCGACCCTGTGCGAACACGTACCGCTCAAGCGCATCGGCACCGAATCGGAAATCAGCGCGGCGATTGTTTTCCTGCTCAGCCCGGCAGCCGCTTTTGTCAGCGGCAGCACGTTGCGCATCGACGGCGCCGCCAGCCTCGGCGGGCGGGCCTGGCCAATGCACAAGGCGCAGAACAGTCATTCGTACAACGGCTTTCACCGCGCCTATTTACCCGAAGTACTCAGACCCGACGCGTCCAAACCAGACGTCTCCAAGCCAGACGAGCTCAAGGACAAGGAATAACCATGCCGGTCATCCAGTCCCAGATAGATCCGTTCAGCGAATCGTTCGCCCGTAACCGTGCGGCCATGCTGGCCGGCATCGAGCAGGTCCGCCAGCTCGAACAGAACCTGCTGAGCAAAGCCGCCGAAGCCAAGCCCAGGTTCGACAAGCGCGGGCAACTGCTGCCCCGGGAGCGACTTAACTTGCTGCTTGATCCCGGCGCGCCGTTCCTCGAACTGGCGAGCCTGGCCGGCTACAAGCTGCACGACGACAAGGACGGCAGCTCGGCCGGCGGCGGTTTGATCGCCGGGATCGGTTACGTGTCGGGCGTGCGGGTTTTGGTGGTGGCGAACAACAGCGCGATCAAGGGTGGAACCATTTCCCCCAGCGGTTTGAAAAAGTCCCTGCGCCTGCAACAGATCGCCATGGAAAACAAACTGCCGGTGATCACCCTCGCGGAGAGCGGGGGCGCCAACCTCAATTACGCGGCGGAGATTTTCGTCGAAGGCGCGCGCAGCTTTGCCAATCAGGCGCGGATGTCGGCCATGGGCTTGCCGCAAATCACCGTGGTCCATGGCTCGGCCACCGCGGGCGGTGCTTATCAGCCCGGGTTGTCGGATTACGTGGTGGTGGTGCGCGGCAAAGCCAAGCTGTTTCTTGCCGGGCCGCCGCTGCTCAAGGCCGCCACCGGTGAAGTCGCTACCGATGAAGAACTGGGCGGCGCCCAGATGCACGCGCAAACCGCCGGCACCGCCGAATACCTGGCCGAGAACGATGCTGATGGCCTGCGCCAGGTGCGCGAGATCATGAGCCTGTTGCCGTGGAACGATCAGTTGCCATGGTTACCCGAACGTCGGTGGGAAGAACCGCTCTACCCCATCGACGAACTGCTGGGACTGATCCCGGATGACCCGAAAAAGCCCTACGACGTGCGCGAAATCATCGCCCGGATTGCCGACGCTTCGAACTTCCTCGAATTCAAGGGCGAGTTCGACCAGCAAACAATCTGCGGGCATTTGCAGATTCAGGGTCGAGCCTGCGGCTTCATCGGCAACAACGGCCCGATTACGCCCAAAGGTGCGAGCAAGGCTGCACAGTTCATTCAGCTCTGCGACCAGAGCCAGACGCCCCTGCTGTTTTTCCACAACACCACCGGTTTCATGGTCGGCACCGAGTCGGAACAACAAGGCGTGATCAAGCACGGCGCGAAAATGATTCAAGCGGTGGCCAATGCCCGAGTGCCCAAACTGACGATCGTCGTCGGCGGCTCCTACGGCGCTGGCAACTACGCGATGTGCGGCCGTGGCCTCGACCCGCGCTTCATCTTCGCCTGGCCCAACAGCCGCACCGCGGTAATGGGCGGCGCTCAGGCCGGCAAAGTGTTGCGGATCGTCACCGAAGCCAAACAGCTCAAGGACGGGTTGGTGCCCGACCCGAAAATGCTCGACATGCTGGAACAAGTCACCGCGCAGAAGCTCGACAGCCAGTCCACCGCGTTGTATGGCAGCGCCAATCTGTGGGACGACGGGCTGATCGATCCGCGGGACACCCGCACGTTGCTCGGGTATTTGCTGGACATCTGCCATGAGGCCGAGGTTCGTTCGCTGCAACCCAACAGTTTCGGCGTAGCCCGTTTTTGATGACGCGGAGCGTCTAAGGCTGCATTCCCACGCAGAGCGTGGGAACGATCACAGGAGAACAATAAAAAATGATCTTCACCCAGGAACACGAAGCACTGCGCCGCACCGTCTGCCAATTCGTCGATCACGAGATCAATCCTCATGTCGAGGAATGGGAAAAGGCCGGGCGCTTTCCGATCCATGAGATCTTCCGCAAGGCGGGCGACCTCGGTCTGCTGGGGATTTCCAAACCGGAAAAATTCGGCGGCATGGGGCTCGACTACAGCTATTCGATTGTGGCCGCCGAAGAGTTCGGCACCATTCATTGCGGCGGTATTCCGATGTCCATCGGCGTGCAGACCGACATGTGCACCCCGGCCCTGGCGCGATTCGGCTCCGATGAACTGCGCGAAGAGTTCCTGCGGCCGGCGATCACCGGTGAGCAGGTCGGCTGTATCGGCGTGTCCGAAGTCGGTGCCGGCTCCGACGTAGCAGGTTTGAAAACCAGCGCCCGCAAGGACGGCGACGACTACGTGATCAACGGCAGCAAGATGTGGATCACCAACTCGCCGAGCGCCGACTTCATCTGCCTGCTGGCCAACACCTCGGACGACAAGCCGCACATCAACAAGTCGCTGATCATGGTGCCGATGAACAGCCCTGGCATAAGCCTCAGCTCGCACCTGGACAAGCTCGGCATGCGCAGCTCGGAAACCGCCCAGGTGTTTTTCGACAACGTGCGCGTGCCGCAACGCAACCGCATCGGCCACGAAGGCGCGGGGTTCATGATGCAGATGCTGCAGTTCCAGGAAGAACGATTGTTCGGCGCGGCGAACATGATCAAAGGCCTGGAGTACTGCGTTGACAGCACCATCGAGTACTGCAAGGAGCGCAAAACCTTCGGCAATGCGCTGATCGATAATCAGGTCATCCATTTCCGCCTGGCCGAACTGCAAACCGAAATCGAATGCCTGCGGGCGCTGGTCTACCAGGCCACCGAGCAATACATCAAAGGCCAGGACGTCACCCGTCTGGCGTCCATGGCCAAACTCAAGGCCGGGCGCCTCGGTCGGGAAGTCAGCGACAGTTGCCTGCAATATTGGGGCGGCATGGGCTTCATGTGGGACAACCCGGTGGCCCGGGCTTATCGCGACGTGCGGCTGGTGTCGATCGGCGGCGGCGCCGACGAAATCATGCTGGGGATCATCTGCAAACTCATGGGCATCCTGCCGGGGAAAAACAAATGAACACCCTTCCCGTTTGCCAGACCCTGTTGCTCGAACGACATAACGGCGTCCTGCACATCACCCTCAATCGCCCCGACAGTCGCAACGCCATGAGCCTGCAAATGGTCGCCGAGCTGCGTGCGGTGCTGGCGGCGGTGCGCGATGACCGGCAGGTTCGCGCGTTGGTGATCGGCGGTGCCGGCGGGCATTTTTGTGCCGGTGCCGACATCAAGGACATGGCCAATGCCCGCGCTCAAGGCGCGACCGCCTACCGCGAATTGAACCGTGCGTTCGGCGCCCTGCTGGAAGAAACCCAGCACGCGCCGCAAGTGGTCATCACGGTGCTGCAAGGGGCGGTGCTTGGCGGCGGCTTCGGCCTTGCCTGCGTCAGTGACATAGCCATGGCCGATCATCAGGCGCAATTCGGCCTGCCGGAAACCAGCCTCGGCCTGTTGCCGGCGCAGATCGCACCGTTCGTGGTGCAGCGCATCGGCCTGACCCAGGCCCGCCGACTGGCCCTGACCGCCGCACGGTTCGATGGCACCCAGGCCCGGCGGATGGGATTGGTGCATTTTGTCGAGCATGACCCGCAAGCCTTGGCCGAGCGCCTCGATGAAGTGCTGGCCCATGTGTTGTGTTGTGCTCCGGGGGCGAATGCAGCGACCAAAAAACTCTTGCTGGCGAGTGCGGTGCAACTCTCGGATGGCCTGCTGGATCAGGCGGCCGAGTGGTTCAGCGAAGCAGTGACCGGGGATGAAGGGATCGAGGGGACGATGGCCTTTGTGCAAAAGCGAAAACCGGGTTGGGCAATTTAAAAGCATCGCGAGCAGGCTCGCTCCCACAGGGGAATGCATTTCAAATGTGGGAGCGGGCTTGCTCGCGAAGAGGCCCTGAATGACACCGCAAAACTCAAGGAAAGCGCCCATGCCCGCCTTCAGCAAAATCCTGATCGCCAACCGCGGTGAAATCGCCTGCCGCATCCAGCGCACTGCGCAAGCGCTGGGCTACCGCACCGTTGCAGTATTCAGCGACGCCGACGCCGATGCCTTGCATGTGCAGATGGCCGACGAAGCCGTGAACATCGGCCCGGCCTCGGTGCAGCAGTCTTACCTGAACATCCCGGCAATCATCGACGCCGCCCGGCGCACCGGTGCCGATGCGATCCACCCCGGTTACGGCTTCCTCTCGGAAAACGCAGAATTCGCCCGCGCCTGCCAACAGGCCGGCATCATCTTCATCGGCCCGAGCCCAGAGGCCATTGAATTGATGGGCAGCAAACGTCTGTCGAAACTCGCCATGATCAAAGCGGGCGTGCCCTGCATCAAAGGCTATCAGGGCAGCGAACAGGACGACGCGACTCTGAGTCGCGAAGCCGAACGCATCAGCTACCCGCTGATGATCAAGGCCAGTGCCGGTGGCGGCGGTCGTGGCATGCGCCTGGTACACCGCGCTGGAGAGTTGCTGGAGCAGATTCGCACCGCACGCTCCGAGGCTCTGCATGGGTTTGGCAGCGACGAACTGATCCTCGAACAAGCCTTGATCGACCCGCGTCACGTCGAAGTTCAGGTGTTTGGCGATCAGCACGGCAACCTGATCTATCTTGGTGAGCGCGATTGTTCGATCCAGCGCCGGCATCAGAAAATCATCGAAGAAGCGCCCTGCCCGGTGATGACTGCCGACTTGCGCCAGGCCATGGGCGAAGCTGCGCTCAAGGCGGGGCGCGCGGTGAATTATGTCGGCGCCGGCACTGTGGAGTTCCTGCTGGATGCTCGCGGGCATTTCTACTTTCTGGAGATGAACACCCGGCTGCAAGTGGAACACCCGGTGACAGAGCGGATCACCGGCCTCGATCTGGTGGCCTGGCAGTTTCACGTGGCCGAAGGACTGCCACTGCCGTTGCAACAGGAGCAGGTTCAGCTCAACGGCCATGCCATGGAAGTGCGTCTGTATGCCGAAGACCCAGCCCAAGGATTTCTGCCGCAAACCGGGCGAATCGCAGCCTGGGAACCTGCGTTGCTGGGTGGTGTGCGGATCGACCATGGCTTGATTGAGGGCCAGTCTGTCAGTCCGTTTTATGACCCGATGCTGGGCAAGCTCATCGCCCACGGCGCCACCCGCGAAGAAGCCCGGCGCAAGTTGCTGCGGGCGGTACAGGACAGCGTGCTGCTGGGCGTGCAAAGCAACCAGCGCTTGCTCGCCTGTCTGCTGGAACATCCACAGTTCATCAGTGGCGAGTTCAGCACCGGCTTCATCCCCACGCACTTCGCCGATCATCCTTGCCTGCATCCCCATTTGCCGAGCGCCGAAGAACTGGCCATCGCTGCGGCGCTGTTTTATCAGGCTTCAGCGCAGGCTCACCGCGCCCCGCTGGCCGGTTGGCGCAACAACGCCAGCGTGCCCTTGCACTACCGAATCGGCCTGGAGGATCAGGACTGGCCGGTGGAATTGAACGCTGAACCTGGCAAACCCTACCGTGCTCAGATCGGCGCTCGTGCCCTCGAACTGAAGGTCATCCAGTGCGACGGACGTTGGGCCACGCTGGAAATCGACGGCATCCGCCAACGCCATGCCTACCGCCTCGATACCGGGCAACTCTGGTTGTTCACGCGCCCCGGCAGCCTGCGGCTGGTCGATCGGACCCAGGCACTGGTCAGCGGCCAGGCCAGTGTCAGTTCCGGCACGCTCAAGGCGCCGATGGACGGGGCGATCGTCGACGTACTGGTCAGTGAGGGCAGCCCGGTCAGCAAAGGCCAGCTATTGGTGGTGCTCGAAGCAATGAAAATGGAGCATCCGCTCAAATCGGGGATTGACGGAGTGCTTAAACGCTTGCAGGTCAGGGTCGGCGATCAGGTGAAAAATCGTCAGATTTTGTTAGAGGTCGAATAAGCCGCTAGGCGGATCCGCCGGGTTTGGCTACGCTCAAGCCCTATCAGGACGCGGATACCAGGAACCCTGCGATGCCTCACTGGTTGGTCATTGATCTGGAAGCCACCACCGATGAGGGTGGCTGGCCAGTAACGGAAATGGAAATCATCGAAATCGGTGCCACCCTCGTGGACCGCAAGGGCCAGGAACTGGATCACTTCCAGTGCTTCGTGCGCCCGTTGCGCCGGCCCTTGTTGACGCCGTTTTGCCGGGAACTGACCCACATCACCCAGGCCAATATCGATGCCTCACAGCCGCTCACCGACATCTGGCCGTTGTTCGAACGCTGGCTCGGCCAACATCACGCGAGCCTGGAAGGCTGGGCCAGTTGGGGCGATTACGACCGCAAACAACTGCTGCAAGACTGGCAGCGCCTGCAACTCGACAGCGCCCTGAGCCGGGTGCCGCACATGAACCTCAAGCAACGCTTCGCCAAGGCTCGTCGGCTGGAGCGCCCGCTGGGGCTTAATGGAGCCTTGCAACTGGCGGGCCTTCAGTTCAACGGTCAGCAGCATCGGGCGCTGGAAGACGCGCGCAATACCGCGCGTTTGTTACCGCTGGTTTTCCCCGCTAATCCTTGAGTGCAGGAGGTGACGCCTATCGACACCTTGTGCATACTGGCCGGCCCTTTTTAGCCCTTTTCGAGGAACCGCCCATGTTTAAAGTCAACGAGTACTTCGACGGCACCGTCAAGTCGATCGCCTTTGGCACCGCTGAAGGTCCAGCGACCATCGGTGTCATGGCACCGGGCGAATACGAATTCGGCACCAGCCAGCGTGAAATCATGCACGTGGTGTCCGGCGCCCTGACCGTCAAACTGCCTGACAGCGACACCTGGGAAACCTTCGCCGCCGGCAGCCAGTTCAACGTGCCCGCCAACAGCAAGTTCCAGCTGAAAGTGGCTGTCGACACCGCTTACCTGTGCGAATACCGCGGCTAAACCCCCCCGGGTTTTCACAGCGACAAAAAAAATGCCCGTGTCCTTGGACGCGGGCATTTTTTATTTTGAAGGGCTTTTATTCGAGGATCGTCACGGGCATGCCGACTTCAAGCCGGCCATTGCCGTCGTTGACCAGGTTCTGTCCGAACATCGCGCCGTCGGCCTCGGTGCGGTATTTCTGCAAGGTCGCCAGCGGTTCACGATCTTCGCTGCGTTCGCCGGTCTGTGGGTCGATGGTGGTCAGAATGCAGCGTGAGCAGGACTTGACCACGCGGAACTCGACATCGCCAATGCGGATGCGCTTCCAGCTATCTTCGGCATAGGCCTCGCTGCCCTCGATCACCAGATTGGGCCTGAAACGCAACATCTCCAGCGGCCGCCCGACCTTGCTCGACAAGTCTTCCAGCGACGCCTGACCAATCAGCAACAACGGAAAGCCATCGGCAAAAGCCACCTGATCATCGTCCTTGCCATAACCGGCCTGGGTGGTCCGCGCGCGATCAAGCGGCACTTGCACCAGACGCGTCGGCTTGCCGATGAACTCACTGACCCAGGCCCCCGCCGCATCGCCGGCATCGGGAACGCGCAAAGTGTCGCGCCAGATGGTCACCCCACGCAGATCGGCATCGCCGTCAGGCAAGGCAATATCGATCGGTGAATGGCCCGGGGCACTGAGGGTCAAGCCGCCGTCGGCATTCCACAACGCCGACAGCTGACTCATTTTCGCGACCGCGCGTTGGGTCAGAAAGCGCCCACTGGCCTCGTCCACCAGCATCCAGCGTCGATCACCGTCCAGTCCCAGCTTGTCCAGGCGGACCTGATTGAGGGTCTCGCCCTTGCCGGATTTCAATGGAAAACGATAAAGCGCGCTCAGACGCATGGCCAGCTCCCTGGTGGGTAAAAACGCCACCCTATACGAGCTTGATTGCCGAATCAAAGGCTGATGTCAAACCAGCCTCTACTCGTGCTGTCAGGCAGGTACAGCGTCGAGCATCAGGCGCTGGCGCACTACGTCGACGAGTTTGTCGGGCTGGAATTTGGAGAGGAAGTTGTCGCAGCCGACCTTCTTCACCATCGAGTCGTTGAAGCTGCCCGACAGAGAGGTGTGCAAGACCACATAAAGGCCGCGCAAACGGGGGTCATTACGGATTTCGGTGGTCAGGCGATAGCCATCCATCTCCGGCATTTCCGCATCGGTGAAGATCATCAGCAGCTTGTCGGTCATGACTTCGCCCGTATCGGCCCAGGCCTTGAGCATGTTCAGCGCCTTCAAGCCATCGCTGGCAATGTGCATCTTCACGCCCAACTGACCCAACGTGTCGCGCAATTGCGACAAGGCCACGTTAGAGTCATCCACCAGCAGCACTTCACGGCCACGGGCACGCTCCAGCACCGGATCGTCGAGTTTGTCGCGCGATACCTTGGCGTTGTACGGAACGATCTCCGCCAGGACTTTCTCGACGTCGATGATTTCCACCAACTGATCATCGACCTTGCTGATGGCGGTCAGGTAATGCTGGCGACCGGCACTGGCCGGCGGCGGCAAAATGGCTTCCCAGTTCATGTTGACGATGCGGTCCACGCCACCGACCAGGAACGCCTGCACCGAGCGGTTGTACTCGGTGACAATAATGGTACTGGTGGGACTTGGCACCAACGGGCGCATGCCGATGGCCTGGGACAGGTCGATCACCGGCAGCGTCTGGCCACGCAGGTTGACCACACCGCAAACAAAGGGATGGCGTTGCGGCATCAGGGTCAGCTTCGGCAGCTGAAGCACTTCCTGAACCTTGAAGACGTTGATCGCAAACAATTGCCGTCCGGCCAGCCGAAACATGAGAATTTCCAGGCGATTCTCACCCACTAGTTGCGTGCGTTGGTCTACCGTGTCGAGAATGCCGGCCATTAATGACTCCTGGGCTTGTTCTGATGAATTCACTAAAGGGAGTTATCGGCTGTTTTTGCCGGACCTTGACCCCCAGACAAAATGCCAGGCTCAGGCGTTGATGTCACATTAACATCATGCTTTACTGGCTCCGTGATTTTCATCTGCTTCCTTCCCTGCGGCGCGACCTCGGTTTGCACGTTAGGTTCCCCTGCGTAAGGGATTCCCCTAGTAACAATCAGGCCCAACCTGATATTCGCAATATCCAATAGCCATTAATGTGACGCCATTCTCATTGCATGAATGGAGTCAGGCTTTTGTGTGCGATTGCAGGTCAGTGGCCATCCACCCTCTCGAGTTCCCCTGCCGGCGCTCAAACCTGCCGGAGCGCGATATCACGAAGGCTTGGCAGCACGGGGACACATATGGTTCTCGTCGGCACACACGACATTCCCTCATCTGACACGACGTTGTGGAGATAAGCATGCCGAACGACACCAAAGAGTGGGCTCAGCGATTTCCGGAATTTCTCGTTGAGGCTGAAACACTCTTGGCCAAATCCGAGGAATGCCTGAGTCATTTGCAACTGATCAGCAATGACAAGGACGCCATCGATTGCATGCTCAGCACCCTTCTCAAGCTGTCCAGCAAGGCCGATGCCTTGGCACTGGCGGCGGTCTCGGAGTTCTCGCTGCATATCCATGGATTACTGAGCTGCGCGCAGAACCACATGGACCTGCACGATCAAGCCCTGGACGCGCTCAAGGACTGCTTCACATTATTGGCCTGGCAACTCGAACTCATCGATCAGACTACCGGCCAACTCGGTCTCGATGACACTGAACAGACCTCATTGATAGAAGCGTTTGCGTTTCAAGTGGGACAAAGTCAGTTTCAGCCGCCCAGCCATGCCAGACCCTTCAGGTTGGTTTCGTTCTCGGAACGGCAAGCTTAAAAACATCAGCCCTGGCCGTGTTGTGCTTTTCTATTGCCATGACGCCGCCCTATAACTTGATGCGCTCATGCCGCAATTGAATGGGTCATTGCGTCGAAGACAGTACGAGATAGTTATCCCTGTCTCGACTTCAGATAGTGGGCAATAAAAACAAAATGCCTGGCAATCGATATATTCCTACGATAAAACTCGACAGTTTTTCCATTATGGAACCACCGTCCAAAAACCATATTTCCTGACTGTATAGAGTTATATACCGAGCGCGACCAACGGTATCTTAAGTGTTATTATGCCGACCATTAATTGACGTCCATTAATGACAGAGTGACTCCAGACGAGCACATTGAAGTCTGTATTTCGAGCACTGCACCGCAGCCATTGAAGCCGACCTCACACAACGATTTCCACACACAGACCCGTCAGTCCTTACGGCCGGTCTGCCCGCAGCGAACATCCATTGGCTCCATCCGCTATGTACGCCAGCCTCAAGTCAAATACCCTGTGGCCACCCTCCCGAAAAAACGCGCGCCGGTTTACGCTTTTACTGTGCATCTGCTCGGCGCTTGGCAGCCTGCTGGTCTATAGCTTGTCCATGCCTCTGCCGGGGAGTCTACTGGTGCTCAATGGTGCGGCGCTGACCTGTGTCTGGGTGGGGCATTGTCTCTCGCGCAAATCGATAAAGTTTCAACCTCAAGAACTGGCTGACCGTCTGCTGCAAGTGCAAGAAAACGAACGCCACCGGCTCAGTCGGGAGCTGCATGATGACATCGGTCAATTGCTGACCGCCGCAAAACTTCAAAGTGAATGGCTCAAACGTCGATTGCCCGAAGAACTACAGGGCCAGTGTTCGATACTCAGCGATACGCTAGACGAAACCCTGACCAAGGTTCGTGACGTCTCGGCCATCCTCAATCCGCGGCAACTGGCCAGTCTCGGGCTGGAAGCCAGCCTGCGTGCACATTTGCTCAGGACCCTGGCCAATACCTCCGTGCACTGGAGCCTGGAATGCCATCAACGCCTGACGGGCATACCGGAGGAAATGGCGGTGGCAGCCTTTCGCATCACCCAAGAAGCGGTTACCAATATACTGCGTCACGCCGAGGCCAGTAATTTGTTGGTCCGCCTGCAACGCCTGCCCCAAGGCCTGACGTTGTTGATCAGCGACGACGGACTGGGTTTCGCGCCAGCGGCAGATCCCGCTCGCGAGGGGCAACGCGGAATGGCCGGGATGTCGGAACGGATCGATCAGTTAGGTGGCACACTGACCGTGACCAGCGAGCCAGGCAAAGGCACTCAAATCGAAGCACTCTTCCCCTGGGCGCCGCGTGCGCTAGAACGGGCCAGTACGAATAAGGTTATGCATTGACTTGTAACTTACTTCTGGTGGATGACCACTCGCTTATCAGGGCTGGCGTGCGCGCCCTGGTGCTGGATATTCCCGGCTATGCGGTAATCGGGGAGGCCAATGACGGCTCGCTGTTAGTCGAGATGGTCGAGCAGCTGTCCCCGGACATCATTCTGCTGGATATTTCCATGAAGGAAACCAGTGGTCTTGAAGCCTTGCAGCGACTCAAGCGCGTACGCCCGCAGTGCAAAGTGCTCATCCTGTCGATGCACACCGACCCGGCGCTTATCATGCAGGCCCTGGAATCAGGGGCTCATGGCTACCTGCTCAAGGACACCACGGCCACCGAACTCGAACATGCCCTGGATGCCTTGCGCAATAACGAACGCTACCTGAGCCCGGCCATTGCCCATACCGTCATCAACCAGGCGCTGACCCGAACCCAGAAAAATCAGACGCAAACCCAGGACTCGCACAATCTGACGGCACGTCAGCTGGAAATCCTGCGGCTGATTGTTCGCGGAAAATCAACCCGGGAAATCGCCAATGGCCTGGGCCTGAGCATCAAGACTGTCGAAACCCACCGCTCGCAGATCATGAAACGCTTGCAGATTTACGATGTGGCCGGCCTGGTGCTGTTCGCCGTGCGCGAGCAAATCATCAGTCTGGACGATTAGCTGGATTCGAGACACTCAATAGCGGCGAGCCTTCGGGCAAATGCACCCGCAATGCCGCCGGGCGCGCCGAGAAACGCAGACTATCGCCCTCCAGAGGTTCACCATCAAGGTTGATATAAAGGCCCTCCGAGACTTTGATCTCGACCCACGGCAAGCGAGCTCGCACAAACATGTTGTCGATGCCAAAGCCATCGGCCAGCAAATCTTTCAAGGTACCGACCACTTCCTGTGGCGCGGGCAAAATGCTGATATCCAGCAGACCATCGTCAGCCAGCGCCTGCGGGCACAACACATGACCACCGCCAGCCTGTCGACCATTACCAATGCCCAATGCCAGCAATTCGCCGCGCCAGTGAAAATCCGGCCCCTGCAACTCGCCATAGGCCGCATGCAACTCACTGAAGCGCGATAACCCCGTGAAGAGATAAGCGGCGCCGCCAAGAATTTTTTTCAGATCTTCGGAGGTATTGGCCGTGACCTGACTGCCAAAGCCGCCAGTGGCCATGTTCAGGAAAACCTGACCGCCGACTTCTCCCAGATCAATGGTTCGCGGAGCAACCTCCAGAAGATCCAACGCCTGAGCGGGCTCCAGAGGCACACCGGCAGCGCGAGCAAAATCATTGGCGGTGCCCAAGGGCAAAAGTACCAGGCTGGCCTGCGTCGAATGCGCCGCCATGGCTTCAGCGATGTCACGCAAGGTACCGTCGCCGCCGCCGGCAATCAGTTGCGTATAGCCTGCCGTCAGCGCTTCTTCCACCAACCGCTGCGCATCACCGGCCTCCCAGGTCAGTCGAACAGCCAGTTTCCAGCCCTGCTGGCGCTTGCCTTCGACGGCTGCACGGACCTCCTCATTGAGTGCCTGCTTGCCATGCAGAATCAACAGTGCCTTGCGCTCGCTCATTTTTGCCACTCCCATATCCGCAATTCCATGGGATATGTTGACCTCGCAGCCCCTGATAAAAGTCGACTGGATTTCAATTATTTCCAAGGGAAGGAAACGTGAGTCCTACAGAGCGGTATTTTTTCGTACAAAACATGAGGAATCGGCTCAATTGACCCATCCGAACAATTGGTACACCGTTGGATCTCGGTTATCAGTTATCACCCGTTAATTACACAGGGACGTGAAGCAATGAATGAAACCCCCTTAAGGGCCTCAAAAAGCGCAAGCAACAACGGCATCGATCACCTGAATGGTTTTAACGCAAGGAGCCAGTTAGTCCATGCAAAGCCATGACCTCAGACTACCGCTAACTCCGGTCGCGCCGTTCGCAGAAAATCGCGCCAATTATCAGGCTGAACTCAAAAACAGCGCAAAGCACGCCGGAGAAGTGGACATGGAACCTCGCGTCATTGAACTGGAGACACACCTCAAGTACATCCGCAGAGACATGGATGAAGTCCGGGGTGACGTCAAATCCATCAAACACAGGCTTGCCTATTCAGCTGGCGCAACAGCCGTGATCCTGGGTCTTCTGGCCTGGATCGCCAACAGCCGCTTCGATCAGGTCGTGACACTTCTGGCACATTAAGAAATGGTCACGCACGCAAGCCCGATGCGATCAACCGGGCTTGCGGGGCAAAACCAGTGCCTGTATCAGCTCAAGACTTCACTCAGCGGGATGAAGCTCACCCAATCACCCTCAATCAGCGTACGGTCCTCCAGCACTTCAACCAGACCGTCAGCCCAGGCAGCACTGCGCAGTACGCCAGAGCTCTGATTCCTGTAGATGATTGCCCGGCCATTCTCCAGACGTCCGCGCAAGTACTCTCGTCGGTTACCAGCCTTTGGCCAGACAAACCCTGCCGGCACCTGAAACTTCAGGGGCTCAACTTCTTTTACGCCTTGGCGGCGCAAAAGGTAGGGCCTTGCCAACAGAGCAAAAGTCACCAGGGTAGACGCCGGATTGCCGGGTAAACCGATCACAGGCACGCCGCGAAAATGCCCGAACGTCAGCGGCTTGCCTGGTTTGATGGCAAGCTTCCACAGCGTCAATTCGCCCTCTTCCCGCAAGGCAATGCCCAGAAAGTCGGCCTCTCCCACCGATACGCCACCGGTCGAGAGAATCAGGTCGACATCCTTCAACTCACCGAGGCGGGCACGAGTGGTCGCTAAATCATCGGGAAGAATACCGGCGTCGATCACCTCACAACCTAACCGCTGCAACCAGCTGCAAAGCAACACTCGATTACTGTTGTAGATCTGTCCTGGCCCAAGGGCCTGACCAGGCTCAATCAACTCATCACCGGTAGACAAGACCGCAACACGAACCTTGCGAACCACGTCCAGCTCAGCGCATCCCAGCGATGCCGCCAGCCCCTGTTCAATAGGCCCCAGACGCGTTCCGGCGGGCAGGATCAGCTCACCGACGGTGGCTTCCTGACCTTGTGGACGGATGTTCTTTCCTGGGGTCATGGTTTCGGTGAAACGTACTCGCTCATCCGCCTGAACCTCGGCGTTCTCCTGCATCTCGACACAGTCGGCACCGGCGGGCACAGGCGCGCCAGTGAAGATCCGCGCACAAGTACCTGGCTTCAAGGGCTCCGGGGCCTGGCCTGCAAAAATCTTCTGACTGACCACCAACGGCTCTCCCGTCCAGTCGGCCAGGCGCAAGGCATAACCGTCCATGGCACTGTTGGGCCAAGGCGGCAAATCAAGTGTCGAGACCAGGTCAGCAGCCAGTACACGCCCCTGAACCTGCGCCAACGGCAAGCGTTCGTGCTCACGAATCTTCGAGGCGTCGGCCATTTCCAGTAAACGCGCCAGTGCCACCTCGACAGCCATCAGACTGCCTGTCTTGCCTGGCTTACCCGCGGGTTTCACAGGGTGCCGCCTGTTTCAGATGGGCCACGAAATTGCACGGACGGTGACGAGAATCCAGTTGCTCGGCGAGAATACCGTCCCAACCGGTGCGCACCGCGTTGGTCGAGCCCGGCAAGCAGCACACCAGCGTGCCATTGGCCAGACCGGCCAAAGCCCGGGACTGAACCGTCGAGGTGCCGATATCCGCTACCGATATCTGCCGGAACAATTCACCAAAACCATCGACCTGTTTATCCAGCAGGCAACTCACGGCTTCGGGCGTGCTGTCGCGACCGGTGAACCCGGTACCGCCGGTGATCAGCACCACTTGCACGACCTCATCAGCAATCCAGTTGGCGACTTGCGCGCGAATTTTGTAGAGGTCATCTTTAAGCAATACACGGGCCGCCAGGTTATGACCGGCAGCGCTCAAACGGTCGACGAAGACCTGGCCTGAGGTATCGGTTTCCAGGGTACGGGTATCGCTGACAGTCAGCACCGCGATGTTGAGCGGTGCGAAAGGTACATCAGCCTTGGCTTTCATAGGCTCGTCCAGTTGTAGGAGAAACAGCCCGGTGTTATATCACAGCGCCTCATTTTTTCGCCGCCCTCATGGAGAAGTGCGATGACCTCGAATACACCTCTGGCACCTTGCTCCATTCTGCTCCTGGCCGGCGGTCGCGGCCAACGCATGGGCGGTCAGGACAAGGGATTGCTGGATTGGCACGGCGAACCGCTGATCGCGCATCTGCACCGCAAGACGCGCCCGCTGAGTGATGACCTGATCATCTCCTGCAACAGAAACCCGGAAAAATATGCGCCTTATGCGGATCAGTTGGTCCATGACGACGAAGGCGACTTTCCGGGGCCGTTGGCGGGTATTCGCGCTGGCCTGAAGGCCGCCCGTCACGCCTGCTTACTTGTGCTGCCCTGCGATGTGCCACGCATCGATGCCGCGCTGCTCCAGAACATGCGTGAAACTGCCGGGCAGCATCCGGACAAACCGCTGATGCTGCGCCATGGTGAACATTGGGAACCCTTGCTGTGCATGATTCCCGTCGCCCTTTCAGCGGCTTTCGAGACTGCCTGGAACGAAGGCGAGCGCAGCCCGGGTCGCCTTATGCGCAAGCTGGGCGCCACAGCCCTGCAATGCCCGGATAACGACCCCCGCCTGGCCAATCTTAATACGCCTGAACTGTTAAGCACACACCACACTGTGTCAGACTGACACGCGAAGGAACTTGCGCGCGTTGTATACGTCTCAAGCTCAGCAACCAAAAGAATTCCCATTCGGAGACACACCCATGACTCAACGGACCCTCGCCACTTTCATGCTCGCACTGGGCCTTGCCACCCTCGCCGGTTGCGCATCGCCTACAGTGATCACCTTGAATGACGGTCGAGAAATCCAGGCCGTCGACGCGCCTAAGTACGATGAAGAATCGGGCTTTTACGAATTCGAACAACTGGATGGCAAGCACACCCGCGTCAACAAAGATCAGGTCCGTACCGTTAAAGATCTGTAATCTTTACGGCGACAACCAGATACAGAAAAGCCCGCTTTTAAAGCGGGCTTTTTCGTGGCTGAAGAAAAGCAGGGTCGTTAGCCCTGTGATCACCACTGTAAGGTGATGGTGCTTTCGAATTCTCTTTCCTGCCCCGTGACCGGATCGACAAATCGCAGCCCCTGGGCCAACAGCTTCAAGGGGTTGGCATAGTCATCTTCTACGTCCTTGAGCACCTGCGGATAGAACGGATCATTGCAGATGCTGGCCCCCAGGGCTGTCATGTGAACTCGCAACTGATGTTTCTTGCCCGTCACCGGGTACAACGCATAACGCCAGAGTTCACCGTTTTTTTCCCTGACCTCGACAGCCGTCTCGGTATTGCTGATGCCCGGACCTTCTTGCATGCGAAAAAACGGCTCGCCATCGATAAGTCGGCTTTTATGAACCAGCGGGAAGGTGTGCTCCGGCAATGCCCGGGCGATTGCTTCATAGCGCTTTTCGATCTGGCGTGCAGGAAACAAGGATTGATACGCCGACCGACTCTGAGGGTTGGCTGAAAACAGCACCAGCCCCGCCGTATGCCGGTCAATGCGATGCAAAGGCACCAGATGCGGGTTATCCAGGCGACGGATCAGCCGCCGCAGCAATGTCTGCTCCACGTATTCGCCCGCCGGAGTCACGGGCAGAAAGTGCGGCTTGTCCGCCACCACCAGATGCTCGTCGGCATAGAGGATCGACTCCACCACCGGGATCGGTTTTTCGTCGGGCACCTCACGGAAATAATGAATCCGCAGACCTTCCTTGTAAGGCAGGTTCAGGGGGATCGGCAGGCCTTGCCCATCAAGGACACGACCGCGAGCAATTCTGTCCAGCCATTGTTCACGACCGATGGCGCTGAAGTGTTCGCACAGGCAATCGAGGACGGTCTGCCACGTCCCCGGCGGCAGATAGAGCGTGCTGGCCTGGTTGTGTGCGGCAGAAAAAGATGAAGTGGACATACGAAAAGCTCTAACCCCTCAATACAGAGCGGCATTATCCAACAGTGGCCGGAACGAACCTAGAAGAGAATCCTCAGGCCGGTATCGACTGTGCTCGAGCGGCCGCTTCGGTGAACTCCTTGAGCCAGCGCAGCACATCGACCGCTTCCCAGCGCCCCGGATCATAAAGCGCATACAACAACCCCTGATAGCCCACGACATCCAGCTGCCGGTGGTAGCCCGCACGCTGGAACAAGGCTTCGATTTCGGCGAAACAGGTATTGAAATGCAATTTGTTGAAGGGTGTTTTCCCCTCCGTGACCAAACCATCCAAACGCAGTTCGAGGACAGCCTCGCGCACCACGTCTGCCGACATCCGGTTCACGCTGTTCTTCAATTGCTCGACATTGACCAAGGTTCATCCCTCTGACGTCCGGGATCGCCTGCGTAAACCCGAAACCGGGAAAAGCATGGCAGGCAATCGGAGTAACTGTATGAACATACAGTAACCGAATAACCTGTCTTTGGCCAAGGGATGAAACGAGGATCGCGACAGGTGGGGCGCATCGCCAGCAGCGTCAGGGTTCGCGCAGGAACGCCACCACTTCATCGGCACCGAACGGCCAGCCCAACTCAGCGCCGGTATCGACCCGTCGCAACACCGGAATACGCAGACTGTAAGCTTCGAACCAGGTTTCATCGTCAGCGATATCCACCAGCTCCACCAACAGACCACGCTCGACAAACTCCATCAGCATGGCTTCGGCGACTTCACAAAGATGGCAACCAACGGTGCCGAACAACTGACATTCAGGAGGCATGACGACAAGACCCATCGAAGTAAGCGCTCATTCTAGGCCCGCGATCAAAAGCAGTCGAGCCGATGCCCTATCTGTCTGAGCAATGGCATTTCAAGAGATTTCGGCAAACTCCTGACGCACATCATTCGCCTTAACGGCCATTTGCGCGATGCTCGCGTCTTTTTTACTTCTACGCTTGAGTAGCCAGATCCCTCACCGGAGTTTTTTGTGTTCGCCAATCTGTTGATCATCTTCACCGCCTCTTTGGTAGTGATTGCACTGTTCCAGCGCCTGCGCTTGCCACCGGTGCTGGGTTACCTGTGCGTAGGGCTGATGATCGGACCGACCGCGTTCAACTGGGTGAATGAAAGCGAAGAGTTGCCCGACCTTGCCGAGTTGGGCGTGGTGTTCCTGCTGTTTTCTCTCGGGCTTGAATTTTCTCTATCGAAAATGCTCGCACTGCGCCAAGTGGTGTTTGGCCTGGGCAGCCTGCAAGTGCTGGTTTCCGGGATCGCGCTGGGGATGTTGCTGATGCTGTTCGGCATGCCAACCACGCCTGCACTGTTACTCGGTGCCGGTTTGGCGCTGTCGTCCACCGCCATTGTCAGCAAGGAGTTAAGCAGCCTCGGTGAGCTTTTCAGCCGCCACGGCCAGAATGCCATCGCCGTGCTGTTGTTCCAGGACGTGGTCGCAGTGCTGCTACTGACCCTGGTGCCGGTGTTCGCCGGTAATAGCGACCAGGTCTGGTATTGGGCTCTGCCATTGACGCTGGGCAAGACGATCGTGCTGTTCGTCGGTCTGCTGCTGGTCAGTCGCTGGTTTTTGCCACGGCTGTTTCATGAAGTCGCCGCGTCCCGGTCCGCCGAGCTGTTCGTGCTGTTGGCGCTGGTGATCGTTCTGCTGACGGCCTGGCTGACTCACCTGCTCGGCCTCTCCCCAGCCCTGGGCGCCTTTCTCGCCGGCATGCTACTGGGGGAAAGCCACTACCGACATCAGATCGAGGCGGACATCCGTCCGTTTCGCGACATTCTGCTCGGGGTATTCTTCGTCAGCATCGGCATGTTGATCGACTTGCGCTTGTTTGCCAGCCACGGCTTGCTGATTCTCGGACTGACGCTGGGATTACTGCTGATCAAAGGCACCGTGGTCGCGCTGCTGGTCAAATGGCGCGGCAGCGATGTCGAAACCGCCTGGCGCAGCGGCCTGGCCTTGGCTCAAGGGGGTGAATTCTGTTTTGCCCTGATGACGCAAATGCAGCAGAACAAACTGATGCCCGCCGACTTCGGTGGCCTGCTGCTAGCCGCCACGTTCTGCTCGATGCTGGTGACGCCTTTACTGCTGCGCGCCGCTCCCCACATCGCCACACGCCTGCACCACAAGCCCAACGAAGAAGCCGAACTCGAAAAAATCAGCGCACTCAACGCTGGCTTGCACAATCACGTGGTGATCTGTGGGTATGGCCGCGTAGGTCAGTCCATCGGGCGCGTCCTGCGTAATGTAGATCAACCGTACATTGCGCTGGATACCGACCCGGTGCGGGTTCAGGAAGCAGCCGTCAATGAAAACTGCGTCCATTACGGCGATTCACGTCGCGGCGAACTGCTGGTGGCGATAGGGCTGGAACGCGCCAGACTATTGGTGATCGCCGTGGATCAGACGGACATCGCACTGTTGATACTCAAGGAGGCACGCCGGTTCAACCCGAGTGTGTCGATCCTGGTGCGCACACGGGACGACAGTCAGTTGGCCGAGTTGAAGGCAGCCGGTGCCAGCGAAGTCGTACCCGAGTTGCTGGAGTCGAGCCTGATGCTCGTCTCCCACGCGCTGATCATGCTGGGCATACCCGGCCAGCAGGTGCGAGACCGGGTCGACCAGGTACGGCGTGACCGCTATCGCCTGCTGCACGGCTTTTACCCCGGTGCCGACGATGAGGAACGCTGATTCAATCCTGGCTCACGGCACCGATCTTGTGCACCGACAAGTCCGCGCCGTAATACTCCTCTTCCTGGCTCAGGCGCAGACCATGGAACGCCTTGATTACGCCATACACCGCAAAACCGCCGGCAAGCGCCACGATCACACCCAGAGAAGTGCCGATCAACTGACTGATCAGGCTCACGCCCCCCAAACCACCCAAGGCGGTTTGACCAAAGATGCCGCAAGCGATCCCGCCCCAGACACCACACAGCCCATGCAGAGGCCAGACGCCCAGCACATCATCGATATGCCATTTGCCTTGGGCGGCGGTAAAGCACCAGACAAACAGTGCCCCGGCGATGGCACCGGTCACCAACGCGCCCACCGGGTGCATCAGATCCGATCCGGCGCAGATCGCCACCAGTCCGGCCAATGGGCCGTTATGCAGGAAGCCCGGGTCATTGCGCCCGGCGATCAACGCCGCCACGGTGCCACCGACCATGGCCATCAACGAATTCACCGCGACCAGCCCGCTGACCCCTTGCAGTGTTTGAGCGCTCATTACGTTGAAGCCGAACCAGCCAACGATCAGAATCCAGGAACCCAACGCCAGAAAGGGAATGCTCGACGGTGCGAATGCCACCAGTCGTCCATCGCGATAACGACCTTGCCTTGGGCCGAGCAACAACACCGCCGCGAGTGCCAGCCAGCCACCCATGGCGTGAACCACCACAGAGCCTGCGAAGTCATGGAAACTGGCACCGAAGCGTTCCAGCAACCAGGCTTGCAAACCAAAGTTGCCATTCCAGATCATGCCTTCGAAGAAGGGATAGATGAACGCCACGATCAGCGCCGTCGCACACAACTGCGGGACGAACCGGGCGCGCTCGGCGATGCCTCCCGAAATGATTGCCGGTATCGCCGCAGCAAAGGTCAACAGAAAGAAAAACTTCACCAGCCCATAGCCATGATCGGCGGTGATCACCGCCGCCGGCTGCATGAAAGTGACTCCGTAGGAAATCCAATAGCCTATAAAGAAGTAGGCCAGGGTCGAAATGGCGAAGTCGCTGAGGATCTTCGACAAAGCGTTGACCTGGTTTTTTTGTCGAACCGTACCCACCTCGAGAAAGGCGAAACCGGCGTGCATGGCCAGGACCATGACCGCACCGATAAGGATGAACAACGTGTTGGAGCTATGGACCAGACTGTCCACAGCACTTTGCAGATTTTCCATGGATTGGCAGACCTGAAGGCTGAAAAAAAGCACCAAAGCAGTTCGTGCAGAAGGCTGACGCACCAAGTTGCAGCCGATCCAGACTGAAGCGCTGATCCGGATGAACCGCTTTGGCGCACAAGAACGGAACCTTTGCGCGAGTTTTGATTATTTGAGTTAAGGTTTTCCTGAAATCATGCCCAGCAACAGCGCGACGGCGCAGGCTGACGCACCACGACATAGCAAAAGTTGTACCAGTCATTTGTACTGAACCTTCACGCAAGGCTCATACTCGAACGCTTCAGAAGCCACTCACGGAGATCACCAATGGCACGCACCACAGCAAAGACTGCTCAAGAAGTTTTGATGGAAGATTTTCAGACACTGGTCACCGACACTGAAAGGTTGCTGGAGCACACCAAATCCCTGGCTGGCGATCAAGCCGATGAGTTGCGCCAGCAGATCCATGACAGTCTGCTGCGCGCGCGGGAAACCCTGAAATTGACCGAAGACTCTGTGCGCGAGCGCGGCAAAGCCGCTGTCACCGCCACGGAAGATTACGTCCAGGCCAACCCATGGCAATCGATCGGGATCGCGGCTGGCGTGGGGTTCCTGATCGGCCTGCTGGCCACTCGGCGCTAATATGGCGATCGGCGAATCCGACCCGTCCGCGACGGGCACCGGCTCATCCCCGCGGCGCCTCGGTGCCGCGTTTCTTGGACTGCTGCACAGTCATGTCGAACTGTTTGGCATTGAATTGCAGGAACAAAAAGCACGCACGGTAAGCCTGTTGTTGTTTGCAGGCCTGACGCTGGTCTTTGCCTTGTTATTGCTGGTGGGCTTGTCGACGCTGGTGTTGATCCTGTTTTGGGACACCTATCGCCTGGCAGCAATCATCGGGCTCTGTGTGTTCTATACCCTCGCCGCGTTGTTCTGTGCGATGCGCTTGAGAGCAGCGATTTTCGATGAATCCTCGCCCTTCCACGGCACTCTGGAAGAGTTGGCCAATGATCGGGAGCGTCTGTTGCCATGAGCCTGTCTGAACTTCCCCGCAACAGCTCGCGCACGGAAATGCGCAAGGCGCTGATTCGCCTGCGCATGGAAATGCATCGCCAGGAAATTCGCCACGAATCCCAACAGCTGCTGCATCCCTTGCAACGGGTGCGTGGCATGACGCAAAACCTGCAAGACGGTCTCGGCATCAAACACGCCCCGCTCTGGGGCATCGCGGCCGTGATCGGGTTGGGCTTTCTGACCGGCAAGGGTGCCAAGGGTGGCGGTATCGGCAGCCTGACTCGGCTGGCTCGCCTGGGCGTCACGCTGGGGCCACTGATCAAGCTGATCATGCAGAACTCTTCGCGCAAACACTAATCAGTCCTGTTTGGCTGCATTCTTGCAACACCACCTGGATTAACCTCTTTATGAGAGGTTAGTCCTGCGTGCCTGCTTGGTGTCCAGGTTTACCCGGAACAAAACCTTACTAAGGAGGCCTTGTGATCGACGGGCAACCGCTCGCCTGCTTTCAGCCGTTCATCGATACCGCCACGGGCCGCATCGCTGGCGTCGAAGCGCTGGGTCGACTGCGTCAGGCCGACGGTCAACTGACCTCGGTAGGACCGCTGTTCGCCGACCCGCGAACCCCCGCCATCGCCCTGCGTCGTCTTGATCGCCAGATTCGCGATGATGCGCTGAGCCGTCTGCATGAAGCGCCCCCGGACTGGTTTCTCAGCCTCAACATATCGCCCCGCTGGATCAGTCGCTTGCACCGGGACCAGGCACTGCCAAGCCTCAAGCAGCTGAGCAGGCATGGCGTCGACGCGCAACGAATCGTCTTTGAGATCACCGAACTGGGCGGTGACAGCCAGCGTCTTGCCGAAGTCGTGGCCCGTTACCGACAAGCCGGGGCGCGGATCGCCATTGATGATTTCGGTGCCGGTTACTCTCAGCTCGATCGCGTGCTGGCCCTGCAACCGGACATTCTCAAGCTCGACATGCGATTGTTCCAGGCCGCCGCATTGGGAGGCCCCAGCAGCGAGGTGGTGAAGGCACTGGCGCAAATGGCGGAGAAAACCGGTTGCTGGATTATCGCTGAGGGCGTGGAAACCGAAGCTCAACTGAATTTTGCCCTGGAGTGTGGTTCACGCTACGTACAGGGCTTTCTGTTCGCCCGTGCGCAAGCTGATTTCTTCGCCACAGATGCCTTTGTCGAGCGCTTCGCGCAACTGCGTCAGCGCTATGTTCAGCAAAAACTGGCTGAGCGCGCTCGCCTGATGATCATGCGCCAGCAACTCAGCGAACTGATGACCATCCTGCAAGCCTGGGCTCAAGCCAGCGCGCCCCTCAGCACCTTGCCGCAACTGGAAGCGTTTCCCTGGTTGTTGCGCTTTTATCAATGCGACCGCCACGGCACGCAGCTGACCCCCAATCTGGAATGGCGCAACAACGGCTGGGAAGCCGATAACCGCTACTTGGGCCATAACTGGTCATGGCGCCCCTACTTTTATCACTTGCTGGCCGAGGGTTGGGATGAGCGCCGGCTGACGCTTTCCAACACCTACCGCGATGCCACCAGCAATCAGTACTGCCTCACCGCCGGGCAATTCTTCGATAACGGCGAGCGACTGCTGCTCATCGATATCGATGCCGCGGGGCTTTAGGGTCTGTTGACGTATGGTGGCGAACCGCGTTGCTGTGCCAACTTGTGCGAGGCAAGTGGGCCGCCGTCGCGGTCGTCACCATACGTCAACAGACCCTGGTTCCTCTTGCAGGTATCGGCGCGAACCGGGAAGCTAGGGGATCAGTCACCTGACGGAGAAACCAGCCTTGGATTGGCAAACCCTGCTCACCCGCGAACGCCTCGGAAAGCCTGTGCACAGCCCGGAAGAACTCGGCCGCAGCCCTTTCCATAAAGACCACGACCGCATCATTTTCTCGGGCGCATTTCGCCGTCTCGGGCGCAAGACCCAGGTCCATCCGGTCTCCAGCAACGATCACATCCACACGCGCCTGACCCACTCGCTGGAGGTCAGCTGCGTCGGCCGTTCGCTGGGCATGCGTGTCGGTGAAACCATCCGTAGCGCCCTGCCCGACTGGTGCGAACCGAGCGATCTGGGCATGGTGGTGCAATCGGCTTGCCTGGCCCATGACATCGGTAATCCGCCCTTCGGTCATTCCGGTGAAGACGCGATCCGCCACTGGTTCCAGCAGGCCGCCGGCCGTGGCTGGCTGGATGCGATGAGCGAAGCCGAACGCAACGACTTCCTCAATTTCGAAGGCAATGCCCAAGGTTTCCGGGTACTTACCCAGCTTGAATACCACCAGTTCGAAGGGGGGACCCGGCTGACCTACGCCACGCTGGGCACCTACCTCAAATACCCGTGGACTGCCCGGCACGCCGACTCACTGGGCTACAAGAAGCACAAGTTCGGCTGTTATCAGAGCGAACTGCCACTGCTGGAACAGATCGCTCACAAGCTCGGTCTGCCCCAACTGGACGAACAACGCTGGGCGCGCCATCCGCTGGTGTACCTGATGGAGGCCGCCGACGACATCTGCTACGCGCTGATCGATCTGGAAGATGGCCTGGAGATGGACCTGTTGGAGTACGCCGAAGTCGAGTCCCTGCTGCTGGACCTGGTGGGCGACGATCTCCCGGAAACCTATCGCCAGCTCGGCCCGCAAGATTCGCGCCGGCGCAAACTGGCGATCCTGCGGGGCAAAGCCATCGAACACCTGACCAACGCAGCAGCCCGAGCGTTCGTCGAGCAACAGGACGCGCTGCTGGCCGGCACGCTGGCTGGCGACCTGGTGGAACACATGCACGGCCCCGCCAAACGTTGCGTCTTGAATGCCAAGGACATGGCGCGCAAAAAAATCTTCCAGGACAAGCGCAAGACACTCCACGAAATTGGCGCCTACACCACCCTGGAAATCCTGCTCAACGCCTTTTGCGGCGCAGCGCTGGAGCAACACAACGGCCGTACGCCATCCTTCAAGCACCGCCGCATACTCGACCTGTTGGGCAATAATGCACCCGATCCTCACGGCCCTTTACACACCTCCTTCTTGCGCATGATTGATTTCATCGCCGGCATGACCGACAGCTATGCCGGTGAAATGGCGCTGGAAATGACCGGGCGTTCAAGCCACCGATAAAAACGTATCGATCAGCCTGTCAGAGAGCTCTGAGCGGCTGATCGAATTCTCGACATTCATCTGTATTTCAACGTCGACAGAATCGCCCTACACCTTGTGCGGAGCGGACTGATCGATTGTTCGGCCATCTCGCGAAATAATCTCACTCCCTTTGCTCGACAGATGACTCATGAAAGCTCCTATGTTCAAACATGATTGGCGCATCTTGCTGGTGGAAGATCATCCCTTTCAGCTACGGGCGACTCAGTACCTGCTCGAGAGTTTTGGCTTCACCCAACTGACCGCCACTGACAGTGCCAGAGGCGCCTTGCAACAAATGCTCAAGGCTGCGCAACCGTTCGACATTCTTCTGTGCGATCAATGCCTGCCCGACCTTGCAGGCCTTGATTTGATCGAATACGCCAGTCACCGGGGGATGATCAGGCAGGCAATACTTCTGAGCAGCCTGACATCCGTCGAACTGGACAAACTTAAAGTAATGGCCTACGACCATGGATTACCCTTGCTCGGTTACTTGATCAAACCATTGAAACAATCAGACTTCAGAAACTTATTGACCTTGGCCTCCGTATAAAAACACAAAAACCCAAACACACTAAAACAATGAACAACGTATAGATTCAGACCTCTAGCTCAATGCTTTCAATCGCTTGACTAGTCCTACCAAACTTTCGCCTTTCCTCATGCACAACCTAGTTGATACGTAGTCCCATTCTTCTTCAGTTGTAGGACTTTTCCTATATTGCCGCTATAGCTCCCTCAGTTCATGCGGCCCCATAACTATCTGAGCTAAGGTGCGCGCATTATTTGTGCACGTATGGGAATTGATTATGAACTCCGTTTTTATTGTCGACGATCACCCTGTCATCCGCCTTGCGGTTCGAATGCTGCTGGAACATGAAGGTTACAAAGTCGTCGGCGAAACTGACAATGGGGTCGATGCAATGCAGATGGTTCGCGAATGCATGCCTGACCTGATCATCCTCGACATCAGCATTCCCAAACTGGATGGGCTGGAAGTTCTTTCCCGCTTCAATGCCATGAGCACACCGTTAAAAACACTGGTATTAACTGCACAATGCCCGACACTTTTCGGTATTCGCTGCATGCAGTCCGGTGCATCGGGCTATGTATGCAAACAGGAAGACCTCAGTGAACTGATGAGTGCGATCAAAGCAGTTTTATCTGGTTACAACTACTTCCCCAGTCAAGCGTTGAACCCTGTTCGTCGTGACGACGTGCGCTGGGCCGACCTGGAATTGTTCAAATCCGTTAATGATCGAGAACTGATGGTATTACAACTTTTCGCCCAGGGCCGTACAAACAAAGAAATTGCCAAGGGCATGTTTCTCAGCAACAAGACGGTCAGCACTTATAAAAAACGACTGATGCAGAAACTCAAGGCCAAATCCCTGGTTGAACTCATCGATATGGCAAAACGTAACGCGTTAGTGTGAGAAACAGGATGCCCAGCCGTTTCAAGGATTGTCTGATACTCATGGCCGCGGGTTTATGCCTGAGCACTTCAGTACTCGCGGCTCAGACAGCCAGCGAACACTACACCCTGCTCAGTCGTTCAACGGCCGGGCACATGGAAGTCCAGCTGGATACCTCACAACGACAATGGGTCAAAGACAAACGTGAATTGATCCTGGGTACATCGGCCCCGGATTATCCTCCTTTCGACCTGACCCTCAGCGGCCACGACTATGAAGGTTTCACCGCCGATTACGCAGGCATCCTCGGCAAGGCCATAGGGTTGCCGGTCAAGGTTCAGCGCTTCGCCTCCCGAGGGGCCGCTATCGAGGCGCTGGAAAAAGGCCAGGTCGACATGCTTGGCACCGCCAATGGGTTCGAGGCCGACAATGCCGACATTGCCCTGTCCACGCCTTATGCGGTGGATCAACCGGTACTGGTGACACGAGAAGGAGAAACCAGATCGCTGACCGATGGACTTGCCGGCATGCGGCTCAGCATGGTGTATCACTATCTGCCTCTGGACGAAGTCAGGGCGCTGTATCCGAAGGCAATCATCACCTCTTACCCGTCCTACCAGAATGCAATCAATGCGGTTGCCTTCGACCAGGCCGACGTTTTTCTCGGCGACACCATTTCAACCCACTACATGATCAACAAGGGGTATTTGAACAACATCCGCATGGCCAACTTCGGTAAACACGAAGCCCATGGTTTCAGCTTTGCCGTGCAGAAGGACAATCCGGATCTGCTCGCTATCATCAACGCAGTACTCAAGGCCATCCCCACCAGCGAGCGAGAAAACATTGCCAAACGCTGGAGTGCCGGCAGCGACATTCTTCTCACCGATCACAAGCTGCAACTCAGCCACCGTGAAGAGCGCTGGCTGGCACAACATCCAGTCGTGCGCGTCGTGGTCAATGAAGCGTTTGCGCCACTGACGTTTTTCGACAGCGACGGCAACTTTCGGGGCGTCACGGCTGATCTGCTCGAGCTGATCAGATTGCGCACCGGTTTGCGTTTCGACATCCAGCGCAGCCGAAGCGATGACGAGATGATCGAGCAAATCGCCAACCATCAGGCCGACCTGATCGCCGCCCTGCTCCCCAGCGTTCAACGTGAAACGACGTTGAGCTTCAGCCGTCCCTATCTGGAAAACTCCTTTGTGCTGCTGACGCGCAAAGCGGCCGACAGCCCGACAAACCTCACGCAATTGCAGGACAAACGCCTGGCCATCGCCCAAGGCAACCCACTGGTGGATTACCTGCGCAGCGAGTTTCCGCGAATCAACCTGGTTGAGACCCCGGACACGTTCAGTGCCGTTGAGTTGCTCGCCGAGGGCCAGGCAGAAGGTGCGGTGAACTCACTGGTGACCGCCAACTACTTCATTTCATCGCGGACCTTCGAACAGACACTTCAGATCAGCACCACCATCGGTACCCGACAGGCAGCGTTTTCCCTGGCGACCGGGCGCGACGCCAAGGAACTGAATGCCATCCTCGACAAGGCGCTGCTGAGCATCGCCCCCGAAGAGCTGGGCATCATCAACAACCGCTGGCGCGGCTATTCAGCAGTCTCGCAAAGTACCTGGCGCAACTATCATCGCGTGTTCTATCAGATCGTTATAGGCGCCGGCGTGTTGCTGCTGATATCCGTTGCCTGGAACGCCTATATGAGGCGCCAGATCAAACAGCGGCAGGCGGCCGAGCGCGCATTGAACGATCAACTGGAATTCATGCGATCGCTGGTCAATGGCACGCCTCATCCCATTTACGTGCGTGATCGCCAGGGATTGCTGCAAAGCTGCAACGACAGTTATCTGGAAACCTTCTGCGCGAAACGCGAAGACATCATCGGTAAAGGTGTCATACAGGGCACCCTCGGCAACCTCTTCGAAGCACGGGAATATCAGGCGGACTACCAGCGCGTCATGGCCGAGGGAACGCCGCTGATTCTCGACCGTCCGTTGCACATCGAAGACCGCAAGCTGACGATCTATCACTGGATTCTTCCCTATCGCGACTCGAGCGGTGACGTGCAGGGCATCATTGGCGGCTGGATCGACATCAGCGAACGCCGGCAACTGTTCGATGAACTACGGGCCGCGAAGGAACAAGCCGATGCTGCCAACCGAGCTAAAAGCACCTTTCTGGCGACCATGAGCCATGAGATCCGCACGCCCATGAATGCAATCATCGGCATGCTCGAACTGACGCTCAAACGTATCGATCACAGTCATCCGGATCGCCCCGCCATTGACGTCGCGTACCACTCGGCGAAAGACCTGCTGGAACTGATCGGGGACATTCTTGATATTGCGCGCATCGAATCCGGGCGTCTGAACCTGAGCCCGGAGCGCGTCAATCTGGCTGAAACCGTAGCCTCGGTGGTGCGGATTTTCGATGGGCTGGCCCGGCAGAAAAATCTCGGACTGCAACTGGAGTTCAGCCCTGCCAAACCGACCACCGATGTCGTATTGGACCCGATGCGCTTCAAGCAGGTGCTGTCCAATCTGATCAGCAATGCCATCAAGTTCACGCAACAGGGCCAGGTCAGGATCAGCGTCGAGTTGCAGTCGACCGACGAGCCCGACCGGGTCCAGTTGCAGTTACTGGTGGAAGACAGTGGCGCAGGAATCAGCGAGCAGGATCAACAGCGGTTGTTCGAGCCTTTCGTCCAGGCCGATAACTCCGGCCAGTTAGCCAGAGGCGGTGCGGGGCTGGGCCTGGTGATCAGTCGCAATCTGTGCGAAATGATGGGCGGCAGCCTGCAATTGAACAGTCAGTCGGGAGTCGGCACGAAGGTCCGCATTTCGCTGAACCTGGCCACCCTGCCGACGGAACGGATGCCGGAATCTGTCGAGCCGCAAATCCAGCCAAGCACTACCCCCTTGAACGTGCTGGTGGTCGATGATCATCCGGCCAATCGCTTGCTCATGTGTCAGCAACTGGAGTTTCTGGGGCATCGGTTCAACGTCGCAGCGGATGGCGAGGCGGGGTTCGAAGCCTGGAAGAGTCAGCCATTCGACCTGGTGATTGCCGATTGCAACATGCCGATCATGAATGGATATGAGCTGGCCAGGGCCATTCGCCAACATGAACAGCACCTGCAACGCCCTCCCTGTACCGTTCTGGGTTTCACCGCCAACGCACAGCCGGAGGAAAGACAACGCTGCAAACTGGCCGGGATGGACGATTGCCTGTTCAAACCTCTCAGCCTGACGGCCTTGAGCCAGAGGGTCGAAGGCATCACGCCGACGGTCCGCGCACCGGCCTTCAGTCTGGAGGGGCTGCACCTGTTGACCGGTGGCAACCCGACACTGAACCAGCGATTGTTGACCGAACTGCTGAACAGCACCCGCCTGGACCGCAAAGCGCTGCTGGCGTTATCCGAGTCAAAGGACCGGCAATCACTCCTCGACATTGCCCACAAAATCAAGGGCGCGGCCCGAATCGTCCAGGCCTGCCGACTGATCGACAGCTGCGAGGCGCTCGAACAGGCCTGCAATAACAGACTCCACCACGATGAAGTGGCCGATTGCAGCAAGGCCATGGAGCGCGCCATGCTCGAACTGGAGCAATCATTGCAACAACAGATGGCACGCCATGACAAAAGCACAATGAAGGAGCATTAACTATGCTTGGGGGCTGAGCAGTGTGTTAATCATCATGGAGAAAGCTGCAATGCCCAGCCCACTGCGCCCGGATCAACGCCGGTTTCCTCTGCACATCCATATCAGCGTGATGTTCACCTTCCTGTTGTTACTGACCGGGGTGGTACTGGGTATTTTCAACTATCGGCAAACCACCCAGATCATCCTTTCCAGCAGCGAAAAACTCTTCAACCGCATCGAGCAGGATGTCCGTCTGGACCTGCATCGCACCTATCAGCCGATTCGTCATCTGCTCAACCTGCTGGCGGACAACCCGGCGACCCAGGCGCCTGACCTTGAGCAACGCCTGGCGTTGCTCAAGCCCTTCAGCCAATCGCTCAAGGACAATCCCGATCTGGCCTCGCTGTACCTGGGCTACGCTAATGGCGACTTCTTCATGGTTCGTCCCCTGCGTACCGTCACCCTGAAAACACAGGTCAAGGCACCGGCCACGGCGGCGTATCAGGTGTGGAGCATCGAACACCCAGGCGCCGGCCAGATCCGCTCCCGATCATTGTTTTTCGATCAGAACCTGGCCCTTGTCAGCCGCCAGGACAACCCCGACGAGACCTACGATCCCCGTACCCGCGCCTGGTTCTCCAGTGCCCTCGGCAACCATGATCAGATCACCACCGAGCCCTACCTTTTTTTCTCCACTCACAACGTCGGCACCACACTGGCCCGGCGCAGTGGCGAGCATGCAGTGATGGGGGCCGACCTCACGCTGGCTGAACTGTCCGCAACCCTGGCCGAACATGTGGTGACCCCCAGTACCGAAATTGTGCTGTTCGATGCCCAGGGCAATGCCATCGCTTACCCCGACAGCAGCAAGCTGATCGTCGACGACCAGACCGCCCGGTTAATCAAAGCCGCCGATCTGAGCCCCTCGCTCGCGGCTTTGCTCACCAGCCCCTCCGAGGTCAATCGCCTGAACACCGCGGGCCGTCAATGGATCGTGGCGCGCAGCAGCATCCAGGAGGGTGGCCCGCAGGGACTGCAACTGGCGCTACTGGTGCCGGAGGACGAATTGCTAGTCGATGCCTACCGCATACGCTGGCAAGGCGCGTTGATTACCCTGGCGACGCTGCTGTTGTGCCTGCCGATGGGTTGGCTGACCTCGAGAATCCTGGTCAAACCCTTGCGCGCCCTGGTGCAGGAAGCCGATGCGATTCGCAGTTTCGATTTCAACTTTCCGGCCTCCCGTCGCTCGCCGGTGCTTGAAGTCGACCAACTGAGCGTGTCGATGGCGCGCATGAAAGACACCCTGGCGAGTTTTTTCCAGATTACCGACAGCCTGAGCGCCGAGACCCGTTTTGCCCCGCTGCTGCAACGGGTGTTGTTTGAAACCGTAAAGATCGGCCAGGCCCAGGCCGGTCTGCTCTACCTGCGGGAAAGTGATGACGATCGCGTGGAGCCTCATGCGCTGGTCATCCATGGCAGCTCACAGGCGTTGCCGTCATTCGCCATTCAAGGACACACGCTTCAGGACCCGCAGAGCCCTCAATGGATGCAGAAATTGTCGAACGCCAACAATGTCGTCACCAGCCTGGGGTTCGAAGAGGCGGGAGATTTGCAGAAGGTTTTGCTCGCACTGGAGTGCCCCAGGGTTCATCTGATCGGTATCCGGCTGCACAATCGCCATAACGAAACCGTCGGCCTGCTGATCCTGCTGCTGGCAGACAGCGGCACGCAGGAAGACCTGGAAAAACTTCGCCCGGACCGCATCGCGTTTCTCCAGGCGGTTTCCGGTGCAGCCGCCGTGAGTATCGAAAGTCAGCGCCTGCAAGCCAAACAGAAGCAGCTGCTGGACTCTTTTATTCAACTGCTGGCTGGCGCGATCGATGCCAAAAGTCCCTATACCGGCGGTCATTGCCAACGGGTGCCGGCACTGACGCTGATGCTGGCGCAGGCGGCCGCAGCCAGTCAGGCCCCGGCCTTCAGCAGCTATCGGCCCACCGACGATGAGTGGGAAGCCTTGCACATCGCTGCCTGGCTGCATGATTGCGGCAAGATCACCACGCCTGAATACGTGGTCGACAAAGCCACGAAGCTTGAGACCCTGAACGACCGCATCCACGAAATCCGCACACGGTTCGAAGTGCTCAAGCGTGATGCCTGGATCAACTATTGGCAGGCCATCGCCCTAGGGGGAGACGAGCAGCCTCTGGCGCAATTACGCCATGCGAACCTGGCGGCGCTGGATGATGATTTCGCATTCATTGCCCGCTGCAATCTTGGCAGCGAGGCCATGGCCGAGGCCGATCTGCAACGCCTGAACACCATCGCCAAACGCACCTGGACCCGAACCCTGGACGATCGACTGGGGGTTTCGTGGGAAGAGAACCGTCGTCAGGCACAGACCCCGCCGCCGACTCTGCCGGTCAGCGAGCCGCTGCTGGCGGATAAACCCGAACACCTCATCGAACGCGCCGACAGTGAACTGATTCCGGCCGACAATCCGTGGGGATTCAAGCTTGACGTGCCACGCTACAAGTACAACCGGGGGGAGCTCTACAACCTGAGCATCACCCGAGGCACCCTGACCCGCGAGGAGCGTTACATCATCAATCACCACATGGTACAGACGATACTGATGCTCAGTCACCTGCCCTTCCCCGGCCACCTCAACAACATCGCGGAGATCGCCGGTGGCCACCACGAAAAAATGGACGGCACCGGTTATCCCAAACGGTTGAAGCGCGAAGACATGAGCTTGCCGGCGCGGATGATGGCGATTGCCGATATTTTCGAAGCGCTGACCGCCGCCGATCGCCCCTACAAGAAAGCCAAGTCCTTGAGCGAAGCGCTGGGCATCATGGCCACCATGTGCCGTGACGCCCACATTGACGCTGAGTTGTTCGGGCTGTTCATCAACGACGAAGTCTACTTGCAGTATGCCAACCGTTTTCTCGACCCACGACAGATTGATGCGGTCGACCCGTCAAGCCTGTTGATCAAGGCCGGCTTGAAGACCTGATCAGCAGTCAGTCAGACGCAGGAAAATCGCCGCCAGTTGCTCGATACCGGCCTGATCTTCAGCAGTAAAACGTGCAAGTTTCGGGCTGTCGAGGTCCAGCACACCGATCAGTCGACCGTCCTTGACCAGCGGCACCACCAGCTCACTGTTCGAGGCACTGTCGCACGCGATGTGCCCGGGGAACGCATGTACATCTTCGACCCGTTGAGTCTGCAAGGTGGCCGCTGCCGCCCCGCACACACCACGACCGAATGGAATTCGTACACAGGCGATCTGCCCCTGAAACGGGCCAAGCACCAGTTCTTCGTTGCGATTAAGGTAGAAGCCGGCCCAGTTCAGGTCATCGAGCTGGTTGAACAGAAACGCCGAAAATTGTGCGGCATTGGCGATAAAATCACGCTCGTCTGCCAGCAGTGATTCCAGCTGCGCCCACAGCATGCCGTAGCCCTCCAGGCCCTGGCCGCTCTTTTGTAAATCGATCATGCCTTGTGCTCCAACAGCTTCAGCCCGACCCAATAGCGGGCAAATTGATACGCGCAACGTCCGTTGCGATTGCCCCGGCCCGTGGCCCAGCGCACTGCGAGGATGTCCAGCTCTTCGTCACGCTGCCACTCAAGGCCGGCCTTGTCGGCCAATTGGCCGATCCAGTGTTCGACGACGTTGAGGAAATGCTCCTGAGTAAACGGATAGAACGACAGCCACAGGCCAAAACGGTCCGACAGCGCGATCTTGTCTTCCACCGCCTCACTGGGATGGAGTTCGCCATCGACCCTTTTCCAGTTCTCGTTATCGCTTTCCTTTTCCGGCACCAGATGGCGACGGTTGGAGGTGGCGTACAGCAGAACGTTATCTGGCGCCTGTTCGAGAGAACCATCGAGCACGCTCTTGAGCACGCGGTAATCGCCCTCGCCCGAATCGAACGACAGGTCATCGCAAAACAGCACAAAGCGCTGAGGCAACTTGGCGATCTGCTCGACGACGCGTGGCAAGTCCGCCAGGTGATCGCGTTCGATCTCGATCAGCCGCAAGCCACTTTTGGCGTGTTCCGACAGCAAGGCACGCACCAGCGACGATTTACCGGTGCCACGCGAGCCCCAGAGCAAAGCATGGTTGGCCGGCATGCCGTCGAGGAACTGTCGGGTGTTGCGGCCCAGTTGCTCCAGTTGCCGGTCAACGCCGATCAAGTCGGACAAACGCGTGTCCAGGCTGACTTGCAGCGGCAACAGAAAACCGCTGCGTCCCTCACGCTGCCAGCGTGCGGCCAGGCAGTGCGCCCAGTCGATGGTTTGCCGAGGCGCGGGCAGCAGCGGCTCGATACGGGCCAGAACGGCATCGGCGCGTTCAAGAAAAGCATTCAATCGGGAATCCACGTCTTCTCCTCGGGCACGTTCAAGGTAATGATGGCGGTACAACGACGAAACACAGCATCTACACCCCTACAAGTGTTTTGCCAGAACATCGGTATCCATTGATGATCGACTATGCTTGAGCAGCGAAGGGAAACGGAAGTGGTTCAACATCCCATGGATATCAAGTTCAGCCACCGGCTGTCGTACAAACAAGCCAGGATTACGGTGCTGGCTGGTTTCATTCTGGGCACGCTGCTCAGCCTGCTGCAAATAGGCATCGATTATGCCAGCGAAGACGCCTCCATCAACCGCGAAATACTGTCCTTGCTGGAAATCAGCCATAACCCCGCATCTCGCATCGCCTACAACATCGATGCCGAACTCGCTCAGGAACTGGCCCTGGGTCTGTTGCGTTCCCCGGCAATCATCGGCGCGCAATTGACCGACAACAACAATACCGTGCTGGCCAGCGTCAAACGTCCGGGTCTGGAAAACAATGACCGGATGATCAGCGACTTCCTGTTCGGCGCCAACCGGCAGTTCGCAGACCGCCTTTACCTCGACCACTTGCCGGACGAATCCCTCGGGACCTTGCAACTGGAAGTCGATACCTACACCTTCGGCAGTCGTTTCCTGCGCCGGGCCGAAGTGACCCTGCTCAATGGCTTCGCGCGCAGCCTGATTCTCACGGGCATTCTGCTGGCGCTGTTTTATGTGATGCTGACCAAACCGCTGGTGCGGGTTATCCGCGAACTCAGTGGCCGTGATCCGCGCAGCGCGGAACCTACGTTGCTGGAGTGTCCGACGGGGCATGAAAACGATGAAATCGGGGTCTTGGTCGAGGTCGCCAATCAGCAGTTCGAAAATATCGCCACCGAAATCCAGCAACGGCGCAACGCCGAAAACCGCCTGACTGACTACCTCTCGCAACTGGAAAACATCGTCTCGGCCCGCACCGCGGAACTCAAGGCGATCAATACCCGCCTCAGCCAATCCAACGAGGAATTGGAAATCGCCCGCAGCACTGCCCTGGACATGGCCGAAGCGCGCTCGGTGTTCCTGGCCAACATGAGTCATGAAATCCGCACGCCCCTCAACGGTCTGCTGGGGATGATCGCGCTCTCGCTGGACGGCCCGCTCAATGCCGAGCAGCAGCAACAGCTGTCCATCGCCCATGACTCGGGCAAAGTGCTGGTGGAACTGCTCAACGATATTCTCGACCTGTCGAAGTTCGATGCCGGCCAGCTCGAACTCGAACACATTCCGTTCGACCTTGGTTCGCTAATCGAAGACACCGCCAACCTGCTGTCCCAGAACGCCGCGCCCAGTGTCGAGCTGGCATGCCTGATCGACCCGCAATTTCCCGCTCTGGTGCTCGGTGATCCGACCCGGGTCCGGCAGATCGTCAGCAACTTGTTGTCCAACGCTCTCAAATTCACCCGTTTCGGACGGGTCGATGTGCGTCTTTCAACGTTCGAAGACGGTGTGCGAATCGAAGTCTGCGACACTGGCATCGGCATCGCCCAAGACGCGCAGGTCAAAATCTTCCAGCCCTTCACCCAGGCCGGTGCCGGTATTACCCGGCAATTTGGTGGCACCGGGTTGGGCCTGGCGCTGACTTATAGCCTCTGCGAAGCCATGCAAGGGCGTCTGACGATCAGCTCGGAAGCGGGCTTCGGCAGCCAGTTCTGCGCCGACCTGCCCCTGCCCTGCCATACCCGGGCCATTTCCCCGGCCGCACTGCGGGGCAACATCGTCGCGATCACCGCCGCCAGCAGCGGTCTGGCGGAACTGCTGCACAGTCTGCTGCCCAGCTGGGGGCTCGACTATCAGCAACGTTCCATCGATGACCGGTTGATCGGGCTGGAGCCGGATGTGCTGATCACCGACTGCCCCGAATGCCTGTTTGGCCTGCGCCCTACCTTCACCGCGCCGATTCTGCTGGTGACCGCCTACGGCAGTTTCCTGCCCAGCGACCAAGTCAACGCTCTCGCGCCCTTGCAGCAACAGGCGCGACCTCTGGCGCGCAATGCGCTTTACCAGACATTACGGCGGATCCTGCAGCCGGAACTCACCACCATCAACGGGGCGCGGATCGAAGCCATCTCACCCCTGCGACGCGGACGCATCCTGCTGGTGGAAGACAACCCGGTCAATCAGTTGGTGGCCAAGGGCATGCTCGGAAAACTCGGTTGCGAGGTGAGCGTCGCGGCCCACGGCGGCGAAGCGCTGGATCAGCTTGAGCAGAGCGAATTCGATCTGGTGCTGATGGACTGCAACATGCCGGTGATGGATGGCTATGAAGCCAGTCGGCAGATTCGTCGCAGCGGGCGCTGGCCACAGCTGCCCATCGTCGCCCTGACCGCCAACGCCATGTCCGAAGAGCGTGAACGCTGCCGTGCGGCGGGCATGAGTGACTACCTGGCCAAGCCTTTTCGCAGGGAAGAACTGGCTGCCTTGCTCGACTTGTGGATACCCGCTACGACAGCGCTTTGATTTGCCCCAGCAGGTGATCGAGGCCATCGCGCAGATCATTCAGGCGATCCAGATCGACGCCGCTATCGCATAACAGCCGGGCCTTGAGCGGCCCGACCTGATCGCGCAAAGCCTTGCCGGCGGGCGACAGGCTCAAGTGCACCTCACGCTCATCTCGCGCCGAACGCTGACGCTGCACCAGTTGCAGTTGCTCAAGGCGCTTGAGCAGCGGCGTCAAGGTTCCAGAGTCCAGCGCCAGGCGCTCACCCAGGGCCTTGACCGTCGGCTGCTCTGGCGCCGTCTCCTGCCATTCCCACAACACCAGCATTGCCAGGTATTGCGGGTAAGTCAGGCCCAACTGATCGAGCATAGGCTTGTAGGCACGGATCACCGCCCGCGATGCGGCATACAGCTTGAAGCAGAGTTGACTGTCGAGCTTCAGTGAATCAACTGACAACGTATTCATTTGAGCAGGGCTTCGATCTCGCGGCTCAGGTCCTGCGGCTTGGTCGCCGGAGCAAAGCGTTTGACCAACTTGCCATCCTTGCCGATCAGGAACTTGGTGAAGTTCCACTTGATGCCCTGGGATCCCAGCACGCCCGGTGCGCGTTTTTTCAACTGAACGAACAGTGGATGGGCGCCGGCACCATTGACTTCGATCTTTTTGAACAGCGGGAAGCTCACCCCGTAGTTCAACTCGCAGAACTCGGAAATCGCCCCCTCGTTGCCCGGCTCTTGCTTGCCGAACTGATTGCAGGGAAAGCCGAGCACCACCAGGCCTTGATCCTTGTAGGTCTGCCACAACTCTTCGAGACCTTTGTATTGCGGGGTGAACCCGCATTTACTGGCGGTGTTGACCACCAGCACTGCTTTGCCGGCGAAATCGGCCAGGGTCTTTTGCTCGCCCTTGATGGTGGTACAAGGAATGCTCAACAGGTTGTCGCTCATGGCACGAACTCCGAGTGGAAGAACAAAGACCAAACATAGCGAGCAATTGAATTGCGTGCAATTTAATAAATCAATAGAGACCCGCACACGATTCTCATCGTAGGGGCGGGGTACATCCGCGCCCCTGCGCAGATTATTGGCGGGGAACGAGGTCCAGGCACACCGAGTTGATGCAATAACGCAGGCCGGTGGGCGGTGGACCGTCCGGGAACACGTGCCCAAGGTGCGCATCGCATGTGGCGCAGACCACTTCAGTGCGAATCATACCGTGGCTGACATCACGGATCTCGACCATCGCGCTGTCGCCGATCGGTGCGTAGAAGCTCGGCCAGCCGCAGCCGGAATCGAATTTGGTCTTTGAGTCGAACAGCGGCGCGTTACAGCAGATGCAGTGATAAACACCGTCGACCTTGCTGTCGTTGTACTTACCGGAGAACGGCCGCTCGGTGCCCTTGAGGCGGCAAACGTTGTACTGCTCCGGATCGAGCATTTCACGCCATTCTTCCAGGGTTTTTTCCAACTTTTCCATGATCACACCTCAGCAACTGAAAAAGCCCGATCTGTACCTTTTCCACGGATCGGGCGGCACGTATGATTGCGCCTCGTCAAACGCCAGTCTGGCAGCCAGACCACGCGCATTCAAACGGATTATGAGTGCCGCGACTCAAGGCGTCAGGCCTGTGTGAATACGCAGGATTCCCAGTACGGTCGTTCATACGCCGCCTGGATCGTTCATTATCGGGAACACATCGCCATGCAGGTCAGCAAATCGAACAAGCTCGCCAACGTCTGCTACGACATTCGCGGCCCAGTGCTCAAGCACGCCAAACGCCTGGAAGAGGAAGGCCATCGCATCCTCAAGCTGAACATCGGCAACCCGGCGCCCTTTGGTTTCGAAGCGCCGGATGAAATCCTTCAGGACGTGATCCGCAACCTGCCGACCGCCCAGGGCTACAGCGACTCCAAGGGCCTGTTCAGCGCCCGCAAGGCCGTGATGCAGTACTACCAGCAAAAACAGGTGGAAGGCGTCGGCATCGAAGACATCTACCTGGGCAACGGCGTTTCCGAGCTGATCGTGATGTCGATGCAGGCCCTGCTCAACAACGGCGACGAAGTGCTGGTGCCGGCTCCCGACTATCCGCTGTGGACTGCCGCAGTCAGCCTGTCGGGCGGCAACCCGGTGCATTACCTGTGCGACGAGCAGGCCAACTGGTGGCCGGACCTGGCCGACATCAAGGCCAAGATCACCCCGAACACCAAGGCGCTGGTGATCATCAACCCGAATAACCCGACCGGTGCGGTGTACTCGAAGGAAGTGCTGCTGGGCATGCTGGAACTGGCCCGCCAGCACAATCTGGTGGTGTTCTCCGACGAGATCTACGACAAGATCCTGTACGACGACGCCGTGCATATCTGCACCGCCTCGCTGGCGCCGGACTTGCTGTGCCTGACCTTCAACGGTCTGTCCAAGTCCTATCGCGTGGCCGGTTTCCGTTCCGGCTGGGTCGCCATTTCCGGCCCGAAACATCATGCCCAAAGCTACATCGAAGGCATCGACATGCTGGCCAACATGCGCCTGTGTGCCAACGTGCCGAGCCAGCACGCCATTCAGACCGCGCTGGGCGGCTATCAAAGCATCAACGATCTGGTTCTGCCACAAGGGCGTCTGCTGGAACAGCGCAATCGTACCTGGGAACTGCTGAACGACATTCCGGGCGTGAGCTGCGTCAAGCCGATGGGCGCGCTGTATGCGTTCCCGCGGATCGACCCGAAAGTCTGCCCGATCCACAACGACGAGAAATTCGTGCTCGACCTGCTGCTCTCGGAGAAGCTGCTGGTGGTACAAGGCACGGCCTTCAACTGGCCATGGCCGGACCACTTCCGTGTGGTCACCCTGCCACGGCTCGACGACCTGGATCAGGCAATCGGCCGGATCGGCAACTTCCTCAAATCCTATCGCCAGTAAGTGCTCTGTCACCGTGCGACGCGGGTTAAAGTCGCACGGTGATTAATTCAGCAACACATCTGTGCCCCCTACCCTGTATCGTTGTTTCAAGCGCTGACGGACGACACGTTTCATGCCCGCGCCTAACAACGGCGGGGGCCTGCGACGCTAATTGGCTGACAACCGTTTCCCATGCCGACGTCGGAAATGCCCTTCAAGCCGCTAGACTGTTGTTGTAGGACACAGTTTGAAATAGTCACTCGGTTGAATAGCCCGGTGCAGCACCTTATATACCCCGCAGTACGCTACATCTTTAGCACGAGGAGATTTCTACAACCATGATGCGCATTTTGCTGTTTTTGGCCACTAACCTGGCGGTCGTGCTGATTGCCAGCATCACCCTGAGCCTTTTCGGCTTCAACGGGTTCATGGCGGCCAATGGGGTTGATCTCAACCTCAATCAGCTGCTGATTTTCTGTGCGGTCTTTGGTTTCGCCGGTTCCCTGTTCTCGCTGTTCATCTCCAAGTGGATGGCGAAAATGAGCACCAGCACCCAGATCATCAGCCAGCCGCGCACCCGGCACGAGCAATGGCTGCTGCAAACTGTCGAGCAATTGTCCCGCGAAGCCGGGATCAAGATGCCCGAAGTCGGGATTTTCCCGGCCTATGAAGCCAACGCCTTCGCCACCGGCTGGAACAAGAACGATGCACTGGTCGCGGTCAGCCAGGGCTTGCTCGAGCGATTCTCGCCGGATGAAGTGAAAGCCGTTCTGGCCCACGAAATCGGCCACGTGGCCAATGGCGACATGGTTACCCTGGCGTTGATCCAGGGCGTGGTGAACACCTTCGTGATGTTCTTCGCCCGGATCATCGGCAACTTTGTCGACAAGGTGATCTTCAAGAACGAAGAAGGCCAAGGCATTGCCTACTACGTGGCGACCATCTTCGCCGAACTGGTCCTGGGCATTCTGGCCAGCGCCATTGTCATGTGGTTCTCGCGCAAGCGTGAGTTCCGTGCGGACGAAGCCGGTGCACGCCTGGCCGGCACCAGCGCAATGATCGGCGCCCTGCAGCGTCTGCGTGCAGAACAAGGGCTGCCAGTGCACATGCCGGACACGCTGAATGCCTTCGGCATCAACGGTGGTCTCAAACAAGGGTTCGCCCGTATGTTCATGAGCCACCCGCCGCTGGAAGAGCGCATTGACGCATTGCGTCGTCGGGGCTGACAGGCTCCGCACCAAAAGAAAAGGCCCGCAGTGATAATGCGGGCCTTTTTTTGTCTGCTTGAGTGTGTGGTGCTCATTCTGGCCCCATCGCGAGCAGGCTCGCTCCCACAGTGGAGCGACGCTACCTAATGTGGGAGCGAGCCTGCTCGCGATGGGGCCGGTACAACCACTACAAATCTATCGGCTGGAAACCCGATAAACCCGCTCCTCAAGCCGCGTGACACCGGCCTCGAGAAACTTCCAGCTCTCACCCAGGACGTCCTGGTCTTCCAGAATCTTCAGCGCCCACACATCGCCGAACAACCGCTGCACCTCATCATCCAGCACCGCAAACGGCGGCCCGTCCATCTGCACCTGATCGTAATCCAGGGTAATCAACAGCCCCAGAGAATCCTTCGGCAGAATGCGAATCAAATGAGCCGCGTATTGCTCACGCATCGCCGGCGGCAGGGCAATCAATGCCGCGCGGTCGTACAAACCGCTGCAGTCGGCCACATCGCCTGCCGTCAACTCAAAGAAATCGCCACACCACAACTCGATTGAACCGGCACGGTAGACCTTGAACGGCCCCTGCTCACTGACGTCCGGGTCAAATTGATGCTCACTGAAGAAATCCTCCACGGCCTTTTCCGACAGCTCAATCCCCAAGACCTCATGACCTTGGTGCGCCAGCCACAACAGATCCAGGCTTTTCCCACACAGCGGCACCAGCACGCGAGCGCCCTCTTCCAGGCTCAACGCTGGCCAGAACCGTTGCAGATAAGGATTCACTTCCGGCAGATGAAAGCCGATCTGATTCGACGCCCATCGTTTGTGCCAAAACTCCGGCTGCATAATTAACCCCGAAAAATTCGATCAAAAGACCCTAAAACTTATATTAGATTTAGATCAATGATCTGACTGAAGATGGTGCCATCTTACTCTCAGGAGCTCATTCATGTTCCCCAGCCTGTATATCTCTCATGGCTCTCCGATGCTAGCCCTGGAACCGGGCGCCAGCGGGCCGGCCCTCGCGCGCCTGGCCGCCGCATTGCCGAAACCCAAAGCCATCGTGATAGTTTCCGCGCACTGGGAAAGCAGTGAACTGCTGGTCAGCGGCAACCCTCAGCCTGAAACCTGGCACGACTTCGGCGGCTTTGCGCAGGCCTTGTTCGAGGTGCAATACCCGGCCCCGGGCAATCCGCAACTGGCGGCGGAGGTGGTCGAGCTGCTGAAGGGCGATGGCCTGCCGGCGCGCATCGACACCCAGCGACCGTTCGATCATGGCGTCTGGGTACCCTTGTCGTTGATGTATCCGCAAGCTGATATCCCGGTGGTGCAGGTCTCGCTACCCACCCGTGGCGGCCCCGCCCTGCAAACTCGCGTCGGCCATGCCTTGGCCAGCCTGCGCGAGCACGGCGTGCTGTTGATCGGCTCCGGCAGCATCACCCACAACCTGCGCGAACTGGACTGGCACGCCGGCCCGGAAAGCGTCGAACCCTGGGCCAAGGCGTTCCGCGACTGGATGATCGAGAAACTCGAAGCGAACGACGAAGCCGCGTTGCACGACTATCGTCAGCAAGCTCCGAATGCTGTGCGCAACCATCCGAGCGACGAACATCTGCTGCCGCTGTACTTTGCCCGCGCGGCTGGGGGTGAGTTCAGCATTGCGCACCAGGGTTTCACCATGGGGGCGTTGGGGATGGATATTTATCGCTTTGGCTGACACTTGATCGTTCCCACGCTCTGCGTGGGAATGAATCAATGGACGCTCTGCGTCCGCTTCTGGGACGCGGAGCGTCCCGGGCTGCATTCCCACGCAGAGCGTGGGAACGATCAACAACAGGCAAAAAAAATCCCCGAACCAGTCGGGGATTTTTTATGTGCGATCAATCAGCTCGAGAGCGGATCAATCTTCGCGATAGCGACGCAGCTTCAACTGCTTACCGGCAACGCGAGTGTCCTTCAGTTTGGTCAGCAGCTTCTCCAGACCATCTTCCGGCAGCTCGACGAGGCTGAAGCTGTCACGCACCTGGATGCGGCCGATGGCTTCACGTGCCAAACCGCCTTCATTCAGGATGGCGCCCAGCAGGTTCTTGGCAGCGATACCATCACGCGCACCCAGCGCGGTACGGCAACGAGCACGACCTTCGGCCAATGGAACCGGAGCACGACGCTCGCGATCACCACGGTCCGGACGATCACCGGAACGCTCTGGACGATCGCCACGCGGTGCGTTGTTCGGCACCAATGGACGTTCTTTCTCGATTGCGGCCAGGGTCAGCGCCTGAGCGTTGGTTGCCTTGCGCAGCAGAGCAGCGGCCAGTGCACGCGGGGTGCAACCGATGTCGGCGGTCAGGCGATCCAGCAGATCACCGTGAGTCGATTCGGCATCAGCGACCAGCGGCGACAGGCTGTTGGTCAGTTTCTTGATGCGAGCATCGAGAACGGCCTGGGCGTCCGGCAGACGAACTTCGGCAACCTTCTGACCGGTTACACGCTCGATCACTTGCAGCATGCGGCGCTCACGAGGAGTCACCAGCAGCAGTGCACGACCTTCGCGACCGGCACGGCCGGTACGGCCGATACGGTGAACGTAGGATTCCGGGTCGTACGGCATATCAACGTTGAATACGTGAGTGATACGCGGAACGTCCAGGCCACGAGCGGCAACGTCGGTCGCCACAACGATGTCCAGACGGCCATCCTTGAGGGATTCGATCACGCGCTCACGCTGGTTCTGAGCAATGTCACCGTTCAGCGCAGCGGCTTTGTAGCCTTTGGCTTCCAGGGCACTGGCCAGGTCCAGGGTCGCTTGCTTGGTGCGCACGAACATGATCAGGGCGTCGAAATCTTCCACTTCCAGCAGGCTCAATACAGCCGAGGTCTTCTGGTCAGCGTGAACCAACAGGTGAGCCTGTTCGATCGCGGTAACGGTCTGAGTCTTGGTCTGGATCTTCACGTGTTGCGGATCGCGCAGATGGCGTTCGGCAATGGCACGGATCGACTGCGGCAGGGTGGCCGAGAACAATACGGTCTGACGGGTTGCTGGCAGGGCCTTGAAGATAACTTCGAGGTCGTCCATGAAACCCAGTTTGAGCATTTCATCGGCTTCGTCGAGAACCAGGTGGTTCACGGTAGCCAGAACTTTTTCGTCACGACGCAGGTGGTCGCACAGACGGCCCGGCGTGGCGACAACAATCTGTGCGCCATTACGGATTGCTTTCAGTTGTGGGCCCATAGGCGCGCCGCCGTAAACGGCCACAACGGTAACGCCCGGCATTTGCTTGGCGTAGGTTTCGAAAGCGGTTGCTACTTGCAGCGCCAACTCACGGGTTGGCGCCAGGATCAGGGCTTGCGGCTCGCGCTTTGCAGGATCGATGCGGTGCAGGATCGGCAGGGCGAACGCGGCGGTTTTACCCGTACCGGTTTGCGCCTGACCAATCATGTCGTGACCGGCCATGATGATCGGGATCGATTGCTGCTGAATAGCCGAAGGTTCTTCGTAGCCGGTCGCAATGACAGCTGCAAGAATATTCGGATTAAGATTAAAAGCGGCGAAGCCGCCGGTTTCCTGGGTCATGGGTCTGCCTCTAAGTGCATCCGCAAAGACCCATGCTCCAAAGCTGCGCATGCCGTGTAAGACTCAAGAGTCGCCCTGGCTGCTTTGTCGGCGGGGATTTGCGAAAACGAATGAATGAAAAAGATTCGTCAAGGAAGAGTCCGCTGTGCGGACGTGCAGCCGAAGCTGGCTTCGGGGAATTGCGCTACCTAAACGCGGCCCGGTTAAAGGCCGGCGCGCACTATACCGGAATTCGCCCAAAAAGGGAGCTTTTTTTATCGGAAAAAACCGGCGCATACCGTTGTGTCACGGGCTTTGCGGATAATTGTGCGACGGTCTATTTTGCAAAGGCCCGGCCCTGCTGACGATGGCGCTAAAACGGTTCACTCTAGCGACGCAGCCCCTTCGGTCTGACACCCCTTCCCCACCCGAGGAAATGTCCCATGAATCAGCCCAGTCCCAGTCGTGTAACCCGTGAACGACACGGTCATGTCCTGATGATCGGTCTGGATCGGGTGGCCAAACGTAATGCTTTCGACCTCGACCTGCTCAACGAACTCAGCCTGGCCTATGGTGAGTTCGAGGCCGACAGCGAGGCGCGGGTGGCGGTGGTGTTCGGCCATGGCGAGCATTTCACTGCAGGGCTCGATCTGGTCAGCGCCGGCGCGGCCCTGGCCGAAGGCTGGCAGGCGCCGCCCGGTGGCTGCGACCCATGGGGCGTGCTCGCAGGCCCTCGGGTCAGCAAACCGGTGATTGTCGCTGCGCAAGGCTACTGCCTGACCGTTGGCATCGAGCTGATGCTGGCCGCCGACATCAACCTGTGCGCCAGCAACACCCGTTTTGCCCAGAAGGAAGTGCAGCGCGGAATCTTCCCGTTCGGCGGCGCGACCTTGCGCCTGCATCAGGTCGCCGGCTGGGGCAATGCCATGCGCTGGCTGCTTACTGGCGATGAGTTCGATGCTCATGACGCCTTGCATCTGGGGTTGGTACAGGAGGTCATGGCCAGCGAGGACTTGTTGCCGCGGGCCATTGAATTGGCGGAGCGGATTGCCCGACAGGCACCGCTGGGGGTTCAGGCAACGCTGATGTCGGCCCGGCAGGCGCGCTATGAGGGTGAAATGGCGGCAGCTCAGGCCTTGCCGGCACTGGTGAAAAAATTGCTGAACAGCGAGGATGCCAAGGAGGGTGTGCGGTCGATGATCGAGAAGCGGCCGGGGGTTTTCAAAGGCTGCTGACATTCAACCTGTGGCGAGGGGGCTTGCCCCCGTTGGGTTGCGCAGCAACCCCAAAACCATTCAATTCGGGTGTATCAGGCACACCGCAATAGCTGATTTTACGACGGCTTCGCCGCCGAACGGGGGCAAGCCCCCTCGCCACAATGAATTCATGCAACCATTCAAGTCGCCGGCCGAATAGCCTTGATCAACGACTGCAACGAATACCCCAATCGCGGCGCCAGGCCTTCAGCGCGAGCGATCAGCCCATCCATGTCCAGTTCCTGATCCAGCTCCGATGGCACAATCAGAATCACGTTACCCTCCTTCACTGGCAGTTCCCAGTAATGCCGGTGATAGAGACCGCGCAACAACGCCGCCCCCAACGGCCGACCATCGTCGGTGGCCCACTGGTTGATCACCAGCCAGCCACCAGGATTCAAACGCTTCTGACAGTTTTCCAGAAAACCCCAAGCCAGATGCCCGACACCCGGCCCGACATCGGTATAGAGGTCGACGAAAATCAGATCGGCCGGTTCAGCCGTTTCGAGTAGCTCAAGGGCATCGCCGACGCGGATGTACAGCCGCGGATCGTCATCCAGCCCGAGGTATTCGATGGCCAGGCGCGGTACATCCGGGCGCAGCTCGATGGCTTCGACGTCTTCCAGCGGCAGGAACTTGAGGCAAGCCTGGGTCAGCGTGCCGGCGCCGAGCCCGAGGAACAGCGCGCTTTCCGGCAGTTCGTGGCACAGCGCGCCAATCAGCATCGCCCGGGTGTAATCGTACTCGAGCCAGCTCGGGTCAGCGGTGAACACACAGCTCTGTTCGATGGCATCACCGAACTCCAGGAAACGGTAATCGGCCACTTCCAGCACGCGAATCACGCCGAACTCATCCTGTACCTCGGCGAGCAGATGCTCGACGCGCTCCTCAGTCATTTCGTCTCCTGATCGTCACCGGGATCCGGCAACGTAATAAGACCGCGTGGGTGGCGCGGCAAAGGCGCGATTGTCCGCGAAGCGACGGGAACAGGTCACGCACTAATTGCTGATAACATAACCGTCCGAGCGTAAAACACTAGAGACTGCAATGAGCCAACCCTGGAGCCCTGACAGCTGGCGCGCCCTGCCGATCCAGCAACAACCTCAATACCCCGACGCGGCGCATTTGCTGCACGTCGAGCAAACCCTGGCGAGCTATCCGCCGCTGGTGTTTGCCGGTGAAGCCCGGGAGTTGCGTCGTCAGTTTGCCGAAGTGACCCAGGGCCGGGCGTTTCTGTTGCAGGGCGGTGACTGCGCCGAAAGCTTCGCCGAATTCTCCGCCGCGAAAATTCGTGACACGTTTAAAGTGTTGCTGCAAATGGCGATCGTCATGACCTTCGCCGCCGGTTGCCCGGTGGTCAAGGTCGGACGCATGGCCGGCCAGTTCGCCAAACCCCGTTCGGCCAACGATGAAACCATCAACGGCGTGACGCTGCCGGCTTACCGTGGCGATATCGTCAACGGCATCGGTTTCGACGAAAAAAGCCGTGTACCGGACCCGGATCGCCTGCTGCAGTCTTACCACCAGTCCACCGCAACCCTGAACCTGCTGCGTGCCTTTGCCCAGGGTGGCTTTGCCGACCTGCATCAGGTGCACAAGTGGAACCTGGACTTCATCGCCAACTCGGCGCTGGCCGAGAAATACAGCCATCTGGCCGACCGCATCGATGAAACCCTGGCCTTCATGCGCGCCTGCGGCATGGACAGTTCGCCGCAACTGCGCGAAACCAGTTTCTTCACCGCCCACGAAGCGCTGCTGCTGAACTACGAAGAAGCCTTCGTACGTCGCGACAGCCTGACCAACGACTACTACGATTGCTCGGCCCACATGCTGTGGATCGGCGACCGTACCCGTCAACTGGACGGCGCGCATGTCGAATTCCTGCGCGGGGTGCACAACCCGATCGGCGTGAAGGTCGGCCCGAGCATGAACCCCGAAGACCTGATTCGCCTGATCGATGTGCTCAACCCGGACAACGATCCGGGTCGCCTGAACCTGATTGCACGGATGGGCGCGAACAAGGTCGGCGATCACCTGCCGCAGCTGATTCGCGCGGTGCAGCGCGAGGGCAAGCAGGTGCTTTGGAGTTCCGACCCGATGCACGGCAACACCATCAAGGCCAGCAGCGGCTACAAGACCCGCGACTTCGCGCAGATCCTTGGCGAGGTGAAACAGTTCTTCCAGGTTCACGAGGCGGAAGGCAGTTATGCCGGCGGCATCCACATCGAAATGACCGGGCAGAACGTCACCGAATGCATCGGCGGCGCGCGGCCGATTACCGAGGATGGGTTGTCGGACCGTTACCACACCCATTGCGACCCGCGGATGAATGCCGATCAATCGCTGGAATTGGCGTTTTTGATTGCCGAGACGTTGAAGCAGGTTCGGCGGTGAGTCAGTAGGTTTTTTTACTACCTGACAGGCCGCCATCGCGGGCAAGCCCGCTCCCACAATGACCGCGCCGTTCACAAACTATGTGTCTGGCACGAACCCTGTGGGAGCGGGCTTGCCCGCGAAGGCGTCGGCTCAATCACCCTCAATCTGTGCCAATGCCACCCGCAATCTTGCCGCACTTGCCCGCGGGCAATTCAATTGAATCTGCGCAAGCCCCAACCAATCCGCCATCTGCCGCAGATTGACCGCCAACGCCATCATCCCGTTCTCATCCAACCCCGGCTCTTCCTCATGCACGGCATGCACCGCCAACCGGCCCAACGCCCGTTCGGCACGCAAGTCGACCCGCGCAGCAACCCGCTCATTGTGCAAAAACGGCAATACGTAATACCCATAGACGCGCTTGTGCTGCGGCGTATAAATCTCCAACCGATAACGGAAATCGAACAATCGCTCGGTACGGCTGCGTTCCCAGATCAGCGAATCGAACGGTGAAAGCAACGCACTGGCCTCAACCTTGCGCGGTACTTTCGGCTCTGCCAGGCAATAGGCCGGTTGCCGCCAGCCTTCAACCTCACACACCAGCAGATCACCCGCCTCTACCAACTCCGCCAGCCGCGGCCGGCTGTCTGCCGGGCTCAGGCGAAAATAATCCCGCAGGTCCTTTTCCGTCGCCACGCCCAACGCATTGGCGGCATGCAGCAACAGGCCTCGCTGAGCCTCGGCCTCGCTGAGCAAGGGCTGTTGAAGTATCGCCGAAGGAATCACCCGCTCCGGCAAATCATAAAGCCGTTCGAACCCGCGCCGGCCGGCCACGGTCACTTCGCCGGCGGCGAACAGCCATTCCAGCGCATGTTTTTCCGCGCTCCAATCCCACCACGGCCCTGCTCGCTCCTGACGGGTCGACAAACTGCCCGCACCCAGCGCACCGAGCTCCTGAACCGAGGCCAACACGCGGCGAATCGTGTCTTGCTGCTCACGACCGAAGCGCGCCAGTTGCTGATAGATGTCTTCGCCGCGGGTTGCACGCTGCATGCGCCAGCGCATCAAGGGGTACATCGACAAGGGCAACAAAGACGCTTCATGGCCCCAGTACTCGAACAATGTGCGTCGACGGCCCTGACTCCAGGCAGCCTGATCAAGCAAGTCGGAGGAGTAATTGCCAAGACGGGAAAACAAGGGAAGGTAGTGCGAACGCACCAACGCATTGACCGAATCGATCTGCAGAATGCCCAGGCGTTCGATCAGCCGGTTGAGCTGAACCGGTTTGACCGCCGCCGGCGGCTGACGCCCGTTGAACCCTTGGGCAGCCAGCGCCAGACGCCGAGCCTGTTTGAGGGAAAAAGACAGTGTGGCGGGCATGAGCATCTCCTTGTCTGCTCGCAACCTACCTCACCCGCAAGTGGTTTGTGTAGCGATGGCATCATCATTTATGCATCGGGTCATCCCAGAACGGTCTTACCGTCTCATGCTCCACATCCGCACGGCTCACGCCGATATCCTTCAGTGCTTCGTCGCTCAAGCCCGCCAACATTTCACGTTCACGGTGAAGTTCGTACCAGCGACTAAACTTGTGCAGCAGATCGGATACCGCGTGGATTGAGAATTTTTGTTCCGTTACATGCTCGTTGTGACCTTTCATCGTATTGCCCTCCTTTAGGGATGGCTCAAGTCTCGCGCCAGCGATAAGATCAATCCAACGAATGTTTCTGATGGCATACATCTCGGAGATTGATGAATGTCCGCCTACCCCAGTATCGACACCGATGTACTGCGCACCTTCGTCGCGATTGCCGATCAGGGCGGTTTTACCCGCGCCGGTGAAATGGTCAACCGCACCCAGTCGGCGGTGAGCATGCAGATGAAACGCCTGGAAGAAGACGTGTTGCAGCGCCAGCTGTTCGAACGCGACGGGCGCCAAGTCAAGCTGACCGCCGAAGGCCAGGTATTGCTGGGCTATGCGCGGCGCATCCTCAAACTCCACAGCGAAGTCTTCAATACCCTGCGCGAGCCGCACATGGTCGGCACGGTGCGCATCGGCACACCCGACGATTACGTCATGCGCTTTCTGCCGGGCATCCTGTCGCGCTTTGCGCAGTTCTACCCGCTGATCCAGATCGAGGTTCATTGCGAATCGACCCGGCAACTGTTGCAGCGCCAGGACCTGGACCTGTCCATCGTCACCCGCGAGCCGGGCAACGAGATCGGCCAACTGCTGCGCAAGGAGCGTTTTGTCTGGGCCGAAGCCCAATGCTTCAGCGCCCATGAGCAAACACCGTTGCCGCTGGCGATGTTCAACAGTGATTGTTTCTGCCGCCTCTGGGCATGCAATGCCCTGGATGCCATGGGCCGCGACTACCGCATTGCCTACAACAGCTCCAGCCTGTCGGCGTTGATGGCCGTGGTCAGCGCGGGCCTGGCGATCACCGCGCAGCTGGAAAGCCTGATCACACCGGACATGCGCATCCTCGGCGCCAACGAAGACCTGCCGCTGTTGCCGGAAGCCAGCATCATGCTGATCCGCAACCTGAACAACCCTTCGCCGATCACCGAATGCCTGGCCGAGCACATCGTCGAAGGTTTCAAACTTTAAACGCGAGCATCACCGCACAGACCACCAGAAAACCACAGAACAGCCCGCGCAGAAGCCGCTCCGGCAATGCGTGGGCAATTCTCACGCCCCAACTGATGCTCATCAATCCACCGACCGCCAACGGCACACCGATCGCCCAATGCACCTGATCGTGCACCGCATAAGTCGCCAGGGTGACGCCCGTACTCGGCAACGCCAGCGCCAGCGCCAACCCTTGGGCAACCACTTGAGTGGTACCGAACAGGCTGGTCAACACCGGCGTTGCCACCACTGCCCCGCCAACACCAAATAGTCCGCCCATCGTCCCGGAAGCCGCGCCGAGCACACCCAGCCACGGCCAGGAATAGCGCATCTGCGAAGAGGCTGGTGCGTTGGTGGTGAACATTCGCATCAGGTTGTAGGCCGACAGCGCGATCAGGAAAGCGACGAAGCCCAAGCGCATGGATTGCGCATCGATACCCACCGCCCAGATCGAACCGATCCAGGCAAAGCAGAACCCCATCGAGGCCAGTGGCAGCGCATGCCGCAATTCGATGCGATTGCGCTGGTGATAGCGCCACAGCGCCAGCATCACGTTCGGCACCACCATCACCAGCGCCGTGCCTTGGGCGATCTGCTGATCAAGACCGAACCACACGCCCAGCAGCGGGATCGCGACCAACCCGCCACCAATGCCGAACAGGCCGCCTAGGGTTCCCAAGGCCGCGCCAAAAACCAGATACAACAAGAACTCAATCACAGGCGATTTCCTTTTGTCAGGCTGTTCATCCTACGCAGTCGGCTCTGGCGGGGAAACGCACAGCAACGCACAATGGCTGTGCCAATTTCGCACAAGCGCAAACAAACCATGAACCCCAATCAATTGACCGAACAACTTGGCCTGTTTCTCGATGTGCTGGAAAGCGGCAGTTTTTCCGCCGCGTCCCGACGCCATCCCTTGACGCCTTCGGCCGTGGCGCGACGCATCGACAGCCTCGAAAGCGCCGTTGGCAGCCAGTTGTTCATTCGCAGCACCCATGCGGTGCGCGCTACCCCGGCCGGTCTGGCTTTTGCTGAGCGTGCGCGGCGGATCGTCGCTGAACTGCGCCTGGCCCGGGCGGAAGCGGTGTCTCTTAGCAGTGCGCCGGAAGGCTTGATTCGGGTGGATGCGCCGGCAGCGTTCGGACGCCGACACCTGGCGCCGGTGATTGCCGATTTTCTGACGCTTTACCCTGGCCTCGACGTGCAATTGCACCTGATCGACAGCTTTGTCGACATGCAGGGCTCGAATCTGGGCAAGGTCGATCTGGTATTGCGTGCCGGGCAGATGGCCGACACCCGACTGGTGGCGACGCCGCTGGCGAGTATGGTGCGTATCGCCTGCGCCAGCCCCGATTACCTGCAACGCCGTGGCGTGCCCACCGACCCTGCGCAGTTGATCGACCATGATGGCCTCGATTGGGAGGGCCTGGCTCCGCCCTTCGCCTGGCGCTTCGAGCGAGATGGGCAGATGCACTTGCACCGGCCAGCGCGAATCCGCATGAGCGCCAACAATGCCGAGGCGCTGGTGTGCGGCGCACTGGCTGGATTGGGCATCGCGCATTTGCCGACCTGGCTGGCCAGCGAATATTTATTACGCGGCGAACTGCTGCCGCTGTTCTGCGAGAACGGTCTGCCAAAACCGGAAAGCACCGGCATTTATGCGTTGCGCCTGGAACAGCAACCCAGCTCGCGCAGCCGCTTGTTGCTGGAATACCTGAAAACCCGTTTCAGTCCCATCCCGCCATGGGATCTGGCGCTGCAAACCAACCTGGACCGCCACTAGTCCAGAATTATCTGGCGCATTAAAGATTCGCCCGCTAGATTCATGACGATCACTGATCAAGGCTTTAAAATGAACACCGAGCGCAACAACCCGGATAACTGCGACGACCTGCTGCTGGACAATCAGGTCTGCTTCGCCCTGCATTCCACCTCGCTGCTGATGACCAAAGTCTACAAGCCGCTACTACAAGCGCTGGGCCTGACCTATCCGCAGTACCTGGCGATGATGGTGTTGTGGGAAAAGGATGGGTTGACGGTCGGCGAAATCAGCACCCGCCTGCTGACCGATCCCGGCTCCCTCACCCCGCTGCTCAAGCGCCTGGAAGCCGAAGGCCTGCTGAGCCGTACCCGCAGCCGTGAAGACGAGCGAGTAGTGCTTGTCGAACTGACCGAGCAAGGCCATGCACTGCGAGACAAGGCGCGGGGCATTCCCCAGTGCATCCTCGGCGCCAGCGGACAAACGCTGGAACAGTTGAAAAAGCTGCAAGCGGATCTTCAAGCGCTGCGGAGTCATCTGCAAGACAGCCTCTGACCAAATCATCACCGACCCCCCTGTGGGAGCGAGCCTGCTCGCGATAGCCATGTGACATTCAGCATTGATGTTGACTGACACAGTGCTATCGCGAGCAGGCTCGCTCCCACATTTGTTTTCGGGCGTCCTTTCCACGCTCGTTCGCCTTCCTCCTCAAAAAAATTCTCCGCTGAATAAAACCGCCTCGACAGCTCTAACTCAACACTTCTAACCGCATACGTTCAATCGGGATCAAATTTTTTCGAAAATTTATCTTGCACGCTAAATACTTGCGAGCTACATTCATCTCGCACTTACTTAGCGCGCAAACATTTAGCGCAAAACACACAAATCCAAATGAGGCTCACACCATGCAAACTCTCTACACCGCAATCGCAACCTCCACCGGCGGCCGTGACGGTCGTGCGATCTCCAGCGACAACGTCCTCGACGTCAAACTCGCGACCCCGAAAGAACTCGGTGGTGCTGGCGGTGCGGCAACCAACCCTGAACAACTGTTCGCAGCTGGCTACTCCGCCTGCTTCATCGGCGCGCTGAAATTCGTCGCCAGCCAGACCAAACGCAAAATCCCGGACGACGCATCGATCACCGCCCATGTCGGCATCGGCCAGATCCCTGGCGGTTTCGGTCTGGACATCGACCTGCACATCAGCCTGCCGGGCCTTGAACAAGCCGACGCACAAAGCCTGGTAGAAGCAGCACACCAGGTTTGCCCGTACTCCAACGCCACCCGTGGCAACGTCGATGTGCGCCTGCACGTTACCGTCTAACCGCTGACTCCAAGGCCTGACAGGAAATGAACATGAACACTTTCAGCAACGTCTTGACCGGTACTCTTCTCGCCCTGTCCATCAACAGTGCATTCGCAGGCAATGGGGTTGAACACAACACCCAGGCGTTCCTCGATGTACTGAATGCCGGCACCGGCAAACCGATGGAACAGCTCACGCCTGCCGATGCCCGCGCGGTGTTGGTGGGTGCGCAGGCCGGGGTGAAACTGACGCTGCCAAAAGCCGATGTCAGCGAGAAGACCATCCAGGTCGACGGCCAACCGATCAGCCTGACCATCGTTCGGCCGGCCGGGGTCAAAGGCGAGCTGCCGGTGTTCATGTTCTTCCACGGTGGTGGTTGGGTGCTGGGGGACTTCCCGACCCACGAACGACTGGTTCGTGATTTGGTAACGGGTTCGGGCGCGGCGGCGGTGTTCGTCAATTACACCCCGTCGCCGGAGGCGCATTACCCGGTGGCGATCAACCAGGCCTACGCTGCGACGAAGTGGGTGGCCGAGCACGGTAAAGAAATCAACGTCGACGGCAAACGCCTGGCCGTGGCCGGCAACAGTGTCGGTGGCAACATGGCAGCCGTGGTTGCGCTGATGGCCAAAGACAAAGGCACACCGGCGATCAGGTATCAGGTGTTGTTGTGGCCGGTGACTGACGCCAGCTTCGAAACGGCGTCTTACAACCAGTTCGCCGAGGGGCACTTCCTCACCAAAAACATGATGAAGTGGTTCTGGGACAACTACACCACCGATGCCAAGCAACGGAACGAGATATACGCGTCACCGCTGCGGGCGAGTACCGCGCAACTCAAGGGCTTGCCACCCGCGCTGGTGCAGACGGCGAGCGCCGATGTCCTGCGCGATGAGGGTGAAGCCTACGCCCGCAAACTCGATGAGGCTGGTGTGCCGGTCACGGCAGTGCGCTACAACGGCATGATCCATGACTACGGTTTGCTCAATGTGGTGAGCCAGGTGCCCGCGGTGCGTTCGGCGATGTTGCAGGCCTCTGAGGAGCTCAAGCAACACCTGAAATAAAGCAAAAAGATCGCAGCCTCGTTTCACTCGACAGCTCCTACAGGGGGAATACAAAATCCATGTAGGAGCTGTCGAGTGAAACGAGGCTGCGATCTTTTGATCTCGATCTTCGGTCACAAAAAAGCCCGACTCAATGGTCGGGCTTTTTCATTCCTGAGACTGTGCTTATTTAGCACGGCCTTTGTAGGAACCGCCTTCGCGGGTATCGATCTCGATCATGTCGCCGATTTCGATGAAGTCAGCAACCGACAGCTCGGTACCGTTCTTCAGTTTGGCAGGCTTCATCACCTTGCCGGAAGTGTCACCGCGAGCGGAACCTTCGGTGTAGTCAACCTGACGCACGATAGTGGTCGGCAGTTCTACGGAAACCAGACGCTCTTCGAAGAAGATCGCTTCGCAAACATCGGTCATGCCTTCTTCAACGAAAGGCAGAACGGCTTCGATGTCTTCAGCGTTCAGCTCGTACATGGTGTAGTCAGTGGTGTCCATGAACGTGTAGGTGTCGCCGCTGATGAAGGACAGGGTCGCGTCTTTGCGGTCGAGGATTACGTCGTCCAGCTTGTCATCGGCGCTGTAAACGATATCGGTCTTGTAACCGGTCAGCAGGTTTTTCAGCTTGGTCTTCATGATCGCGCTGTTACGACCCGACTTGGTGAATTCAGCTTTCTGAACCAGCCAAGGATCGTTTTCGAGACGGATCACGGTACCGGGTTTCAGTTCTTTACCAGTTTTCATTGCGAATATCCGAATTTGGATGGGATTTACAAAAATCTAGGCCGCGTATCATATCCAATTTAGGTAAAACTGTACCAGCGCTGCGGCAAGATCTGCCTGCAAGGCTTGTTCCAGACACCATGTCTCGGCATGTTTTTCCAGTTCAGGCCAGTGTTTGCGGGTTGATTTCCAGTGATCGGTCATTGTCTCACCTGCATTCCATGCCCGCCATAGACCACTGATCGCCTCGCGGGCAGGCCCGGACAGGCCTTGGGTGTACAGGGTCAGGAAGGCGTCGAGCTTATCCAGATGGATGTCTTCGTCCTGCCGATAGATGTGCCAGAGCAGCGGCCGGCCTGCCCATTGGGCGCGGACGAAGGAGTCTTCGCCACGCACAGCGTTGAAATCGCAGCTCCACAGCAGCAGGTCATATTGATCCTGCCGGACGAACGGCAACACTTGCACGGTCAAGGCGTCACGCACATGCACCGCACCGGCCTTCAACCCATCCACCCCGAGCCAGCGTTCGACATCGCCGAGAATCCGCCCTTCGGGCACCAGCAGATGAGTCGGCGTCAAGTCGCCAGCCATCGCGTCGAGCCAACTGGCCAGCCCGGTATTTTCGTAGGCAAACAGCGAGATCAGTTGTGCATTCGGCGCGCGCTCAATTCCCAAGCCTTGCAGGAATTCTTGCTGAGCTTGCGGACTTTGCTGAAACTGCCGACGCCGCTCCAGCAATCCGCTTTCACGTAACAAGCCGCCGGTGCCCTTGCGAAAGCCCGGGAAGAAAAAGAACTTCTGCACGTTCTTGAACTTCACCGACGGCAAGCCGTGACAGCCGACGACCCAGTCTTCGGCACTCAGGTAATCGAGGTTCATCCACAGCGGCGGTTTTTCCCGTTCCGCCATGGCCTCCATATAGGCACTTGGCAATTGGCAGGCGAATGCGGCTATGACGACATCAGCGGCTTCAGTGGGTTGCCAGTCGGCCGACCACTGTCGCACCTCTACGCCCTGCTGCCACTGCTGCGCAGCGTTGATATCGATCTGCGGACACAAACGCTCGAAGGCTCGCAGGTCGTCGACCCACAAGCGCACCGTCACGGCATGTTCGGCCACCAGTTGTCGGGCCAGGCGCCAGGTCACACCGATGTCGCCGAAGTTGTCGACCACGGTGCAAAAAATATCCCAGCGCCAGCGGTTTTTCACTTGAGGCATTTCAGGCATTCCAGGCTCCCGTTGGCAAAGGCGCCGATTGTCCGCATAAATTACCCCGTGCAGAAGAGCCGACGGCGATTAATCTTCATGCGACAATCGCCACTTGCCCGCGACCACCCGCCAGGAGGCAGTAATGCCCTACCGTCCCAACCCGCGCCGTCCCTTGCCGATCCAGTTTAATGCGCTGCAACTGACCGGCAGTATTGCCCTCGGTTTGTGGCTGGGATTCATCGCGATCGCACTGACTTGCTGGCTCGCCTGGCGCCTGTTGTTCAACGAGCAATTGGCGCCCTTGGCCCAAGCGGTGGAGCAACTGGCAAAGCCACCGGTGATTGAGCAACCCGCCTCGCAGAACCCGATGTTCGAACAGTACGAGGACCATCTGCGCAGGAATGAACAGCAGCAAATGGTGGAACAGGCCAGAAGCAGCAAACACAATCTGTCCAATCCAAAATGCCAGTTCTGGCTGCAGCAAAATCAAACGGCGCCGAGCGAAAAAAGCCGCGCCAACGTCCTGCAATTCTGCGACTGATCAAGAAGCTCTCCATGCACAAGCCGACCGTCCACCAACTGATTATCGACAAGCTGCGGATCGATCTCGACATCGCTGAACGTGCCGCGCAAACCGCTTACGAAACCGCGACCCACGAAGAAAACATAGCCGAAAACAAGTACGACACGCTGGGGCTGGAGGCGTCTTATCTGGCGGCCGGACAGGCCAAGCGAGTGGAAGAAATCAGGCAGTCATTGGCCCTTTGCCAGAACCTGACATTACGGCCTTATGACGATCAGCGCGGCATCGAAGTCGGTGCCCTGCTCGGTCTGGAAGACGAAAAGGGTCGCGAACAATGGCTGTTCCTGGCCCCCGACGCGGCCGGGCTGAAGATCGATCTGGTGGGGCAATTGATTACCGTCATTACCCCTCGCTCGCCGCTGGGCAAAAGCCTGCTGGGCAAGTTCGAAGGGGATGAAGTGGAGATTCTGGTGGCGGGCGCTCGGCAACAGTTTTCTGTCACCGAGGTGATCTAGCGATTAATGCACCGGCAGTTCAACGCCGTCGAACAGCTCTTCCAGTTCCTGTTTGTTGTGGCACTGAATGGCCTTGGCCATGACTTCGCGGGTCAGGTGCGGCGCGAATTTCTCGATGAAGTCGCACATGAAACCACGCAAGAAGGTGCCGCGACGGAAACCGATTTTGGTAATGCTGGATTCGAACAACTCGCTGGCATCGAGCACCACCAGGTCACTATCGAGTTTGGTGTCGACCGCCATTTTCGCCACGATGCCCACGCCCAGGCCCAGACGAACATAAGTCTTGATCACGTCGGCGTCGGCGGCGGTGAACACCACCTTCGGTGTCAGGCCGCGATGACTGAAGGCTTCGTCGAGTTTCGAGCGGCCGGTAAAACCGAACACGTACGTCACGATCGGGTATTCGGCCAGGGCTTCAAGGGTCAGCTTCGACAGCTTGGTCAGCGGGTGGCCTTGAGGCACGACCACGCAGCGGTTCCAGCGGTAGCACGGCATCATCACAAGGTCGCCGAACAACTCCAGCGCTTCGGTCGCGATGGCGAAATCGACGGTGCCGTCAGCGGCCATCTCGGCGATCTGCATCGGCGAACCCTGGTGCATGTGCAGGGCAACGTCCGGGTATTGCTTGATGAAATTGCTGATCACCGGTGGCAACGCATAACGCGCCTGGGTGTGCGTGGTAGCGATCGACAGGGTGCCTTTTTTCTCGTTGGAGAATTCCTGGGCGATCTGCTTGATGCTTTCAACTTTGCGCAGGATTTCGCCGGCGGTGGTGATGATGCGCTCGCCAGCCGGGGTAACCCGGGTCAAGTGCTTGCCGCTGCGGGCGAAAACCTCGACCCCCAATTCGTCTTCCAGCAGACGGATCTGTTTGCTGATGCCCGGTTGCGAGGTGTAGAGGCTTTGGGCTGTAGCTGAAACGTTGAGGTCGTGGTGCGCCACTTCCCAGATGTAGCGCAATTGTTGAAGCTTCATATGAATCCCTCAAAGCAGGTAGACGCCACGGGCATCAGCGACGATATATAACTATATTAATGGTTTGATTAATAAATCTAGAACTTTTTTATCAAAACGCCATTATTCGTGTCCTAGCGATCCCCTTTGCGGCGACGTTCCATCAGCGGCACCAGATAGACCGGCACTCTGGACAGTTGCAACACGCGCGCAGCGGTTCGGCCCAATGGCGTTTCGGCGCCAGCGCCATGACTGTGACTTCCTACGATCAGCAAATCGACGGAGAGTTTCTGCGCCTGCTCGAGAATCACCTGCGACGGATCGCCCTGCAGCACCCGCACTGCCCGAATCCGTTCCAGGTCCTGCTCCCCCTCATCCCCCAGCTCTTCGCGAAAGCTGTCGAGCACCCGCTGCTCGATATTGGCAATCACCGTATTCAGGCCCTGGCTGTGAAACTCGTTCAAGGCCTGCTCATCGAGGTAACTCTGAAGCACCGATTCGGCGAACAACCCCATCGGCTCAACCGCATGCACCACATACAAATCGGCATTGAATGTTCGAGCCAGTGCCAACGCATGCTGCATCACAAAAGGTGCGTACAGACCGAGGTCGGTGGCATACAGCATCGAATGAATCATAGGGACCTCCTTTAATGCCAACATGGCGGAGATTGATTCAGCTTAGCAGTGCGGTGACGAGTGCGGCGTTCGGCGCAACGCATTGAACCGCAGCGCTTTAAATCGACGGCTCGTTACTGATGCCATGCGGCACGTGACCGGTGGCGACCACTTCGCGGGCCAGCTCGCAATGGCCGGCCTGGTCATCGAAAAATACGTCGGCGGCAAAGGCTTCGAGAAAGGCTGATTTGGTCAGCCCTCCAAGGAACAGCGACTCGTCCAGACGGATGTCCCATTCGCGCAAGGTGCGGATCACCCGTTCATGGGCCGGCGCCGAGCGCGCAGTCACCAGTGCGGTGCGGATCGGACAGGCATCGTCGGGGAACTCGCGCTGCAAAAGGTTGAGCGCCGCGAGGAATCCTTTGAACGGCCCGCCGCGCAAAGGCTCGCGGGCGGCCTCACGCTCGCTGGCCTGAAACGCTGCAAGGCCTCCCGATTGATAGACCCGCTCCGACTCATCGGAAAACAGTACCGCGTCACCGTCGAATGCAATGCGCAATTCATCGCTGGCGGCGCGACTGGCACCGCCCGACAGAATAGTCGCTGCCGCGAAACCGGCATCCAGCGCACTGCGCACATCGTCGGAATGGGTCGAAAGAAACAGGTCGCAGCCAAAGGCCTTCAGGTATGGGTAAGGACTGCGCCCGCCGACAAATGCCGCACGCGAAATCGCCAAGCCATAATGATGAATCGAATTGAAAACCCGCAGGCCGGTGTCGGCGCTGTTGCGCGACACCAGGATTACCTCGACCCGGGCACGGCCGAGACTGGCGTTCAGGTTCAGGAGTTTTTCGACTAACGGGAACGCATCGCCGGGCTCGAGAATTTCGTCTTCGTGTTCGATCTGGTATTGCCGATAGGCCTCGACGCCGCTCGACAGATAAACCTTGTGGCTCTCGCTCAAGTCGAACAGTGCTCGCGAAGAAATCGCCAACACCAGTTTGTCGTCTATGCCATTGGCCATGCCCTTCCCTCTCCTTTTGGCCGACTCAGTGATTACGTCGGTCGATAAAACTCAAGCTGCGATACAAGGCTTCAATTCGCGGCAACTCACATCCCGCCGCTTTCGCCGCTGCCAGTGGCCGAGTGTAGATGGCATCCAGTTCCAGCGGTCGCTTGTGCAGGAAGTCGTGGTACATGCTCGGCCAGTAGTCGGGCATTTTCTCGGTCATCATGAACAGATGGTCGGCATATCCGGCCGGCATTTCGTGACCGCAGGCCGTTGCCCCCTGAACCACTTCGGTCATCAGCGCCTTGATCAGCTCCCGGCAGTCGGTATCGGCCATCAACGGCGTAGTGCTTGCCCTGAGCAGAACCGACAGACCGTTGTAAGGGATATTCCAGACCAGTTTTTGCCAACGCGCCTGATGCAGGTTCGGCATGGCCTGGGAATCGATTCCGGCGGCACGGAACAGCCCGGCGCCTTCCTCGACAATCGCCATCCGCGCCTGCTCATCGATTGCCGGGCCGCTGTGGTAGCCGACATTCACCGCGCCGAGCGCCTGATGGGTGATGACGCCAGGTCCCTCGCGATGGACGCAGATAAAACAGAGCCCACCAAGCAGGTGCAGCGAATCGGGGAGCAAGTCGCGCAGGCTGTCTTCGACGTCCAGGCCATTTTGCAACAACAGCACTTTGGCATTCGGAGCGGCAGCTTGAATGATTGTCGGCGCCAAGTCCGCGTTACTGGTGGTTTTCGTGCCCACCAGCAACCAGTCGCAGGGCGGCATATCTTCGGCCGTCGAATAGGCCTGAACCGGGTTCAACGTCAACGTGCTGTGCATCGCACTGTCGAGTTGCAGCCCGTGTTCGGCCACCGCTGAAAATTCACTGCGCAACAGAAAATGCACATCGAAGCCGGCACGCGCCAGCATCAACCCGTAGAAACCGCCGATCGCGCCGGTTCCGATAATACCGATTGTCGGCTTGGCAACTGCCCCTATCATGGTAATTCCTCTGCTATTCGACTCAACGCCAGCCCCACGGCTGCATTGAGCTCGGCGCTGATCAAACGCGACTGTAGTGCCCCAAAGAATTCACCGTCGCGCACTACAAACAGCGCCGGCAAATGAAAGACCCGATAACGCTCGACCACGCCACCATTGTTCCCGGCATCGATCCAGCACAGTCGATCGACCGCCAGATCGAACGTGGGCAATTGCTCACGGGCAAAACGGCAGCTCGCGCAGCCGACGCTGGTAAAGATCACCAGGGAAATACCGTTCATCGCCAACAGCCGTTGGTCGGCGTCGAAATCGGTCAGTTCCGATTCGACCACTATACTGGGAGAAACGATGTCAGATGGCCGACACAGGGAGTCCGTGTTCATGGGACGTTATCTTCCTCATCCTGACGATGTACCCGTCGAATTGACGTTGCTCAAACATGAGTGCATTTCGCGGCAACAGCTGCACACTATCAGCCTCGGCGGCGTGGCTTGCAATTACCACCGCGGATGGCGAAGGGGCACCGCACTTCAAGTACGCATGCCGACCCTGAGCACCACAATCTGTTACCTGGGCTATGTGGCGTGGTGCCTGCGACGAAAACGCAGCTACCTGGTGGGCATCGCTTTTGTCGACGAACAGACCCTGTTCAGCGCGCGAATGGGTGAGCAGGTTTGCCAGATCGAACGTTACTGCCGTCAGCACGAACTCCAAAGCGAACAGGTGAACAACCAGACCCTGGCCCTCGAATGGGTCCAGCTGCACGCCAACGAGTTCTCCCACGACACGGTTCGCAAGGCATTTGCATAGGTAATGCTGGTTTAGGGGGCGTTCTCAGTCAGTTTCCCCGGCGCGGCGGGGAAACTAACCGAGAATGCCCTCTAACCGGTGTCTGCCCATTGTCGAGCCACGGTGTAACGCGCTAAGGTTCAGCTCCCCGACGCGCTTAATTTGCTGTGCTCCGCCGCGCGGGTTCGCTGGCGGCCGGCACCCGTGACCTGACGAGTAAACGATGGCTGATTTACCGATCAACGACCTTAACGTCGCCTCCAACGAGACCCTGATCACTCCCGATCAGCTCAAGCGTGACATCCCTCTGAGCGACGCTGCCCTGCGCACCGTCACCAAGGGCCGCGAAGTCATTCGCAACATTCTTGATGGCACCGACCACCGCCTGTTCGTCGTGATCGGGCCGTGCTCGATCCATGACATCAAGGCTGCCCACGAATACGCCGAGCGTCTGAAAGCGCTCGCGGCGGAAGTGTCCGATACCTTGTATCTGGTCATGCGCGTGTATTTCGAGAAGCCACGCACCACCGTCGGCTGGAAAGGCCTGATCAACGACCCGTACCTGGACGACTCGTTCAAGATTCAGGATGGCTTGCATATCGGGCGTCAGTTGCTGCTGGACCTGGCCGAAATGGGCCTGCCGACCGCAACCGAAGCCCTCGACCCGATCTCCCCGCAATACTTGCAGGACCTGATCAGCTGGTCGGCGATCGGTGCACGCACCACTGAATCCCAGACTCACCGTGAAATGGCTTCCGGCCTGTCCTCGGCTGTCGGCTTCAAGAACGGCACCGATGGCGGCCTCACAGTGGCCATCAACGCCTTGCAATCGGTCTCCAGCCCGCACCGCTTCCTGGGCATCAACCAGGAAGGTGGCGTGTCGATCGTCACCACCAAGGGCAACGCCTACGGTCACGTGGTGTTGCGCGGCGGTAATGGCAAACCGAACTACGATTCGGTCAGCGTCGCGCTCTGCGAGCAAGCGCTGAACAAGGCGAAGATCAAGCCGAACATCATGGTCGATTGCAGCCACGCCAACTCCAACAAGGACCCGGCTCTGCAACCGCTGGTGATGGAGAACGTCGCCAACCAGATCCTCGAAGGCAACCAGTCAATCATCGGCCTGATGGTCGAAAGTCACCTGAACTGGGGCTGCCAGGCGATCCCGAAAGACCTCGCCGACCTGCAATACGGCGTGTCGATCACCGATGCCTGCATCGATTGGACCGCCACCGAAAACACCTTGCGCAGCATGCACGCCAAGCTCAAGGATGTGTTGCCTAAACGCGATCGCAGCTGATCACCGTTTCACGCAAAAAAAAACGCCAGGCTTAAACCTGGCGTTTTTTTATGCGCTCGCTTTATTCACAGCTTGGCGGCATGCCGCGCGTGACGCTCCATGTAGCGCTCCACATAGGAACACGATGGAATGACTGTGTAGCCCATTTCCTCGGCGTATTGCAGTGCCTGCTCGGTCAACGCCGCCGCGATGCCGCGACCACGCAGCGCGTTGGGCACAAAGGTACGATAAATATCCAGGGTCTGTTTCCCCAGATCCATATAGGTCAGGTAGGCACGATAACCGTCCACAGTGGTCTCGAACTGATGACCAGCCTGGTCATGGTGGATGGACAACGCCTCGCTCATCACTACTCCTCGCGGGTCTTTAATTCTGACCCCTACCTTACCGATGTTTTTCCGGCGAAGGAACATCTACGCCACCCTGTGCCTGAATGGACACCGAGAGAGCAACACCAATCTCGCGCAACCGAGCACGTATCAAATAGTAGGCACCATTGGCAGAAATGCTCAAGGGACGCTCGTCATGCTGGCAGGCGGATGTTGCTTGGGTAATGCAGGGGCGGCCTGACCGGAATCTTCCCGAGTCGAGCCTGAACATTGCCGGATATTGCGACTTAAGACGAGCGCCATTTGTTTAAGTCACCTCAACATGGATAAAGATATGAGAGTCGCTGCGCAAAATCCGAACAAAAGTCTGGACGATTCCATCTAGACAGACTTTAGTCGAGACTGAAAAACAGCTGCCGAGGTGGGGAACTTTTCTTTGGCGGCTCGCTCAGCTCGGGCCTCGCAGCTGGATATTTTTTATACAATGCAGTTAAAAGTTGCTCGAAAAAGAATCAACGCCTACAATTTTTTTTGCTTCTTGCTCTACGTCAGTTTACTTACTACAAGTAATGGGTAGTATGTACGCCGGCTATTTCCTCACTCTGAGGAGACAGCTACTTAATAGAAAGTCCTTGAAGGGGAACACGATGAACAACGTTCTGAAATTCTCTGCTCTGGCTCTGGCCGCAGTTCTGGCTACCGGTTGCAGCAGCGTATCGAAAGAAACCGAAGCACGTCTGACTGCTACTGAAGACGCAGCAGCTCGCTCCCAGGCTCGTGCAGACGAAGCTTACCGTAAAGCTGATGAAGCTCTGGCTGCTGCTCAAAAAGCACAACAGACTGCTGACGAAGCTAACGAGCGTGCTCTGCGCATGCTGGAAAAAGCTAGCCGCAAGTAATAGTCCTTCGGGATTGTTATCAAGCCGACCCATTTTTTGGGTCGGCTTTTTTATTGCCCGCTGTTTCTGCAGGCCATAAAAAACCCGCCGACGCGGCCTGCGTCGGCGGGTTGCTTTTAACGCGTTACTGCTGCAGATCGATCGGTGCACTCGATACCATCGGCGCCGACGCATTCGGCACGGCGATTTCCACCGGCAGGCCATCTTCAGCGGCAACCACGTCACGCACCACATCCCAGTTCATGCGCAAGTTGTTAGTGATGTCTTCACGCTTGAGCATCGCGTTGATGACTGCGGTGTGTTTGTCGACCACCGAAGGGTTGCCCTTGTCGTCCAGCGGCGTGTGCGCTTCCAGATAAACCTTGCCGGCGCTGAGGCCGAACTTGTACGGGTCATTGATGATCCGCACCGACGTCCCGACCGGCACCATGCTGGCCATTTCCAGCACGTTGTTGTTGAACATGCGGAAGCAACCGTGGCTGGTGCGCATGCCGATACCGAATTTCTTGTTCGAGCCGTGGATCAGGTAGCCCGGAGTGCCAAGAGTGAACTTGAACGGCCCCAGCGGGTTGTCTGGGCCAGCTGGCACCACATTCGGCAGTGGATCGCCATCAGCGGCGTGCTCGGCCTTGATCGACGCTGGAGGCGTCCAGGTCGGGTTCGGCGTCTTGGCGATGATGCTGGTATGGGCAATCGGCGAGCCCCAGCCTTCACGGCCGATACCCAGCGGGAAGGTGTACACCACGTCCCGGCCTTTCGGGAAATAGTAGAGACGGTATTCAGCCAGGTTGATGACGATACCTTCACGAGGACCCGGCGGCAGGATGAAACGCGTCGGCAAGACGATTTCGGTCCCGGCGCCCGGCAGCCATGGATCGACCCCTGGGTTGGCCGCGACCATTTCCGAGTAGCCCAGATCGTAGGTGGTGCCAAGGTCGGCGAAGGTGTCTTCGTACTTGGCCTTGATCACTTGCACCTGGCCGATGATGTCTTCACCGGCAGGTGGCAGGGGTAGCTCCAATGCTGCTACCGGACCCGCGACACAGAGGGCGGCAAGAGACAGGCAGCGGGTGACGGCGGGAAAGCGCGGCAACATCCGGAAAATCCTTCGCATGATCGACAAGGGTATAAAAACGGGATTGTACACCGCCTCCCGTTATTTCGGGGAGACGTAAAGACCTGTGGTTGGGGGATCTGCGGATGGAGGCTTGCCTGTGGCGAGGGGGCTCTGTGGCGAGGGGGCTTGCCCCCGTTGGGTCGCGCAGCGGCCCTGAGACAGGCGCTGCAGTCTATCAGGCATGTCTCATTCATCCGCTACGACGGCTGCGCCGCCGAACGGGGGCAAGCCCCCTCGCCACAAGAGCCCCCTCACTACAGGGGGGTCCTTACCACAGGCGATCTAAAGCTCGAACCGCAACTCAGGCCAGATCGGTGAGGTGCCGCGTTTTTGCGACTCCAGAATGGCCCGGCACAGCGAGCACAGACGCTGGTCCTGGAACACGGTACGGTCGACGCTCGACCAGCGCGGTTGCGCCGGCAACAGGCTGCCGCACAAGGTTCGGTCCACCGAGCCGCCCAACTCCAACTGACGAGTCACCAGATGCACACGCACTTCCTGGCAGGCGAACAGATCCAGCTGTTCGTCAGGCTCGATCAGTTGGTAGGCAAATAGGGACCAGGCAGGACGCGGCATCGGGGGCTCCAAATCGGGGGCGCCACCTTAGCCGAAACACCGCCGCTAGAAAAGCGTCAAAGCAGCGGTTTCAGTGTCGGCCAGACATTTTCCAGCAACTTGTCCTGAGCCTCCGCAGCCGGGTGCAGGCCGTCGCCTTGCATCAGGTCCGGATGACCGCCCACACCGTCGAGAAAAAACGGCACCAGCGGAATCTTTTTCTCGTTGGCCACCTTGATGAATACCTCGGCAAAGGCCTGGGTGTAACGCACGCCATAATTGGGTGGCAATTGCATGCCCAGCAACAGCACCTTGGCGCCACTGACGCGGGAGCTGTCGATCATCGACGCAAGATTTTGTTGCAATTGTGTTGGCGGCATTCCGCGCAGGCCGTCATTGCCCCCCAACTCGAGGATAACCAGCTCAGGCTTATGCTCTGCAAGCAGCGCCGGCAGGCGCGCCCGGCCTCCGGCGCTGGTGTCGCCACTGATGGATGCATTGACCACCTTATCGTCGAAACCTTCGCGCTTGAGCCGTTGCTCGAGCAACGACACCCACCCCAAGCGGGTATCCAGGCCGAAACCGGCGCTGATACTATCGCCAACGATCAGGACTGTACCCGCCGCTGCGTTCTGGGCCATGCACATCAAGGCCAGGCCAGCACTCAAAAACCACACACGCATCGGATTCTCCATGGGCGCAAGCATTCTCACCGCGAAGAACCTCAGCAAAGTGGTTCCGAGCGCGGAAGGTGAACTGACTATCCTGCACGAACTCAGCCTGGAACTGAACAAGGGCGATAGCCTGGCCATCGTCGGCGCCTCCGGTTCCGGCAAATCCACCCTCCTGGGCCTGCTCGCTGGCCTCGATCTGCCGAGCAGCGGTGAAGTCACCCTCGCCGGGCAAGGCCTGAGCAATCTCGATGAAGACCAACGCGCACGCATCCGCGCCGAGCATGTGGGGTTTGTTTTTCAATCATTCCAGCTGCTCGACAGTCTCAATGCTTTAGAAAACGTCATGCTGCCGCTGGAGCTCGATGGCCGTAAAGACGCCCGCGAGCGCGCCACCGAACTGCTGCAACGGGTCGGTCTGGGCCAACGCCTGACCCACTCACCGCGCCAGCTTTCCGGTGGCGAACAGCAACGCGTAGCGATTGCCCGGGCCTTCGCCGCCGAGCCCGACGTGCTGTTCGCCGATGAGCCCACCGGCAACCTCGACAGCCACACCGGCGAGCGCATCAGCGATTTGCTGTTCGAACTCAACCAGGAAAGCGGCACGACCCTGGTGCTGGTGACCCACGATGAGCGCCTGGCACATCGCTGCCGGCGCCTGATCCGCCTTGAAGCCGGCCTGCTGGTCGCCCCTCTGGAGCCTTGATGGCACGCTTGCCGCTGTTGCGCCTGTTCAGTCTCGCCCTGCGCCAACTATTGCGCGATGCCCGTGCCGGTGAGTTGCGCGTTTTGTTCTTCGCCTTGCTGGTGGCCGTGGCGGCGAGTACCGCTATCGGTTACTTCGGCGCTCGCCTGAACGGCGCCATGATGCTGCGCGCCACCGAGTTTCTCGGTGCCGACCTGGTACTCGAAGGCAGCTCACCGGCGCGACCGGAACAGGTAAGGAGCGGCACAGAGCTGGGCCTTGAACACGCTCAAGTGGTGGAGTTTTCCAGCGTCATCGCCACCGACAACGGCATTCAGCTGTCCAGTATCAAAGCCGCCGATGACGTCTACCCGTTGCGTGGCGAACTGAAAAGCGCCCCCGCGCCCTTCGCGCCGGAAGAACCCGGTGGCGGACCGAAACCCGGCGAAGCCTGGGTCGAAGCGCGACTGCTGACCGCATTGGACTTGAAGATCGGCGACAGCATCGACGTCGGCATGAAAACCCTGACGCTGGCGAGAGTGCTGACCTACGAACCGGATCGCGCCGGCAATTTCTACAGCCTGACGCCACGGGTGCTGATCAACTTCAGCGACCTTGAGGCAACCGGCGTGGTGCAACCCGGCAGCCGGGTCAGTTACCGCGAACTCTGGCGCGGCAACGCCTCGGCGCTGGAAACCTATCGGCAACTGATCAAGCCAGGCCTGGCGGCCAACCAGCGTATCCAGGATGCTCGCGATGGCAATCGGCAGATCGGCGGCGCCCTGGGCAAGGCTGAACGTTATTTGAACATGGCCAGTCTGGTGGCGGTGCTGTTGTCCGGTGTGGCGGTGGCGTTGTCGGCGACACGCTTCGCCACCCGCCGCTTCGATGCCAGCGCATTGCTGCGCTGCCTGGGCCTGTCCCGTCGGGAAACCATGGTGCTGTTCAGTCTGCAGCTAACCGTACTCGGACTGCTTGCCAGCATCAGCGGCGCCCTGCTCGGCTGGCTCGCGCAGCTCGGGCTGTTTGCGCTGCTGCGTGATTTACTGCCGACCGATGTTCCACCGGGTGGCCTGCTGCCGGCCATCGCGGGGATCGGCACCGGGCTGGTGGCGCTGGCCGGTTTCGCCCTGCCACCACTGGCTGCTTTGGGTCGAGTGCCACCGTTGCGCGTGTTGCGTCGCGACATGCTGCCGATTCCGTCCAGCACCTGGATAGTTTATGGCGCGGCATTAGGCGCCCTCGGCCTGATCATGTGGCGCTTGAGCCTGGACCTGTTGCTGACTTTCGCCCTGCTCGGCGGCGGTGTGATCGCGGCACTGGTGCTGGGCGGCTTGCTGTTGCTGCTACTGAAAAGCCTGCGCCGGATGCTGGCGCGCGCCGAATTGCCATGGCGCCTCGGGTTGGGCCAACTGCTGCGCCATCCACTGGCGGCGGCCGGTCAAGCCCTGGCCTTCGGTTTGATTCTGCTGTCCATGGCACTGATCGCTTTGCTGCGTGGCGAGTTGCTCGATACCTGGCAAAACCAGTTGCCGAAAAACGCCCCGAACTATTTCGCCCTGAACATTCTGCCGGCAGACAAACAGGCCTTTACCGATCGACTGATGGAGCTGTCGGCACAATCGGCGCCGCTGTATCCGGTGGTGCCGGGACGGCTGATCAGCATCAATGGCGAACCGGTGCAGGACATCGTCAGCAAGGATTCGGCCGGTGATCGAGCCATTCAACGCGACCTGAGCCTGACTTGGGCGGCCGACCTGCCAGCGGGCAACAAACTCACCGCCGGCAACTGGTGGGACCAACAACCGGCAGATGAAATACCCGGAGTTTCGGTGGAAGGTAAAGTCGCCGAAAGCCTCAAACTCAAGCTCGGCGATCACATGGTGTTTACCGTCGGCGGAGCCAATCGGGAGGCGAAAGTCACCAGCCTGCGGGAGATCAACTGGGACAACTTCCAGCCGAACTTTTTCATGATCTTCCAGCCCGGCACCCTGAAGGACTTGCCGGCGACCTACCTGACCAGTTTCTATCTGGCGCCCGGTCACGATCAGCAGATCGTTGATCTGTCCCGAAGCTTTCCGGCAGTGACCATTCTGCAAGTCGAAGCCTTGCTGGCGCAGCTGCGCAGCATTCTCGGCCAGGTCACCCTGGCAGTAGAATACGTGCTGTTGTTTGTGCTGGCGGCGGGCATGGCGGTGTTGTTCTCCGGTTTGCAGGCAACGCTGGATGAACGCATACGCCAAGGTGCATTGCTGCGAGCGCTAGGCGCCGAGCGACAGTTGCTGGTCAGGGCCCGGCGGATCGAGTTCGGTCTGCTCGGCGCGGTCAGCGGATTGTTGGCGGCACTGGGTTCGGAATTGGTGAGCCTGGTGCTCTACCGTTATGCCTTCGACCTGCCCTGGCATCCGCATCCATGGCTGCTGGTATTGCCGCTGATCGGCGCCGCGTTGATCGGAGGCGCCGGTGTATTTGGTACACGCCGCGCTCTTAACGCCAGCCCCCTGACAGTCTTGCGCGAGGGTTGATAGACTCAAGCTCTCTTTACCACAAGAAGTTGCCATGAGCCGTTATCGCCCTCCCCGTACCGCCGGCACCGCGTTGATCACCCCCGAAGGTGAAGCGCGGATGCGCGCCGAGTTTCATGAGTTGTGGCATGTTCGACGCCCTCAAGTGACACAGTCGGTCAGCGAGGCCGCAGCCCAGGGCGATCGCTCGGAAAACGCGGAGTACACCTACGGCAAAAAAATGTTGCGCGAGATCGACAGTCGCGTGCGTTTTCTCACCAAACGGCTGGAAGCACTGAAGGTCGTCAGCGAGAAGCCCAGCGATCCGAACAAAGTCTATTTTGGCGCCTGGGTCACCATTGAAGATGAAGAAGGCAAAGAGTCGCGCTATCGCATCGTCGGGCCAGATGAACTGGACTTGAAACAAGGGCTGATCAGCATCGACTCGCCGCTGGCACGCGCCCTGATCGGCAAAGCGCTGGACGCCGAAGTTCGAGTGCAAACACCGACTGGCGAACAGTGCGTTTATATTATAGACATCAATTACCCGTAACACCCTACCTACAACATCGAAACAACAAGCTGCAAACACCCCCATCTTCCTACTTGACTTAAAAACAACAAAGAACAACTATCAAGCCGCCAGACAGCCCGACAACTGACAATCTTGTTGGCGGATGCCTGCCTCACTTACTCAGTTAACTTTATTCAAAGGAATGAATAACATGCTTGATCGCTGGATGAACAATACGCTACATATCGGCAACTTGCGTATCGACGAACTTATTCTGCCGGGGTCGCATGACTCAGGCTTTGACAAAAAAGCGCCGAACGCATTTTTTCCTCAAGAGATCACACAAGATGTCAGCCCTCAGGAGCAAGTGGCCGCCGGCGTACGGGTGCTGGACCTAAGGGTAGAGTTCTATAGCAACAAGCCTGTCGGCCGGGCACACCGCTTCCAGATTTTCCACAAGACGTCGTCCGGACGCACGGTCAGCGTCGATATTCTAGACATGGTGAATGACTTCTATGATACGCCTTCAACCAAATCGGCCCGGGCGCGGGAAATTTTCATTCTGGACTTTCACGAGTTCAAGAACTTTACCCCACAGGCTCATCAAGAGTTGCGTGAACTTATCAATAGTAAAATCGGTTACAGATCCATCTCTAAAGATCTGCGCCACTTGACGCTTGACCAACTATGGAATCAACACCCAGGAAAAACGGTCGTCGTTGCTTATAATCATTTCATTCAAAACTCCGACTTCTGGCCCGGAGTGGAACAAAAATGGTCTGGCGACAATGTCATGACCACCCAACAATTGAAAGCCTTTATGGACGAGGTCGCCACGCAATACAAACCTTCTTATGTGCTGCGTTCAATACAATGCGCCAAATACGTTTTACCACTCGTTGTACCCGACGATTTCAGCAACAAAATAGATACTTGGTTTGAATCGACTGACGAAAATAGTTATATCCAGAAGTTCTTCATTATCAATACCGACTGGACAACCCGCAGTCGAATTATCCTGAACTGCTTGCACGCCAATCAATTTCGCGGCAGGCAAAAAAAACACCCACAATGACACGCAGGCCTCTTTCAGCGGCGAGTAATCAGCCCTTGGCGAGCCACGCGAGTCAGCTGCCTGATCACTTCAGGCGCATCCTCGGCGTTGGGTGCCAGAATCACCGCCAGATCGAAACTGTCGTTGGCAAACCGTGCCAGTGACTCGCCGTCGTCGACAAACTGAATCAGGAAGGCAGCAGGCCCACCGGTACGACGTGGCCAGCCATCGAGGTAACGCAAAAGCGTCGGCTGATGTTTACCGCCAAGCAGGATTTTTGGATTGCGCTGGGTGAGGTGTGCCGTGATCGGCGCGGGGCGTATAACGGGGTTTAATGCATTCATTGTGTCGTGTCTCTGCCTCAAAAGTCTGCATGGCAGGTGAGAGGCAACACCGAACCAGCGCTTTAGCGGTATTTCGAAGCCTGTTTCAAGCTTCTATCGGCAACTGAATGAGTTACCTGGCGCCCCGCAAGTAGCTGTTTAAATCGGCGCATGGGCAGCATCCTAGAGAAGCTGACCGGACAGTGTCAAGAATCACCAGCAACAAAAAAGGCCTGCACAGTGCGTCGCACAATGCAGGCCTTTTCGTTGAGCCAGGGCAGTCAGTTGGTGATGGCGCGGTCGACCGACAGCTTGCCTGCACCCTCAATCAGCACCGCGAGGCTGCCACCGAGCAAAGCCAGGGCGAACTCATAACCGTTGTTAGCCATGAACAGACCGTTGCTGATGTGCACTGTGAAAATAGCCACCAGAGAGAGAAAGGTCAGCCCCAGCGCTGCCGGGCGTGCCAGCAGACCGATGATCAACGCCAGACCGCCGAAGAACTCGGTACCACCGGCCAGGATCGCCATCACATTGCCCGGAGCCAATCCAATGCTTTCCATGTACTGCGCAGTGCCGGCAATGCCGTAGCCGCCGAATGCCCCAAAGAGTTTCTGTGAACCATGGGCCGCGAAGATGATGCCGACGAAAATGCGCAGAATCGTCAGACCGTAGCCCGCGCGAGTGAACAGTACCTTGTTGATCAGAGTGCTCATGCTGTGTCATCCATTGTGAGTGTGTGTTGGTTGGCCGCTATATTAATCAGTAAAACTCATGTTAAAAGCGCAAAAAACGCACCATAACAATCAGCTTAGTCGATCATTTGCGCGAGACCACTTTTTGCCCCTGGGGCTCCAACGACTCCCGCTCCCGATCGAACGCCAAGTAATACTTGTTCACGCTATTAACATAGCTGACAGCCCCCATCCCCACCTGCTCCATGGCGATGCGCTCGACCTGGAAAAACCACTGATTAGGATTCAAGCCGCGCCGCCGGGCCTCGGCGCGCATGCCTTGAACCCGCTCCGGTCCCATGTTGTAGGCCGCCAGCACGAACGCCATGCGCTCGCGCTCATTGAGTTTGGGGCTGGCAAAAAACTTGCGGCGGATCATCGCCAGGTACTTGGCGCCGGCCTGCACATTGGCGTCGAGGTTTTGAATATTACTCACGCCAACCCGTTGGGCGGCGGACGGGGTGATTTGCATCAGGCCGGTGGGGCCGCTACCGCTTCTGGCGTTGGGTTGCAGCGCCGACTCCTTGAAGGCCAGCGCTGCCAGGTTCAGCCAGTCCATGCCTTGGGCTTCAGCGTGTTTCTGCAACACCGGGCGAAGTTTTTCCAGGCGCTGCCGATCGGCTTTGGCCAAGGGATAGTGCACTTGATACAGGCGTCGATAGATCCGCAGGAACGCCGCATCCTGGTCCGACGGTTTCTTGTAAGTAGTCAGGAAGCGATCGATGCTCGAACGCAGCATTGAAGCGTCGCGGCGCACAAACCAGTATTCCTCGCCTGGCTCGCTGATAAGGACCTGTCGATCGAAGCGTAATTTGGGCAGGATTTTGCCCCAACGTTCGGCAATCGGTTGCTCGACAATCGTCAGATGAAAAATCCCGCCCTGGACCATTTCCAGCACGTCCTCGACCGCCAGGCTGGGATCGACCCACTCGATCTTCACTGGAGGCAGTTTGTGCAGCGCGAGTTTCTGATTGATCTGGCTGACCGCATCCCCGGCGGCACTGCCGGTGGGCAGCGCGAGGGTTTTGCCCGAGAGTTGTTCGAGACGGGTGTAACGTCGTTCGCCTTTAATCCCCACCAGCAGCAACGGCACGTTACTGGCAATCGGCTGACTGGTACTGACGGCGAGGCTCGGTTGCGGGTCGAGTAATTCTCCCGGCGCAACCAGATCACCCTCCCCGCGCTGCAACGCGCCGAGCAGTTGATCCTTGGCTTTGGGAATGATCTTGAGGGTGATTTCCTGGCCATCGCGGGCATGGCCATTGAGGTATTGTTCGAAAGCGCGCAGGCGGTGGTATTCGACGCCGATGGCCTGGCCCTGGACTTCACCGGAGCTGTTGCGGCTCTGGTTGACCAACACCCGCAACACGCGACTGCTGCGAATCTCCGCCAGGTCGCGGACCTTGGCCGCCGGCACGGCTTGCAACGGCCCGGCCAGACGCGCAACCGCCGGCATGGGCAGCAGCAACGAACAACACAGCAGTAACAAAACCGAGGGACGAGTCATCCACTCTCCGGAAAGAATACTGGTCGACTTCATGGGTGATTTCATGACGTCGAGCGACAGAAACAGAGCGCCTGAAGCGCTGGTAAAGTGCGTGAGAGTGGCACAGTGATGGCAAATCTACCAATCCGACCTGTCTCGCGGCCTCAACAGACAGCTTTAACTCGTTGTAGTTCTTGGTTTTTCTTATAAATCCACAGCTCTGATATGCTTTCCGGCCTTTGGTCCGAGGTAGCACCATGCAACTCATCGATATCGGCGTCAACCTGACCAACCCCAGTTTCGCCGACAAACACCAGGCTGTACTCGACCGTGCCTATGCTGCCGGAGTCTGCCAATTGGTGCTCACCGGGACCAGCGTCGAGGGCAGTGAACAGGCTCTGGAGCTGTGCCAGCAACTGGACGAAAGCGCTCAGCGGCTGTTCGCTACGGCCGGTATTCACCCGCACTCGGCCTGCGACTGGAACGCCGACAGCGCTAAGCGCCTGCGCAGTTTGCTCAAGGAGCCGAACGTGGTGGCCGTGGGTGAATGCGGCCTCGATTTCAATCGTGATTTCTCGCCCCGCCCGCAGCAGGAAAAGGTCCTCGAAAAACATCTGGAGATGGCGGTCGAGCTGCAATTGCCGGTGTTCCTGCACGAGCGCGATGCCAGCCAACGATTGCTGGAGATCCTGCGTGATTACCGCGACCAGTTGCCGGCCGCCGTGGTGCACTGCTTCACCGGTGAAAAGAAGGCGCTGTTCAACTACCTCGATCTGGATCTGCACATCGGCATCACTGGCTGGATTTGTGACGAGCGCCGGGGCACGCACCTGCATCCACTGGTCAAAGAGATTAAACGCGGGCGCTTGATGCTGGAGAGCGATGCGCCGTATCTGCTGCCCCGCAGTTTGCGCCCCAAGCCGAAGAATGGCCGCAACGAGCCGGCGTATCTGACTGAAGTGTTGCGTGAGGTGGCGTTGCATCGCGGGGAAAGCCAGGAAGACCTGGCAAACCACACCACAGCATGCGCACGGGCATTCTACGGGTTGCCTTCGATCCCCCAATAACCACAATTCCCTGTGGGAGCGAGCCTGCTCGCGATGGTGGCACCTGCAGCATTCATGTTGCTGACAGACCGCTATCGCGAGCAGGCTCGCTCCCACATTTGGATAGGCTGTACTCGTTGACCTGCATCAACATCTGAATCCCTGCATAGCGGCACAATGCTGGCACCTTGCCAAAACTGTTTCCGCTATCAGAGAAGACCTCCATGGGTGCCTGGCTTAGCAACATCTCGCTGAAATACAAATTCTGGGCGGTCAACGCCGTTGCCTTCGTCACCACCCTGTTGCTGGTGCTGTACGCCGTGCAGCTTGAACAACAGGCCCGCAGCCACGCCGCCCAGGCTTCGGCTCAGGCCCAGGCGCGATTGCTCAATGCCTGGCCTGCCGGGCAGCCGCTGCCCAAGGCCGATAACCTGTTGACCTTCAATCGCGGGCAGGCACCGTTACTGAATGGGCAACCGGTGCTGGAGCTGACCGATACCAATGGTTGGGTCGAGTTCAACGCTATGCCGCTGTTCGGTGAAAACCCGTTGATGGGCGCCGAGATACTCACTCGCCCCGATGGTCAACAGATCGCGGTGATTGCCCATGGCCCGAGCCTGAGCCAAGTGTTCGGCGAACGCTTCACCCACTACGCGGTAGCGGTGTTCATCCTGATGCTGGCAATGCTCGGCGCCTCGCAACTGTTGATCCGCTTCCTGCTCAGCCAGCTCAACACGTTGAAAGACGTGATGCTCCATGTCGAGAAAAGCGGCGACCTGTCGGCCCGTGTGCCGCTGGCTTGCAAGGATGAAGTCGGGCAGATGGCCAACGCCTTCAACGCCATGCAGGCCGGTTATCAGCGGGTGGTCAACACCGTCGCCAGCACCGCCCGGCAACTGGATGTCGGTGCCGCGCGGCTGGCCTCTAGCATGAACGAGGTGCGTCACGGCATGCTCGGTCAGCAAAGCGAAACCGATCAGGCCGCCACAGCGATCAACGAAATGACCGCCACGGTCCATCACATCGCCCAACACGCCGGCGCCACCCGCGACCTCTCGCAAACCGCCGACACCCTGGCCGGCAGCGGCCAGGAAGTGGTCACTCGGGTGCAGAAATCGATTGGTGGGTTGTCCACCGGCGTGCAGCAAACGGCCGAGATGATTCAGCGTCTGGCCGAGGACAGCCAGAAGATCAACGGCGTGGTCAGCGTGATCCACAGCATCGCCGAACAGACCAACCTGCTGGCCCTTAACGCCGCCATCGAAGCGGCCCGGGCCGGGGAAATGGGCCGCGGGTTTGCGGTGGTCGCCGATGAGGTGCGTAACCTGGCCAAGCGAGTCCAGGCGTCCACCGACGAGATCACCACCATGGTTTCAGCGCTGCAGGCCGGCACTCGGGATGCCGTGGACTTCATGCAGGAAAGCTCGTACAAGGCGGACGACTGCATGCAGCAGGCTCAGGAAGCCAGTGTGGCTCTGGTCGAAATCACCAGTGCGGTGGCGCAGATGCGTGAAAGCAATACGCAGATCGCAGTGGCGGCCGAACAGCAGAGTCATGTGGCGGAGGAGATGAATCGGGCGGTGGTGAGCATTCGCGACGTCACCGAGAATACCGTGCAGCAGACCGTGAATTCGGCGATTACCAGCAATGAGTTGGCGATGTTGGCCGGGGAGTTGAGCAAGGCCATAGGTCAGCTGAAACTGTGACGGCCCCATCGCGGGCAAGCCCGCTCCCACAGGATTTGCGCTATTTTAAAATTTGCGCATGACCTGTGGGAGCGGGCTTGCTCGCGAAGGCGTCAGACCGGTCAACATCAATATTGACCATGACCCCTATCACTTCGATAGCCAGCCTCGATTCGCCGACGGCTTTCGCCCGGCCTATTCTTTGTTCAAGAGCCTCATCGAACCAAGGATAAGCATCATGGGCAAACGTCATCCCAACCTTCCCGCCTGGCAATGGCGAGCGTACCCGCATAATCACCAGCACCCGACCAATCTGGTGTTGCACCTGATTGCCGTGCCGCTGTTCATTGTGGCGTTTTTGCTGATGGTCTCGGGGGTGTTCAGCCTGGATCTGGCGAGTATCGCGATCGGCGTTATCGGCCTGATCGCCGCCCTGGGTCTGCAGCGCCAAGGTCATCGCCTGGAGGCGCAAGCCTCCGAGCCCTTCAGTGATCGCAAAGACGCCGTATCACGCTTGTTGGTCGAGCAGTTCCTGACCTTCCCACGGTTTTTCTTCAGTGGCGGCTGGTGGCGCGCCTGGCGTGAACGCCACCGCCGTCGTCACTGATCAGGCGAAAATCGTGACTGTCTGCCGGCTCATGGCGATCAACTGACCGTCTTCGCTCCACAGTTTTGCGGCGGCGTGCCCGTAGCCGTCAGCGGCATACTCGATTTCCACCAGGTACTTGCACCAGTCCAGCGTGCTCAACGCAAGTAACGGCTGGACGAATTCGATGGTCCAGGTCAGCGTGCTGCCTGCCGCAGGCTTCTTCAGATACGACAACAAGGACGGCGGCCAGGCATCGACCAGCGCCAGAATATGCGCCTCGCTGACCACCTCGTCCTTCCCTTCTCCACGCAAGCGCACCCAACCTCCCATGTCGCGGGAGGTGTTGCCGGTGAACGGCAGGCCACCGACACTCCAGCGCATTGCCAAATGACGCATGAATTCCGGGGTCACCCCTTTGATATAGGGCATTTCCTGGCAGTCGTCCCAGTGCTTCATCTCGGGCGCAGCGTTAGCCGTGACCGCCACTTCGGAAGGTCGCGAGGCGCCGAAGCTGCCCTGGACCAACGTCACCACTTGCCCCTTCTGTATCGCCCGGCCCAGCACCTGGCTGACGGCTTTGCCTTCGCGCAACACATCGACTTCAAAACTGACTGGCACATCGGGTTCGACCGGGCCGACAAAGGTGATTGCCAGCGAACGCACCGGACGATCCGCCCGGACTTTTGCGCGCATGGCTTCGTATTGCAAGGCGGCTATCAGCCCACCAAAACTCGCCCGGCCCTGGCCCCATTCCGCCGGAATAGACAGCTCCTGCGGCTGACTGCGCACAGCGTCGAGCAGATCGGAAAAGTGCATGGGAACCTCAGAGACAGGAAAATGGATGGAACGATCTTAACCAGCGCGCAAAGCTGACACAGCGCTTATTCCGGCCAAAATCACTGACAGATGAGCCGTGCCAACATTGAACACACAAACTGATGTGGGAGCGGGCTTGCTCGCGAAAGCGCTCTGACATTCAACATTTACGTTGAATGTTATGCACTCTTCGCGAGCAAGCCCGCTCCCACATTTGATCTTTAGGGTTTTCAGGATTTGAAGCAGGCGGCGCTGAATTTGTCGAGGACGTGGTCGGCGCGTGCTTCGGCCTCGGCCAAGGTGGTTTTCCAGACCGCGACACAAGGCTGCAGATCGGGCTCTTCTTTGGCGCGGTCCAGCCACTGCCAGCTGTCGTGCCAATCGCCCAAGGCAGCCTGCGCCGATTTCAGTCTGGGCAGGGCCGCTTCCGGTAAGCGATCCAGTTCGGGGTAGGCTTCGATGCCATAGCGCACGCGCTTGATCAGCAGGCGCAGGCGATGGCGGTCATGGGCGGGATCATGCAAAGCCTGGTCGAGTTTCTTCCACTGTTTGCCCAGGCGTTTTTCAATGCGCTTGCGCAAGCCCTTGAGCAAACCCTGACGCTGAGAAGCCCGCAGGAAACGCGGAAAGGCATCGAGGATCATCAGCATCTGCGCCACTTCCGGGCTCGCCGCGACGACGGGATAAGCCTCGTCCATCCGCGCCATGCGCCGGTGCGCGGCCTCGGGTTGATCGTGCCGGAGCAGGTACGCCGCCAGCACTTCGCGATCGCGCAACGGCGTGGTCAGGTCACCAACCCGGGATGCCGCCGCTTCCAGTTGCTCGACCCCGGGCAAACCGCGCAAAGGCCGCAGCAAGCTGCGCAAACGCCGCACGGTGGTGCGTAGGTCGTGCAGCGCTTCAGAGTCGGTTCGGGTACTCAAGCGTGCCTGACAGGCGAGCAGGCGAATGTCCAGGCTCAGAACGTGAGCCACCAACCGATCAACCAAGGCAGACATCGCTTGCTCCGTGAATCGAGTTCCCCCATTGGCTATAGCATGCTTCAGCGGCCGGCGCGAGACTCGCGAATGTAGAAGCGCGCCTTCTCGGCTTTCTTGGTGCAACCCTCATAGGCTTCGAATTGCTGCTGGGTCTTGGCACCGGTCAGCAACGACAGCGCCTTGGAGTAGCTGACGGTCCCAGCAAAGCCCTCGACCTTGGCCAGGTCCAGTTCATGCCAGGCGGCGTCGAGCTGGCTTCCGCAGCTGTCACGGTAAGCGGTTTTACCGGCACAACCGGCGAGTGCCAGGGCAATCAACGGCACACAGATCCAGACTTTCATCACTCACACCTCGAAGATAGGTAAACATGCATGCACGTAAGACGGTCTGGCACGTGAAAAGTGCCTTGGGCCGCAGTGGAAACCCGCCGTGAAAATTACAGCGCCCGCGAGAATACCTATTCGCCCTCCCAGAGTGTCAAAAAACGACGCACTGGCCCCGTCGAACGACCATAGCGATTGAAGCGTGCCCCTCGATAGGTGCATTGTTGAACCTTGTCAGAGAGGTCGATTCATGAAAAAGCGTGTCGCACTGGTGTTGGGCTCGGGTGGCGCCCGGGGCTACGCCCATATCGGCGTCATTGAAGAGATCGAACGGCGCGGCTACGACATCGCCTGCATCGCCGGTTGCTCCATGGGCGCAGTGGTCGGCGGGATCTATGCCGCCGGTAAACTCAACGATTATCGCGACTGGATCGAGAGCCTGGATTACCTCGACGTGTTGCGTCTGGTGGACGTCAGCTTTCGCCTGGGCGCAATTCGCGGGGAAAAGGTCTTCGGGCAGATCCGCAAGATCGTCGGCGAGATCAATATTGAAGACCTGCGCATTCCCTACACGGCGGTGGCCACGGACCTGACCAACCAGCAGGAAATCTGGTTCCAGGAAGGCTGCCTGCACCAAGCCATGCGCGCCTCGGCGGCGATCCCCAGCCTGTTCACGCCGGTGATGCAGGGCAATCGAATGCTGGTGGACGGCGGCATTCTCAACCCATTGCCGATCGTGCCGGTGGTGTCGAGCCATTGCGACCTCATCATCGCGGTCAACCTCAACTCCACCAACCAGCGTCATTATCAACTGCCAGTGATCCAGCGCCCGGCCGCGTTCAAGACCCGTTTTGACAGCCTGATCAACTCGTTGGGTTCGAAAATGCCCTTCCGCCGCAAACAGGCGGAACAATTGCTGCTGCTGGAAAAGGAAGCGTTGATGGCAGAAGCGGCCGATATCAATCCGTGGATCGAATCCGCCGCACCCGAAGGCCAGCAACCGGCGGCGGCCCCGGAAAGCAACGGCGCACCGAAATCCGCCACCGGGTCGTTCATCATCGACAACGTCGGGCCGGCGTCCTTGCTGGATCTGATCAACCAGAGTTTCGAGGTGATGCAGACCTCATTGGCGCAGTACAAGATTGCCGGGTATCCGCCGGATATCCTGATCAACGTGCCCAAGCGGGTGTGCCGGTTTTTCGAGTTCTACAAGGCGCCGGAATTGATCGCGCTGGGGCGCGAGATTGCGCGCGATACGCTGGATCGGTATGAGAATGAGCGGGAATCTTGAGGCCTGACGATCGTTCCCACGCTCTGCGTGGGAATGCATCCTGTGACGCTCCGCGTCACGACTTCAAAAGCGGACGCAGAGCGTCCATGGCGGCATTCCCACGCAGAGCGTGGGAACGATCAACTAAAGGCTACCCTCACTCAACAACCGATACCCTACCCCGGCTTCGGTAACGATAAACCGTGGCTGAGTCGGATCATCCGCCAGTTTCTGCCGCAGGTGCCCGACGACGATCCGCAGATAGTGGCTGTCTTCGGTGTGTGTCGGGCCCCAGATGTCCTTGAGCAATTGCTGCTGGGTGATGACCCGCCCCGGATGCCGCGCCAGTTGCGCCAGTACCGCGTATTCCTTGCGCGTCAGCGCCACTTCGGTGCCGTCCAATAGCACCCGGCGATAAGCCAGGTCCACGGTGAGCGGGCCGAAACTGAGCGCCGCTTCCTGAGCCTCACCCGTCGGCGCCTGACGCAGCAAGGCGCGCACCCGGGCCAAAAACTCCTGGATGCCGAACGGCTTGGTCACGTAGTCGTTGGCGCCGCCATCCAGGGCTTGTACTTTCTGCCCTTCGCTGGCGCGCACCGAGAGTACCAGTACCGGCACCGTCGACCACTCGCGAAACTCGCGCAGCACCTGCTGGCCGTCCATGTCCGGCAGGCCGAGGTCGAGCACCAGCAGGTCGGGTTTGTTCAATGCGGCCTGGGCCAGGCCTTCCGTGCCGGTGCCGGCCTCCAGCACTTTGTAGCCTTGGGAGGCGAGGCTGATGCGCAGGAATTTGCGGATCTGCGGTTCGTCGTCGATGACCAAAATGGTCGCAGTCTGGCTCATGAATTCATATCAACACAAAGAAGTGGCAAGAGAGTAGCGCAGGCGAGATCAGGCTTCACTGTCCAATCCCGGTTGAGTCTGCAACGGCAGGTGCAGCGTGATGCAGGTACCGCGCCCTTCGATACCGTCGGCGACGCTGATCCGCCCGCCATGGGCACCGACCATGCCCTGACAGATCGCCAGCCCCAACCCGGTGCCCTGCCCGCCGCGATCACCGCGAGCGGCGGTGTAAAACATGTCGAAAATCTTCGCCCGGTCCTCCTCGGGAATCCCCGGCCCCTCATCGCTCACCGAAAAAAACAGCTCGCTGTCAGTGGCCCCGGCACGCAATTCAAGACGCCCGCGGGGGGGCGAGAAACGCGCGGCGTTTTCCAGCACGTTGACCAGTGCTTGTTCGATCAGCGCGGCATGCACATAGAGCAGCGGCAATTCGGCCGGCACTTCGGTAATGACCTGCAACGATGCCAGCACCGCGCGCAGACGATTGAGCGAACTGCCGACGATGTCTGCTGGCGACACCCAGTCTCGCGCCAGTTTCAGGGCGCCGTGACCGAGGCGCGTCATGTCTAGCAGGTTTTGAATATAGCGATCCAGCCGTTCGGCTTCATCGCGGGTGCCTTCGAGCAGTTCGCGGCGGTCCTCCAAGGGAATCGCCTCGCCAAGCGCCAGCAGGCTGTCGATGCTGCCGCGCATGGAGGTCAACGGCGTGCGTAAATCGTGGGACACCGAGGCCAGCAGCGCGCTGCGCAGTTGCTCGGTTTCGCCATGCAAGCGCGCCGCCTCAAGGTCATCGGCCAGTTGCGCGCGGGCCAATGCCTGGGCCAGCGGTTGGCTCAATGCGGTCAACAAGCGCCGCCGCTGGCCGCTCAGGGTCTGACCTTCTTTGGCACACACGCCGAGCAGCGCCAGCGGCCCATCATCCACCGACAGTGGCCACCACCACCAGCGCCCGAACGGCAAGGTGCCGGTGCCTGCGCCGGCCGGTTGGTCGTGTTGCCAGGCCCAATCGGCGGCGGCGCGCTCGGCTTCGGAGAACTCCAGCGGCCCGCCGGTTTCGACTTTCCAGCCGCTCTGGCCATCGCGATTGAGCAGGCACAGTTTCAGGTCGGTCCAGCCATTGAGGTGCTGCGCCGCAGCGCTGACCACGGCCTGACGGTCGGTGGCGGCGGTGAGTTTGCGCGACAGGTCGAGCAGTTCGCTGGTTTCTTCCTGGGTGTCGCGCAAGGCCTGCAATTGCCGCCGTTGCCGCGCCGCAAGGTTACCGGTCAAGGCTGCCATCAACAGGAAGAACAACAAGGTCAGCACGTCTTCTTCGCGCTGGATTCTGAAGGAGAAATTCGGTGGAATGAACAAAAAATCATAGGTCAGAAACGACAGCGCCGCGCAGGCCAATGCCGGGCCGAGGCTGCTGCGCACCGCCACCAGCAACACCGCGGCGAGGAACACCAGCGAAATGTTGGGCAGCGGCAAGACGCTCGACACCGCCCAGGCCAGGGCACTGGCGAGCACCGTCGCCACCAGTGCTAACGCGTAGTCGAACCAGACCAGCGACTGCGCCGAGCGTTGGCGCGGTTGATGCTGTTCGTGGTCTCTGTCGAGCACGTTGATTTCCAGCCCGCGAGCATCACGCAGTAAACGAGACGCCAGACCGCCACCGAACAACCGTCGACGCAAACGCTGGCGCGACTGGCCCACCAGTACCAGGCTGGCGCGGCGTTCAGCGGCATGCTGGATCAGCGTTTTCGCCACCTCACCGGCACGCAGCAACACCACTTCGCCACCGAGGCGTTCGGCCAGTTGTTGAGCGCTTTGCAGGCGCAGCCGCGATTGCTCGTCGCGCACACGGCCGTTGTCCACATGCACCAGGCTCCACGGCAGATGCCGACGCTGGGCCACACGACTGGCGTGACGCACCAGGCGCTCGGCCTGAGCATCGCCATCGACGCCCACCAGCAAGCGACCGCGCACAGCCGGCGCGGCCTGCCCCAACTGGCGATAACCCTGGGCCAGATCGTTATCCACCTGAGCGGCGGCGGTTTGCATCGCCAGTTCGCGCAGGGCGGTGAGGTTGGTCTGGGTGAAGAACGCATCGATGGCCGCCCGCGCCTGCTCCGGCACGTAGACCTTGCCGTCGCGCAGACGCTCCAGCAACTCGCGCGGCGGCAGGTCGATCAGCAGCAGTTCGTAGGCTTCTTGCAGCACCCAGTCCGGCAGGGTTTCGCGCACCTGAACGCCGGTGATGCCGCGCACTTGATCGTTGAGACTTTCCAGATGCTGGACGTTGACCGTGGTGAACACGTCGATGCCGGCAGCCAGCAATTCCTGGATGTCTTGCCAGCGCTTGGCGTGTCGACTGCCGGGGGCGTTGCTGTGGGCCAGTTCGTCCACCAGCACCAGTTTCGGTTTGGCGGCAAGCAGACCGTCGAGGTCCATTTCTTCGAGCATCACGCCGCGGTATTCCGAGCGCACCAACGGTTGCTGCGGCAAGCCAGCCAGTAGCGCTTCGGTTTCGGCGCGACCGTGGGTTTCGACCACCCCGGCCATGACTTTCACGCCCTGGCGCAATTGAGTGTGGGCGGCTTGCAGCATGGCGTAGGTCTTGCCGACTCCCGGAGCGGCGCCGAGGAACACTTTGAGCCGGCCACGGCCATCGCGGGGCAGGTCTGCTAACAGCGCGTCGGCGCGGCCGGAGTCACTCATGCTTGAAGTTCTCTCTAATTGATCGTTCCCACGCTCTGCGTGGGAATGCAGCCCGGGACGCTCCGCGTCCCAGCCGAAGCGGACGCAGAGCGTCCATAGATGCATTCCCACGCAGAGCGTGGGAACGATCCTTTCCAAACTTTTGACCTTTACAGTTTTTCCAGCGCCATATTCAGCGCCAACACATTCACCACCGGCGGCCCCACCAAGGGCTGTTCAATGTGCGCATCCAGCAGTTGCTCAAGCGTAGACACTGGCAGATTGCGCGCCGCCGCGACACGCGCCAGTTGATAGGCAATCGCGTCCGGTGGCAAGTGCGGATCGAGGCCGCTGCCGGAGGTGGTCAGCATCGCCAACGGCACCGGCCCCTGGCCAGCTACCTGCAATTTACTGGCCTCGTCGATAACCCGAGTGGCGAGCGCCGGATTGCTGGGCGAGAGGTTGCTGGCGCTGCTCGACACGGTGGCAAAGGCACCGGCCGATGGCCGTGGGTGGAACCAGCCATCACCAACGAAATCCTGGGCGATCAGCGACGAACCCCGAACCTTGCCGTCGGCGTCGCGCACCAGGCTGCCGTTGGCCTGGTCCGGGAAGGCGACCTGGGCGACACCGGTGACCACCAAGGGATAGGCGACGCCGGTGATCAGGGTCATCAGCAACAGCAGGCTCAGGGCCGGACGTATCAGTGTGGACATTTCAAAATCCTCGATTCGATAAAAAACTCAGGTCTGGAAGCTACTGCTCAACCCGGTGGCAAAGGAGCTTTTGTGGCGAGGGGGCTTGCCCCCGTTCGGCTGCGAAGCAGTCGCCAGAGCGATGCATGCGGTATGTCTGAAGAAATGAGGTTTTAGGTTTTGGGGCTGCTGCGCAACCCAACGGGGGCAAGCCCCCTCGCCACAAAAACCCCTCACCACTGGCAAGCGCCTCAGCACAAAAAAACCGCACACTCAGATCAACCTCAAACCAAATGCAACGCCGTCAACAACATGTCGATCGCCTTGATGCCCACGAACGGCACCAGAATCCCGCCCAGCCCATAAATCAGCAGATTGCGCCGCAGCAACGCCGCCGCACTCACCGCTTGCACCCTCACACCACGCAATGCCAAAGGAATCAGCACCACAATGATCAAGGCGTTGAACACAATCGCCGACAGAATCGCGCTCTGCGGACTGCTCAGGTGCATGACGTTGAGCACACCCAGTTGCGGGTAGATCGAGGCGAACAGCGCCGGCAGGATCGCGAAGTACTTGGCCACGTCGTTGGCGATGGAAAAGGTGGTCAGCGCACCACGGGTCACCAGTAATTCCTTGCCGATTTGCACCACGTCCAGCAGCTTGGTCGGATCGCTGTCGAGGTCGACCATGTTCGCCGCCTCCCGCGCCGCTTGCGTACCGTCGTTCATCGCCATGCCGACGTCCGCCTGGGCCAGGGCCGGGGCATCATTGGCACCGTCGCCGCACATGGCGACCAAGCGACCGTCGTTCTGCTCGTGACGAATGCGCGCCAGTTTTTTCTCCGGTGTGGCTTCGGCCAGCACGTCATCCACGCCCGCTTCGGCGGCAATCGCAGCGGCGGTCAGCGGGTTGTCTCCGGTGACCATGACCGTGCGAATCCCCAGCTTGCGCAACTCGGCGAAACGCTCGCGGATGCCGGGCTTGACCACGTCCTTGAGGTGAATGACACCGAGCAATTTGCCGTCGGCGCAGACCAGCAGAGGCGTGCCGCCACTCTGGGCGATCTTGTCGATTTCCCGGGACAGAGGCGCGGCCAGATCGGCGCGTTTCAGGCCGACGAAAGCCAGCAGCGAATCCACCGCGCCTTTGCGATAGACCCGGCCCTGATAGTCAACGCCAGACAAGCGGGTTTCAGCACTGAACGGCACCGCGGTCAGCACCTCGGCGGACGGCTCGGGTTGCGGATGAAGACCGCGCAGGTACTCGACGATGGATTTGCCTTCAGCCGTGTCATCGGCCAAGGAGGCAAACAACGCGCCTTCGGCCAGTTCCTTGGCAGTGACACCAGGCGCGGCATAGACCGCTGAGCAGCGCCGGTTGCCGAAGGTGATGGTGCCGGTCTTGTCCAGCAGCAGGACGTGAACGTCCCCCGCCGCTTCCACGGCGCGACCGGATTTGGCGATCACGTTCAGGCGCACCAGACGGTCCATCCCGGCGATACCGATGGCCGACAACAAACCGCCAATGGTGGTCGGAATCAGCGTGACCAATAACGCCACCAGAAACACCAGCGGCAGGCTGCCATTGGCGAAGTGGGCGAACGGTTGCAGGGTCACCACCACCAGCAGAAAGATCAGGGTCAGGCCGATCAGCAGGATATCCAGCGCCACTTCGTTCGGGGTTTTCTGGCGTTTGGCGCCTTCGACCAGCGCGATCATGCGGTCGAGGGTCGACTCGCCGGGGTTGGCAGTGATACGCACCAACAGCCAGTCGGACACCAGTCGGGTGTTGCCGGTGACGGCCGAACGGTCGCCACCGGACTCACGAATCACCGGTGCCGATTCACCGGTAATCGCCGCTTCGTTGACCGCCGCGATGCCTTCGATCACCTCGCCGTCACCGGGGATCATCTCCCCCGCTTCGACGCGCACCACATCACCCTTGCGCAGGCTGGTGGCGGGCACCACCTGAAAGCTGCCATTGGCGTTTTTGCGCCGGGCACTCAAGCCTTCACTGCCGGCCTTGAGGCTGTCGGCACGGGCCTTGCCGCGACCTTCGGCCAGAGCTTCGGCGAAGTTGGCGAACAACACGGTGAACCACAGCCACAAGGCGATTTGCGCGGCGACGAAAGTCGGCACGGCGCTGTCGGGAATGAAGCACAGCACAGTGGTCAGAATCGCAGTCAGTTCCACCACCAGCATCACCGGCGCACGTTGCAATTGCCGTGGGTCGAGCTTTACGAACGCTTGCACCAGCGCCGGGCGCCAGAGCGCGGCGATCGCGGTTTTCGGTTGTTCCGGCGCCTTGACGACGGCGGCTTTAGTTGCGGGCATATTCATCATTGACTCCTTAGAAGCCCAAGCTCAGATGTTCGGCAATCGGGCCCAGCGCCAGGGTCGGCAGGAAGGTCAAACCACCCACCAGCAAAATGGTCACGGTCAACAGCACCACGAACAGCGGGCCGTGAGTCGGGAAGCTGTTCTGGCCGATCGGCGCGGTTTTCTTCATCGCCAGGCTGCCGGCCAGGGCCAGTACCGGGAGGATGTAACCGAAGCGACCGATCAACATGCCCAGCCCCAGCATCAGGTTGTGGAACGCGGTGTTGGCACCGAAGCCGCCGAACGCCGAGCCGTTGTTGGCACTGGCCGAGGTGTAGGCATAAAGCAACTGGCTGAAACCGTGAGCACCGGGGTTACTCACCGCCGCGACCGGGCCAGGCAGGCTGGCAGCAATCGCGCCGAGCACCAGCACGCCGACTGGCATCACCAGTAAGGTCACCACCAGTAACTGGACTTCTTTGGCTTGCAGTTTCTTGCCGAGGTATTCCGGCGTGCGGCCGATCATCAGCCCGGCGAGGAATACCGCGATCAGCACGTTGAGCAACATGCCGTAGAGCCCGGCCCCGACGCCGCCGAAGATCACTTCGCCGACCATCATGTTGATCATCGCCACCATGCCGCTCAGCGGGTTGAGGCTGTCGTGCATGCCATTGACCGAACCGTTCGACGCCGCAGTGGTGGTCACCGACCACAGCACGGTGGCGGTGGTACCGAAGCGCGCTTCCTTGCCTTCCAGCGGCGCGGTCTGTTCGACGGCGACGTTGTTCAGGGTCGGGTTAGGCTGGTACTCAGCCCACAGTGAAGTGGCGCCGCCGATCAAAAACAGCGCCAGCATGCAGGCGATGATCGCGCGGCTCTGACGCAGGTCTTTCACGTAATGGCCAAAGGTGAACACCAGCGCCACCGGGATCAGAATGATCGAAGCGACTTCGAACAGGTTGCTCCACGCCGTCGGGTTCTCGAACGGGTGCGCCGAGTTGACGCCGAAGAAGCCACCACCGTTGGTGCCCAGTTGCTTGATCGCAATCTGGCTGGCGGCCGGGCCGAGCGGGATCACCTGATCGACGCCCTGCATTGTCACGGCGTTCACGTACTGGGCGAACGTTTGTGGCACGCCCTGCCAGACCAGATACAGCGCCAGCAGCAGGCACAGCGGCAGCAGGCCGTAGAGGGTGGCGCGGGTCATGTCGACCCAGAAGTTGCCCAGGGTCTTGGTCGACTTGCGACCGATGCCGCGACATAACGCAACCAGAACCGCCAGGCCGGTGGCAGCGCTGACGAAGTTCTGCACGGTGAGGCCGACCATCTGACTCAGGTAGCTGAGAGTCGCTTCGCCGCTGTAGGACTGCCAGTTGGTATTGGTCATGAAGCTGACGGCGGTGTTGAACGCTTGCGTCCATTCCTGACCCGGCAAATTTTGCGGATTGAGCGGCAAATAATCCTGAAACAGCAGGATCGCGAACAACAGCAAAAAACCCGCGAGGTTGAAGGCGAGCAAGGCCAGGGTGTATTTCTGCCAGCTCTGCTCAGCCTGTGGATCGACACCGGCCACCCGATAGCAACCCCGCTCCACCGGCCCGAGGATCGGCGACAGCCAGGTGCGCTGCCCTTCCATCACCTTGTAGTAGAAGCGCCCCAGAAACGGTGCCGGGATCAGCACCACGGCAAAGAAGGCGAGGATCAGCCAATAGTCATAACTGTGCATAGCCGCTCCTAGTTCCGGTCCGCGCGCAACAGCGCAACCAACAGATAAATGAACAGCCCCACTGCCAATAGCAGTGACACCCCGTCCAGAACGCTCATGGAAATTCTCCGTGTTACGGCGTATTGCCGCGTGTGGAGTGATTGTCGGGAGGGAGGCTGTAAAGGCGCGAGATCGAGGGGGGTGGCGGGGCATAAATAAAGCGTAAAGAGTGGGGTTAAGGCTTTGTTACAGCGGTGTTCCGGCGGGCCTCATCGCGAGCAGGCTCGCTCCCACAGGAGTTCGGCGTTGTATGGACGGCAGCATTCCAATGTGGGAGCGAGCCTGCTCGCGATAGCGCCAGAACAGGTGTCGACGCCCCTAACTGGAGCACAAAAAGCACTCATCCAGCCGCGAACATCCCCGATACGACAGCTTTCCGCGCTTTACGACGCCCTCCTGAAAAATGGCACGCCCACTGCACACGCCCTCCCCCGAGCTTTTCCAAACCGTTCAGGGAGCAAGGCATGAACACACAACTCAAACCCACGCTGGGTACGCTGCACCTGTGGGGTATCGCGGTCGGGCTGGTGATTTCCGGTGAGTACTTCGGCTGGAGTTACGGCTGGGGCGTGGCCGGGACACTGGGCTTTCTCGTGACCTCATTCATGGTCGCCACGATGTACACCTGCTTCATCTTCAGTTTCACCGAACTGACCACCGCCATTCCCCATGCCGGCGGTCCCTTTGCCTACAGCCGCCGCGCCTTTGGCGAGAAAGGCGGTTTGATTGCCGGGTTGGCGACCCTGATCGAGTTCGTCTTCGCCCCTCCGGCGATTGCCCTGGCGATCGGCGCCTACCTGAATGTGCAGTTTCCCGCCCTCGACCCGAAACACGCGGCGGTCGGTGCCTACATTGTGTTCATGGGCTTGAACATTCTCGGCGTGAAACTGGCCGCGACCTTCGAACTGGTGGTCTGCGTATTGGCGGTCGCCGAATTGCTGGTGTTCATGGGCGTGGTCGCCCCGGCGTTCAGCTTCAGCAACTTCGCCCTCAATGGCTGGGCTGGTGCTGATGTGTTCGGTGCGCCAGCGATTGCCGGGATGTTCGCGGCCATTCCGTTTGCCATCTGGTTCTTCCTGGCCATCGAAGGTGCAGCCATGGCCGCCGAAGAAGCCAAGGACCCGAAACGCACGATTCCCAAGGCCTATATCAGCGGCATCCTGACCCTGGTGCTGCTGGCCATGGGCGTAATGTTCTTCGCCGGCGGCGTCGGTGACTGGCGCACCCTGTCGAACATCAACGATCCGCTGCCGCAAGCCATGAAAGCCGTGGTCGGCGAAAGCTCCGGCTGGTTGCACATGCTGGTGTGGATCGGCCTGTTCGGCCTGGTGGCGAGTTTCCACGGGATTATTCTCGGCTACTCGCGGCAGTTCTTTGCGCTGGCCCGGGCCGGTTACCTGCCAGCATCCCTGGCCAAACTGTCGCGCTTCCAGACCCCGCACCGGGCGATCATCGCCGGTGGCGTGATTGGCATTGCGGCGATCTACAGCGATGGCTTGATCAACCTCGGCGGCATGACGCTGACGGCGGCGATGATCACCATGGCGGTATTCGGTGCGATCGTGATGTACATCATGAGCATGCTCAGCCTGTTCAAACTGCGCAAAACCGAACCGAACCTGGAACGCACCTTCCGCGCGCCCTGCTACCCATTGGTGCCGTTCATTGCGTTGATGCTCGCGGTGGTTTGCCTGGTGGCGATGGCCTGGTTCAACACCTTGATCGGGTTGATCTTCCTCGGCTTCATGGCAGTGGGTTTCGTGTACTTCATGCTTACCGCGCAACTGCGTGCCGATGCGCCGGCGGATGCGATGTTGACCGGGCTATAACCTCACACACCGCGCCCCTACGGGGGAATGTGCAAGTTTCGAAGATGTGACGCAGATGAACGGGACATAACAGGCCTAGAATGGAACCACTGCGAAATTCCATCGCTCAAAAGTGGTATGCAGGATCGATCGGCGAACCCTCGCCCACCGGCCTGCCCTTAAGGAGAGCCGTTATGCCTTGGTATGCCTGGTTGATTCTGATCGTTGCCATCGGCTCGATCGTTGGCGGTTTGATGATGCTGCGCGACACCGCCAACAAGGTCGAATTGACCGAAGAGCAACGCAAGCGCGTCGCCGAACGCAATGCGGAAGCGGATGCCAAGGATGCGCAGGACCGCTAGATCAAAAGATCGCAGCCTTCGGCAGCTCCTACATGGAATATGCGTTTCCCTGTAGGAGCTGCCGAAGGCTGCGATCTTTTTGCTCTTGCTTTTAGCGCTTACTTTTCCCAATCGGCCTTGGCGATGTGCAAGCCATGCAGCCCCTTGTAAGCCGCACGTTCCGGCTGGCTCCAGCCTTCAAGTAACGACTCCTCCAACCGATAAATCTCAACGCCTAATGGGCGACACACACTCAATGGATCCTGCGCATCCGGCCCCCACATGGCCAGTGACAAATCCCCACCCGGACAAGTCGACAGCGCGCACAGCAAATCAATCTCGGCAAAGAACTCCAGATAATCACCCTTCTGTGCCGGGCAGGCTTTCATGAAGTACATGTCGTCGTGGTTCAGACCAGTGCACTGGAAAATGTTCAGCACATCATGCACGTCAAACTCGGTCAGGCCATGGGGTAACACGGCGCGGGTCAAATTCGAGTGGCAGTGATGATGGAAGTCCTCGCCGGTGAGCATTTTGTTCACATACGGATCGCACCGCGTCCCCAGCAAGTCGTGCAAACGCCCGCCATGTTCGTCGATGCCGTACCCGGCCAGGCTATCGTCGGTGATGGTCACCAGCGGCCGCAAAAATGGCAGGTTCGACCAGAGCCGGTCATGAATGCTGACATGAGCACCCTGCAACTGCCGGGTCCGCGCCGCCCACAAGCGTTCGCGCGGGTCATGGGCATTCCAGACATTGAAATCCCCGACTTGCGGGCCAACCGGGGTCGTGACCCTGAACACGTGCCCCGCCGGCACATTCCAGGCGCGGCCAGTGCGGATCGGCACTTCGAACTGTTCGATCAGCGTGCGCCCCTCTTTCTTGTCCCGGACTCTCTCGTAGAAAGCCGTGTCCACCTGCAAGGCCGAGCCTTTGCTGACTTGATAGGCCGCCGGATAGTCTTTGTACATGGCACAAATCCTCGATCAGTGATGGGAAGAAGGGGCAAGCATCTGCAACAGGAGGTGTTCGGAGTCGTCGAGATAAAGGCTCATCGCGTCCCCGGCCGCGGGTTTGTCGCCGTCGGCCAGCAAGTCATGTATCTGCCGGTCACGCGCCAGCCAAGGCGCCTGAAAACGTGATTCATCGGGAGCGGTGCAAAACACCAGGCGCAGTTGCGCGACAACGTTAGTGAAGAACTCATCAAACAACGGACTGCGCAGCAATCCGACGATGTGTTGATGAAACGCCAGGCTGTGGGTGCCGACGGCGCGCCAGTCCTCACGCTCCCGGGCCAGCTCGGTGGCCTCCAGGGCTTCGAGCATCCGGTCGGACTGATATTCACGCAATGGCTGACTGGCGCTGATGGCTTGCAGCTCCAGGGTGCGACGAACCTTGAACAGATCGCGCACATCCTCGACACCCAACCTGCGCACCATCACGCCTTTGTTGCGGACATAACGGGTCAGCCCTTCCTGACCCAGACGGTGCAACGCCTCGCGAATTGTGTTTCGCGAGGCGTTGTAAGCCGACACCAGATCGTTTTCCACCAGCGCCATGCCCGGCAGCAAACGACCGCCGATGATGTCAGCGCGCAACTCCAATGTGATGTGGTCGGCCAGGGACAGTCCGCTGCTCATACTCAATGCCTCGTGATTGTTCAACAATCGTCAGCGAATGAGTAATCACTATTCGTGCCATCTACCTTGAACTACTCCTCCCAGTATTTGAACAACACACTGGCGTTCACGCCACCAAATCCGAAGCCGTTGGATAACGCGTAATCGATGGTCATCGGCCGCGCCTGACCGTGAACGATGTCCACCCCTTGCGTTGCCGGATCCGGGTTATCGAAGTTGAGCGTGGCCGGCACCACCTGATCTCGGAGCGCCAACAGCGTAAAGATCGCCTCGATCCCGCCAGCAGCGCCGAGCAAATGCCCGGTGGCCGATTTGGTCGACGTCACCGCTATCTTGTTGTCCGAGCCGAACAACGCTTTGATGGCCGCCAACTCCCCCAAATCCCCCACCGGGGTCGAGGTTGCATGGGCGTTGAGATGCTGCACCTGCGCCGGCGAAATGCCCGCCTGGGCCAACGCCAGCGACATCGCCCGACGCGCACCGCTGCCATCTTCAGGCCCCGCGGTCAGATGATAGGCATCGGCACTGGTGCCGTAACCGACCAGCTCGGCCAGCGGCTGAGCGCCGCGCGCCAAGGCATGCTCCAGGGATTCGATCACCAGAAGGCCCGAGCCCTCGCCCATCACAAAGCCATCACGCCCACTGTCGAACGGCCGCGAGGCGCGTTCCGGGGTGTCGTTGTAACCGCTGGACAACGCCCGAGCCGCCGCGAACCCGGCAAGGCTGACACGATCGATTGCCGCTTCCGCACCGCCACACACTGCAATATCCGCTTCGCCACAGCGAATCAGCCGCGCAGCGTCACCAATCGCCTGAACCCCGGCCGCGCACGCTGTTACCGGAGCCCCCAAAGGCCCCTTGAAACCATGCTGGATCGACACATGCCCTGCCGCAAGGTTGACCAGAAACGAAGGAATGGTGAACGGCGACAAACGTCGCGGGCCACGGTTGTCGGTGGTGCGCACCGCATCGGCAATCGCGCCGAAACCACCCACGCCCGAGCCAATAATGGTGGCAGTGCGTTCCTGGGCGTTGACGTCCTGCGGATGCCAACCGGCCTGCTCCAGTGCCTGACGCGCCGCCTCCATGGCAAACATAATGAAGCGGTCCATCTTCTTCTGCTCTTTGGGCTGCGTCGCCCGGTCCGGATCAAAACCCGCCTCGGGATCTTCCGCCAGCGTCTGCACCGCGCCACCGACCTTGGTGGTCAGATCGGCAACCACCTCGTCCGGCAACGCCCGCAACCCGGAACGCCCGGCCAACAAACGCGCCCAAACCGCTTCGACGCCACTACCCAACGGCGACACCAGGCCCATGCCCGTGACGACCACTCGACGATTACTCATAACGCAAATACCTCAAGCCGATTCATGGCGCCTCACTTGTAACGCGTGGCGGCCGTGCTTCTGGACAGATTCGGCGCCATCGCATGACGCGCCGCCATAAAGGCCTCCCACTCGGAGGCATTCGGTAACGAAGGAATGGTGATCAACTCACCCTGGTCCAGACCCGACAATGCCGCGTCGACCATCTCCCCTGCTTCCATGATCATGTCCGCCGGAATCTGGGACGCATCGATACCGGACCGCTCCAGGATCTCGGTACGTGTGACGCCCGGCAACACCGCTTGAACCTGAACCCCGGTGCCCTGCAGTTCGGCGTCCAACGACTGAGTCAGACTCAACACATAAGCCTTGCTCGCGCTGTACGTCGCATTGAACCGCTCCGGGAACAACGCCACCACCGAGGCAATGTTAATAATCGTCCCCCGACCGGCCTTGGAAAAACCGGCCGCCGCTGCCGAGGCCAACCGCGTCACCGTGGTGACGTTCAGCTGAATCAAACGCTCCAGCTCATCCAGATCCGCATTGGCAAGCAAACCATCCGCCGCGACACCGGCGTTATTCAGCAACAGGCTGATACTCGAATCGCTACGCAGGCGCTGCTCAAGCTTCAACACATCATCCTTTTGCGTCAGATCCGCCTTCAGCACCTCCACCTGAACCCCATGCGCCGCGCGCAACTGGCTCGCCGCGGCCTCCAGCCGTTCCTGATCACGGGCCACCAGCAACAAATCAAAACCACGCGCCGCCAACCGCTCCGCGTAAACCGCACCGATGCCGGAAGAAGCACCGGTGACGAGGGCCGTACCTTGGTTCTGGACAGAATTCATGACGGTGCTCCTGGAGGATGCTTGAGGAAGGTGAGCGTCTGAAAATCAGGGCGCATCAACAAATGACGAATTTATTATAGGCATAATTTAAGCGCCATATGATAGACGTAATTTTTCCCGTCCCGATGAAAGGCTTCGGATCGCCCTCTGCGGCAATATGCAAAAAGGCCGGTCAATGACCGGCCTCTTGGAGTGGATCTACAAGCTTAGTTCACTTCCAGCTTCTCGCGATTCTTGTCCAGAATAGCCTTGCCAATCCCCTTCACTTCCAGCAATTCGTCGACGGACGAAAACGGCCCATTACTCTCACGATAAGCAACAATCGCCTTGGCCTTGGCCTCACCAATCCCGGACAACTCGCGCTGCAGAGTCGGCGCATCGGCGCCATTGAGATCGACCTTGGCGGTTTGAGCCTTGGCGGCAGCATCCAGCATCAGGGGTGCCTTGGCAGCCTCTGGCGCGCCCGTCGGTGTAGCCGTCGGTGCAGCAATGGCCGCAATAGAGGCGCTGGTGAGCAGGGCAAAAACCAGAGAGTAGAAATAGCCAGTACGCATAAATGAAGCTCCATGACATCGATTGAGAAAGCAGCTTTTCCGAAGCTGCCTTCCAAACTTAGGCGATGTGGTGGAGCTGTCAAAAATGTGTCCGTTACAGGATGTGAAACAATCAGGGTTCGAGGCGGCGTTGCTGATGAATCCAGTCGACAATCTCCCCGTCGGGGGTATAGCCGCTGACCGTTTCGCGCAAGAGTTGGCGCACGCGGGAATAATCGTCCTGCTCGACGGCGAGCAACAAATCAGTCAAACGGCTCTTGAGCACATCCCAGGGCAAATGATCTTCATTGGCCGTCATGATCATCGGATGCGGCGTCGCAGCGACGTTATCCCCGATCAACAACTCTTCGTAGAGCTTCTCGCCCGGACGCAACCCAGTGAACTCGATCGAAATATCGCCCTGGGGATTTCGCTCGGAACGGATGCTCAAACCAGACAGATGAATCATCTTCTCCGCCAGCTCGACAATCCTCACCGGCTCGCCCATATCCAGCACAAACACATCACCGCCCTGCCCCATGGAACCGGCCTGAATCACCAGTTGCGCGGCTTCGGGGATGGTCATGAAGTAACGGGTGATCTTCGGATGGGTCACCGTCAAAGGCCCACCCGACTTGATCTGACTGTGGAACAACGGAATCACCGAACCGGAAGATCCCAACACATTGCCAAAACGAACCATGGTGAAACGGGTTTTATTGACCCGGGATACATTGGCTTTATCGCCAAACAGCACCGGAGCAATTTCACGACTGAGGGCCTGAAGGGTCAACTCCGCCAGACGCTTGGTGCTGCCCATGATGTTGGTCGGACGCACGGCTTTATCGGTGGAGATCAGCACGAAGTTGGCCACACCCGACTGCAAGGCAGCCTGAGCAGTGTTCAACGTGCCGATGACATTATTGAGCACGCCTTCGGCAATGTTGTGCTCGACCATCGGCACATGTTTATAAGCCGCTGCGTGATAAACGGTATCCACGCGCCAGGTCTTCATCACATCGAGCAGTTTATGCGGGTGACGGATGGAGCCGAGAATAGGCAGCAACTGAACCGACACCGACTCACGACTGGCACGCTGCTCCAGCTCTGACAGGATGCTGTAGAGGTTGAACTCACTGTGTTCGAACAGAATAAGCGTGGTCGGGCCAAGGGAGAAAATCTGCCGACACAGCTCCGAACCGATCGATCCGCCGGCGCCAGTAACCATCACTGTCTTGCCTTTGATACAGCGCTCGAGCAAATCGGACTGGGCTGGCACGGCATCACGACCGAGCAAGTCAGCGATATCCACTTCCTGAATGTCTTCAACCTTGACCCGACCGCTGGCCAGATCGGTGAAGTTCGGGACGCTTCGCACGTGAAGCGGATAACCTTCCAGCAGATTGAGAATTTCCCGGCGCCGTGCGCGGGTGGACGATGGGAGCGCCAGGAGAATTTCCTGGGCGCCCGTGACGTCAATCATCTGCTGGATGTGCTTGGGTTTGTAGACCTGGAGGCCTGAGATAGAGCGATCGGCGATGCTGGAATCGTCGTCGATGAATGCCACCGGGCGCATCACCCTGCCCATGCGTAATGCAGCAACCAACTGATTACCGGCCACGCCTGCGCCGTAGATGGCGACTTTGGTGAGGCCGTCATCACGGCTGGTGAACGGTACGTGCTGGGCAGCGGTGAACCAGTCGCCCATGAAGTATTGGCGCATGCACAGGCGTAGGCCGCCGATGATGACGAGGCTTAGCCACCAGTAGTTGAAGATGATTGAGCGCGGGACGACGGTTTGGTGGTTGCTGTACCAGTAGACAACGACCGCCAGGATCAGGGATGACAGGCTGACAGCTTTGATGATGGCTATCAGGGCATCATTGCCAAAATAACGCATGACCGCTCGGTACATGCCGAAGCGGATGAACAAGGGAATGGCTACAACCGGCGCGCAGGCGAAAAGCCAGAAGTGGACCTTCAAGGGATTGTACATGTCGTCGATGCCGAGGCGGACGATGAAGGCAAGCCATAAGGCAACCCACACAAGCAGCACGTCGGTGGCGACCTGAATGAGGCGCTTTTTCCGGCGCGGCAAGCCTAAAAGGAACGTCCTGAGTCTCTCCATAACGTCATCGAACACTATTTCCCACTCCCCCACCTAAATGCGCGATTGGATTGTACTCGTCTGAGCAGTTTCAGCACATCACATATAAGCGATTGATACCGCAGCATAAATCAACAAATCAGCTTTGATGAGAAGCAATCGCAACTGCCTCAACCATCAATGGGCCAGTACCAAAACTCAAATCTAGAAAAATCTATCCTTCGGACACCGTATCTACCTCAACAAGCGCTGAGAAATTGATTGACCCAGCATAGCTAGCACTCGTCTTCCCGCCACTCACCCATCAAATCGGAGGCCTCGACGGGTGGACGTTGTCATTTCACGCCTCTGATATGCGATCACTTTTTTCCAACGAAGTGCCTGCTGAACAGACTTTTCGAGAAAACCATCTTAAAATGCCGCCCGGATTGGGTCGTGGACAGTTTCCGAGCACTGGCTTCGCCCCTCTACACCCGAAATCCTGTCCTGATTTGTGCACTGCTCGCGCTCTAAAAACTACAGCTTAGTCGCAGATACCGTATTCAATTCGGCAATGTTTGAGATTAGAAAATGAACACGCAGCCCCAAATACCCGAACTGAACGCGGGCGCCAACAAGAACACCGTCTTTACGGCTACCAGCGCCAAAGTTGCCATCTTGCTTTGCACCTATAACGGCTCTGAGTTTATCAGCGAACAACTGGAGTCGTTCACGATGCAAACCCATAGAAATTGGGTTATCTATGCATCGGACGATGGCTCAAGCGATGAAACCATCAGTCTCCTGAAGGACTTTCAAACCAAACAGGGAGAAGATCGTTTAATCATTCTGGAGGGCCCGCGCCAAGGCTTCGCAAAGAACTTTCTGTCGCTAATAAAAAACCCATCCATTGAAGCTGATTATTTTGCATTCAGTGATCAAGACGATGTCTGGTTCCCGGATAAGCTGGAACGAAGCATCGCCAATCTGGCAGATGTACAAAACACCCCCGCACTTTATTGCTCCAGGACTCGCCTCATCTCCGCTGACCGGCAGGTGATCGGCGTTTCTCCGCGCTTTTTGGCACCCCCTCACTTCCGCAACGCTTTGGTACAAAGCATTGCCGGGGCAAACACGATGCTCATAAATCGCCAAACAAGGGAATTGCTAGCGCAGACGGCTGATGACGCAACCATCGTCGCCCACGACTGGCTGACTTATCTTCTGGTCAGTGGATGTGGTGGCAAAGTGATTTTCGATCAAACGCCAACGCTCGACTACCGACAGCATGGCGGCAACCTGATTGGCGCCAATTCAGGGCTTAAAGAACGCCTGATCCGCCTGGGCAAGATGTGTTCGGGACGGTTCAATGAGTGGAGCAATCAAAACCTGATTGTGCTTGCGGACTTCAAGTTGAAGTTAACGCCCGAGAACCGACAGACACTGGAGCAATTTGAGCAGGCTCGCCAAAGCTCTCTGTTGCGCAGGCTTTATCTAATGAAAGAGTCGGGTATCTATCGCCAGACCGGCAAAGGTAACGTCAGCCTTTTCCTTGCCGCATGCCTGAACAAAATTTGAAGCAGCACCGCTCAACAACCCAGAAAATCAGTACTCCGACACCGGGCCTCACCCCTCCTGATCTTGCGGGAATTGCAGCGCCATGGATGCCTCCAAGCCGCATATATGGTAAGGTGCCGCCCGCCCAAGGCGAAGAACAGCCGGCCAATGGCCATCAAAAAAAATATCACTTCAGGCAGCGCTGCAAAATGTAGGCGATGAACGTTTTTCAAGCCTTCACCAAGCGATTTTCAGCGGATACGCCAAAGTAATTTTTCAGGCTTTGAGAGACAGATGGCTGCGGCGATGATCGACAGTCATCCCGAAACATTTTGCCAGGAAGACGTCTCGGGCTACCGAAGTAACCTTGGTCCAATACCGAAAAACTGAAGGAACGAAATGAAGCAAAGTGGAATGGCCCTCACCACTCGGTCAGAAAGGCCTCAAGCAATGAGTGAGTTCATTCGCTTCAGTATCGCCTCAGTCAATCGAACGAGTATGGCCCGCCTGACCTGTATGAATATTGTCCGCAGCCAACGCCGGACACACAACCGATTTTTCGATGACTTTGCCTCCTTGCCATTGCGCCAAGGCCATAGCAAAGACCTCACCTCGTTTCTGGTGGAGACTTTATAACGATGAAAGCCACACCTCTTGCCATCCCGGAAGTCATTCTGTTCGAGCCAAAGGTTTTTGGGGATGACCGCGGATTCTTCTATGAGAGTTTCAATCAAAAAGCTTTTGAAGAAGCTGTTGGACGCTCCGTCCAGTTTGTACAGGACAACCATTCACGTTCGGTAAAGGGTGTGCTCAGAGGCTTGCACTATCAGGTCAAACAAACTCAGGGCAAGCTGGTGCGTGTAACGCAAGGTGAGGTGTTCGACGTCGCGGTGGATTTGCGTAAAAGCTCTCCGACATTCGGCAAATGGGTAGGCGCCCACCTGAGTGCTGAAAACAAGCAGCAACTGTGGGTTCCAGAAGGTTTCGCCCACGGCTTCGTGGTGCTGTCCGAGAACGCAGAGTTCTTGTACAAGACAACTGATTACTACGCCCCCATTCACGAGCGCAGCCTGGCGTGGAACGATCCGAGTATCGGAATTGATTGGCCACTAGCTGCTGCACCAACGCTTTCCACCAAAGACCAAGCGGCCGTGCTACTCCAAAACGCCGAGGTATTAGCTTAGTGAACCCACATCTTTCCCCGGCAAGCGGCCCTCTTAGCCTGCTGCGAAGCCTCTGGCACAACCGCCAACTGATCGCTCAAATGACCAGGCGTGAAGTCATCGGCCGCTATCGAGGTTCGGTAATGGGACTGGCATGGTCCTTCTTCAACCCAATCCTGATGTTGGCGGTATACACCTTTGTCTTCTCCGAGATTTTCAAGGCTCGATGGGTTGGCCAGGATGCGGGTAAAGGTCAATTCGCGATTCTGCTGTTCGTTGGCATGATCGTGCATGGTCTGTTCGCCGAATGCGCCAACCGAGCACCGTCCCTGATTCTGTCGAACAGTAACTACGTCAAGAAGGTGGTATTTCCGCTGGAAATTCTGCCACTGATCACGCTAGGCTCTGCGTTGTTCCATACCTGCATAAGCTTGATCGTCCTGGTGCTTGCGCAGTTGCTCTTGACTCACGCTCTTCCATGGACTGCGGCCCTACTCCCGCTGGTATTAATGCCCTTGGTTCTGGGGACCTTGGGTATCAGCTGGCTGCTGGCGTCACTTGGCGTATTCCTGCGCGATGTCAGCCATGTCATTGGTGTTCTGACCACCGTTCTGCTGTTTCTTTCGCCTGTGTTATACCCAGTGGCGGCGCTCCCCCCCGCCTATCAGCCATGGCTGAAACTGAACCCGCTCACCTACATCATCGAGGAGAGCCGCAACATCCTGCTGTTCGGACACTTGCCTCAATGGGGTAGCCTTTTTGTTGCAATGGCTATCGGGGCGCTGATGGCGGCTGCCGGCTATTGGGTATTCCAGAAAACACGTAAGGGATTTGCTGATGTCCTCTGATGATTTTGCAATCAGCGTAAGTAACGTCTCCAAATGCTTTTATACCTATGAAAAGCCTCAGGATCGACTCAAGCAAGCCTTCGTGCCCAGATTACAACGAATGGTCGGTCGCCCAGTTACAACCTATGGCAAAGAGTTCTGGGCTCTGCGGGACGTCAATTTCACCGTTCAGAAAGGCGAAACCGTTGGTATCGTTGGTCGAAACGGTTCCGGAAAATCAACCCTGCTGCAGATCATCAGCGGCACGCTGACACCAACAACAGGTGTGGTAGAAACCCGCGGCAGAATCGCTGCACTGCTTGAGCTCGGTTCAGGTTTCAACCCCGAGTTCTCAGGGCGAGAGAACATCTATCTGAACGCAGCCGTTCTCGGGCTAAGCCGCGATGAGGTGGACCATCGATTCGATGCAATCGCTAGCTTCGCAGACATTGGCGAATTCATCGACCAACCTGTAAAAGCGTATTCGAGCGGCATGGCTGTACGATTGGCGTTTGCCGTACAGGCGCAAGTAGATCCGGACATCCTGATCGTCGATGAAGCTCTGTCCGTAGGGGACGCCAGATTTCAGGCCAAGTGCTTCGAACGCCTGCGTCAGTTGAAGGACAATGGCACCAGTATTCTTTTAGTGACCCACGCCAGCGAGCAAGTGGTTACGCATTGTTCCCGTGCGATTCTGCTGGAGCGAAGCCGAGTCGAACTGATCGATAAATCTCGCCCGGTCATTAATCGATACCTTGACATCCTATTCGGTAGGGATAAACGCCAAGACGCCGAAACCGAGCAGCCTCAGGAGCAAGCCTCTTCCAGTAAGCTGGAAATCACTGCTCCGTTCGCAGACGACGGTCTTAGTTTTGGTGAAGACAAGTACTCCACCCAAGTTGGCTACAACCCTCATGAGTACCGTTGGGGTGATGGCGCTGCAACCTTGCTGGACTTCCACCTGAGCGCAGGTGGTCGTGAGTACCCGAACACTATCGATGCAGGTGAACAGGTCACCCTCTCTCTGGCCATCAAGTTCAACCATCTCGTCGTTAATCCAATACTCGGATTCACAATCAAAACCAAAGAAGGAGTGACCATCTATGGTACTAACTCCTATTTGCTCGATTGCGACGACATGAGCCGGATGGGAGCAGCAGGCACCCAGGCCAAAGCGCGCTTGAGCTTTCAGAACAAACTGGCTTCCGGCGACTATTTCATATCGGTTGGACTGGCCTCTCGCCAGGGCGAAGAAATCGTCCCACACGACCGTCGATATGACTCCATCCACTTCATCGTCTCACCCACACCTCGCCATCATGGCTTGATAGATTTGGCTGTTTCCATGGATTTTGATCAGGTAAATAACAATGCTCGAGCTTGAGCGCAACGGATACTCCCGTAGCCCAGAGACAGGCGTATGGTTACGCTCCGACTATCAAGGCATTGCCTATAGCGACGGTGATCACGCAGAAAACCACCTGGCTCAAATTGTCCGCAATGCCAGCGACGTATCCGTGTTGTCGGTGGAGCTTTCCAGGCACTGCCACGACTGGGCGACTCTTTACCACCTCAGCTCAGCTCGCGGGAACATCCTTCGCCCGTTCGAAGCTCATCTCAAAGGACGCATCCTTGAGATTGGTGCAGGTTGTGGCGCAATCAGCCGTTATCTAGGCGAGTGCGGCGGTGACGTTTTGAGCTTGGAGGGCAGCCCACGCCGGGCAGCTATCGCCGCTAGCCGGACCCGAGACCTCGATAACGTTACGGTTCTTTCCGAACGGTTTGACGACTTCAAAACCGAAGAGCGTTTCGACGCGATTACACTAATCGGTGTGCTCGAATACGCCAGCATGTTCAGCTCGGACCCGGATCCGGCCTATGCGATGCTCAAACGTATTCGCGAACTTCTGAAACCAAATGGCCGACTGTTCATTGCGATCGAAAACCAGCTGGGCCTGAAGTATTTCGCTGGTGCTCCCGAAGACCATGTCGGCATCAAGATGTACGGCATCGAAGGTCGCTACACATCCGGACAACCGCAAACCTATGGTCGCAAAGAACTTGCAGACCTGATCGCACGCGCGGGCTACAAACGTTCGGAATTCCTTTCGCCAAGTCCTGACTACAAAATTCCAAATTCTATCTTTACGGAACGCGGCATCACCGTAAAAGACTTCGATTCGGGCAGCTTGAACGTTCAAAACGTTAAGAAGGACCCGCAGTTGCCGCTCGACACTCTCTTCAACCTTGAGAAAGCATGGCCTGTCGTCGTCGACAACCACTTGGGAATGGAGCTGGCGAACTCCTTCCTGATTGCCGCCTCGTGCGAAGACGACAAGACCATTGCCGATAACGTACTGGCCTATCACTTCAGTACCGGCCGAAAAGCTGCGTATTGCAAGCAGGCGCTGTTCGTAGAAACCCCCGAAGGCATTAGCGTTCAATACACTCGACTCAACGCTGACAAGCCCGCAGCTGATGACAGCGGCTTCAACTACATTCTTCCTGAAACTGACCGCTACGTTCAGGGACGCGTACTGAGCCTGGATTTCCTCTCGATTGCCAGCCTTTCGAACTGGTCGATGGAGCAGTTTGCAGAGTTCATGAAGAGCTATGTGGACCACCTGCGAAATCTGCTTGCCGATCAAGGAATCAACCTTCCATTGATCAGCGCAGATGAGCGCTTGCCTGGGAGGTTCATCGACGCGGTACCTCAAAACGTCGTACTACAAAGCGACGGCACACCACAGCTCATCGACATCGAGTGGGAAGCCAGCGAGGGCGTCGAGTTTGGCCACCTATTGATGCGTGGGCTGCTGCTGCTTCTAGCCAGCACCGGTCCTCTGCCGGCAGCTCAGCGACAGTTGACTCGTCGAGAGTTCGTATCTGGCGCATTCAACGCTGTAGGCTTGTCTGTCAACTCAGCACAACTGGATAAATACGTCACCGAAGAGTCCCGCTTCCAGGAGCAGGTAACCGGTCGAGCGCGTGACACCTTTCTGAACTGGCTGCCAGACGATCCTGTCAATCCGCAAGCTCTGGATGCAGATGCTCAACTATGTGCATCGCTGTACTACGCGGAAACGGAAGACGGCTTTAATGAACAAGCAGTCATTCATCGCGAGATCACACTCGACCAACGAACATTGACCTTCCCGTTGAGTAGCATCCCGGCATCGTCGACATTCTTGCGACTGGATCCGGTCAACAAGCAGACCTGCTTCTCTATTGCGTCGTTGCGCGTCCTGCACGGCAACAACGTCGAGTGGGAATGGTCCGGTAAACTTGAAGAGCTATCCCATTGCTCGGGAGCCTTGCAGCTGCTCAATGGGATAGGGAAAAGTGGGTTGCTTCTTAGCACGACTGAAGACGTGTTTTTTACCCTTCCAATCAAGCTGGACAACTTGCCAGAGCGGGCAGATTCGGTATTGGAGTTAAAAATCCATCGCCACGACAACCGTTATGTCTTTGAAAAGTTGGGCTTGTCCATTCAGCCGGGGCTGGGTGAAAAGCAACTCCAAGAGCAAGACCCTATGCCACTGCTGATTGGCATAAATACCAAACTCCATCAGGACTCGGAAAAGGCTCTTCAAAAATCCGCCGCAGATCTAGCCCAGCTTGCCCATGAAAAAAATACACATATCCATAACCTGAACTTAACGATCCAAGCACTTCAAGGATCAACAAGCTGGCTTGTCACTGCTCCACTGCGCAAATCAATCGTTCTCACAAGACGCCTGGAAAAAGTACTGCGGTTGATCCCCCAGATAATCAAACGTAGCGGTGGCGTACAAAAAACCCTGAAAAAAGCGCATAGCATCTGGAAAGCTCAAGGAACTGCTGGGGTTCTCGCTCGCCTCCGCTGGCTGAATCGGCCAGAAAATCTGGCCTTCGCCGGCCAAGAAACTCGAGACGTGCCAGATCGCCACGATTACGCATTGTGGGTCGAGTATTACGACACTATCGACGCCAGCGCACGAGCACGCATCACGAAGGAAATTGGTCGTTGGGACAGCGCACCTCTGATCTCCATAATCATGCCGGTATACAACCCACCTTTGGACTTGTTGCGCGAAGCCGTCGACAGCGTCAAAGATCAGCTATACCCGAATTGGCAACTGTGTCTCGCGGACGACGCCTCAACAGATCCGGAAGTCCTCACTTACCTGAAATCACTGTCTGCTGAAGACCAGCGAATTGAGGTGGTTTTCAGACCTGAAAATGGTCATATATCCCGTGCCAGCAACTCGGCACTGGAAATAGCCAAAGGTCAATATATTGCGCTGATGGACAACGACGACCTGCTACCAGAACACGCTCTGTACTGGGTTGCTCGCACCATCCTCGAAAACCCGAATGTAGGCTTGATCTACTCCGACGAAGACAAAATCGACACCCAAGGCCAGCGAAGCTCGCCTTATTTCAAATCCGACTGGAACGAATATCTGTTCCGCTCACAAAACATGATTTGCCATCTGGGCGTTTACCGTCGCGACCTGGTGAATGAGGTTGGTCAGTTCCGTGTCGGCTTCGAAGGTGCGCAAGACTATGATCTGGCGCTGCGCTGCGTCGAGAAACTTAGCCGCGATGAAATCATCCACATCCCTCGAGTGCTTTATCACTGGCGGATGCACAGTGGCAGCACGGCAATGGCCGGCGACGAGAAGCCATATGCAGCCTTGGCTGGTGTAAAGGCCCTCGACGAGCACTTGCAGCGGAAAGGTAATATTGGTACGACCGAGTTACTGCCTATGGGTATGTACCGTATCCATTATCAATTGCCAGATGTTCTTCCGATGGTTAGCTTGATCATTCCGACTCGGAATGCGCATGAGTTGGTTAAGCAATGTATTGATAGCATTAAGCAGTTAACGACCTATACAAACTACGAAATAATTCTTGTCGACAATGGTTCGGACGACCCAGAGTCCATCAAGTACTTTGAAGAAATAAACCAGGAAGAGAATATAACAGTACTACGTGATGACGGCCCCTTTAACTATTCAGCTTTAAATAATGAAGCTGTCAAAAAGGCTCGCGGCGAACTTGTAGGTCTAATTAACAATGACATCGAGGTAATTACACCAGAATGGTTAGATGAGATGGTATCCATTGCATTACAGCCTGGCATTGGTGCAGTGGGTGCAAGACTCTGGTATCCAGACGATAGACTTCAGCATGGTGGAGTCGTTATAGGTATCGGCGGTGTCGCCGGCCACTCTCATAAGTATCTTCCAAAAGGCGACTATGGGTATTTTTGTAGAGGGGGGTTGATTCAAGAGTTTTCCGCAGTGACAGCTGCATGCTTGGTGATTAGAAAATCAATTTTCAATGAAGTTAATGGCTTGGACGAAACCAATCTGAAGATAGCCTTTAACGACGTTGATTTTTGCCTAAGGGTATTTGAGGTCGGTTACAGAAATGTTTGGACTCCCTACGCAGAGCTTTATCACCATGAATCAGCTACGCGCGGGTTAGAAGATACGCCACAGAAAAAACAACGATTCCAACAAGAAGTTATATATATGCAAAGCCGGTGGCCAAATATGTCCTATGACTACATCTATAATGTTAACCTCACTCTTGATCATGAAGATTTTGGTCTAGCATGGCCTCCAAGAGTACATAATTAAACTAAATTATCAAAGTGACACATTGGTAATTTTTATGCTGCACAGCGGGGCGAAGCATATAATAGCCCCCTGCTTTTAACAAAGACGCTGGAGTAAACCGTGGCTTATTTTCCGATATTTTTATCCGTTGTTATGGTTCTGAGAAATCAGTCCGATAGAATTGAGCCTTTACTCGCCGACGCCGTAAAAATTATCGAAAGTCAAGTAAGCGATTTCGAATTAATAATAGTAGATAACGCATCGGATGATTGCTCAGTCTCCATATTGAAAAGACTTACAGACGAAACAGGCCTACCAAATTTACAGGTCTATGCCCTTACCAAATCTGTAGATGCCGATACCGCGTCATGGGTTGGCCTGGAAAATGCTCTTGGTGATTTTGTCGCCGTAATTGACCCTCTTACTGACGACATTACTTTTCTGAATGAGATGTTGAGCAAGGCTGTAGAAGGTGCCGACGTTGTATTCGCTAATAACAAAAATAAAACCGATCAAGGCTTTTTATACAAAGGCGCTTTCTCCATTTTTAACAAGCTCTACAAGTGGTTTAACGGTATAGACTTAGCTAATGAAGCCCCCCAATATCGCATCCTAAGTAAACGCGTAGTAAATTTCATATTACAGCACCCTCAACCAGCAATGACCTACCGTCACCTTCCGGCGACAGGGGGATTCGCTAGAGTCAACCTTGAATACAGTTCTCAAACCAAACCCAAAAAGGATCGCCATCTAGGCGAGAGCATTGATCGGGGCATGAGAATGATCGTGTCCACTACCCGTGCACCTATGCGACTTGTTACATCACTTTCTCTTTTCGGTGCCTTTGCTAACTTAATATACTCAATTTATGTTGTAACAATCTGGTTATTCAAGTCCGATGTCGCATCAGGGTGGGTCAGCTTATCCCTACAACAGTCAGGTATGTTTTTCCTTATATCGTTAGTTCTATTAGTTCTAGGCGAATACATTCTTCATATGGCTCACTCGTCTAACGAGGGACCTCTATATCATGTAGCACAAGAATTCACTAGCGCTATAATACGTCGCAAAGAAAAATTAAACATCGAAGAAAACACTTATACCTCCTCCCTTCAATACGCTTCCAACCAGGAGCAAGATAAGTAATGCAAAATGCCGCCAACGATTATGATGCCGTAATAATAGGAGGAGGCTTCTACGGCGTTTCGATCGCAACTTATCTCGCATCAACAAGAGGCATCAAGCGAATCTTAGTCATTGAACAAGAAGCGCAGTTAATGACACGTGCCTCATATAACAATCAAGCTCGTGTTCATAATGGGTATCACTACCCTAGAAGCTTCACAACAGCCTATCGTAGCAGAGTTAACTTACCACGCTTTGTTAAAGATTGGCCTCAAATAATCAGACAAGATTTCACCAAAATCTATGCCATTGCTCGTAGAAACTCGAAGGTCACAGCCAAACAATTTGAAAGATTCTGCTCTGAAATAGGGGCATCCGTCAAACCAATCGACGCCTCCTTGAAAGGCTTATTTGAACCTCACTTGATTGAGAAGGCCTTTTTAGTCGAAGAATATGCCTTTGACTCGAAAAAACTATGTGACTGGGCTACAAGCGAGCTTAATCGCTTAAATATAAAAATTCTTTATAGCACTCGGGCAACACAAATAAGAAACTTAGACACAGAACAGTTGGGCATCAAACTCATTAGTAACTTCACTCATAATCACGTTATTAAAACCCGCACTATATTTAACTGCACCTATAGTGGATTAAATCAGTTTTCTGGCGATTTCAGGTCTCTATCTTCGAAACTAAAACATGAAATTACCGAGATGGCTCTTGTAAAAATGCCGCCCGAGCTTTCAGATTTGGGCATAACTGTTATGGATGGCCCTTTCTTTTCACTGATGCCTTTCCCATCTCGTGACCTACATACTCTATCCCACGTTAGGTACACGCCTCATTTAAGCTGGAAAGACAACTTCGGTGTAGACCCATATCTCAAACTAGAGCAATACAACCGAAGTTCTCGTACTGACAGGATGATCAGAGATGTTAGCAGATATATACCTAGCATTATAAAAGCACGTCACATCGAATCACTTTTCGAAATAAAAACTGTCTTGACGAAAAATGAAAGCGACGATGGTAGACCCATACTATTTGAGAAACATGCAGAGCTTCCTGGGTGTTACTCAATATTGGGTGGAAAAATTGATAACATCTACGATATATTTGAAAAACTAGACACCGAGATATTAATTAACTCACCGATTATCGAAAGCTGAATACTGGAGTAATTAATGGCTGACGCACTCATTGGATCATCGGGTTTCGTGGGGAGCACCCTTCTGAACCAAACTCAATTTGATTTTCATTACCGCTCGACGAACATTCAGGAGATTGATGGAAAATCATTTGATACCGTAGTGTGCGCAGCAGCGCCCGCTCAAAAGTGGATTGCCAACCAAAATCCAGAAAAAGATCAGGAAATCATTGATGCGCTTATTAGTCATTTAAAAACCATAACCTGCAACAATTTTATTTTAATTAGCACTGTGGATGTTTTTAGTTCACCCATTGGTGTAAATGAAGCCAGCCCTATAAATGAAAACGAGCTTCAAGCGTATGGTCTAAATCGACGAAGATTAGAAAAATTTGTGGAACAACATTTTGAGCGCCACCTGATAGTTCGTCTTCCAGGACTGGTTGGGCCCGGTCTTCGAAAAAACATAATTTACGACTTTCAGCATAACAACAACACTCAAAACATCGACAGCCAAGCAATTTTTCAATTTTATCCTATGGTAAACCTCTGGGCAGATATCAAAATTGCTAGCGAGGCAAACATTAAAATAATTCATTTAACAGCAGAACCCATATCTGTTTCGGATGTATCGAAGTACGGTTTTGGAAAAAACTTCGAAAACCAATGCTCGGCCGAAAGCGCAAGATATGATATGCAAACACAGTATGCAAATGTTTATGGTGCATCGGGAAGTTACCTATATAGTGTGCGCGAAGCTATTCAGGCCATAAGATCCTATAATCAATACCAGCAAGCTCTTTCCGGTAAAAAGCCATGACACTATCAATTTCAAATATAGCATGGTCTGTTGAAGAAGATACTTCTATTGTCGAACTCTTGCACAGCTATAATGTCAATGCTATCGATATAGCTCCTGGCAAATATTTCCCTGAACCACTCAGCACGTCGGACATCGAAACTGCCAACGTTAGAAATTGGTGGCAGGAACAAGGAATCGAAATTACAGGCATGCAGGCCTTGTTATTTGGGACAACTGGATTGAATATGTTCGGTTCACCAAACTCACAGTCAGAAATGCTACGGCACTTAGATGCGGTATGTCGAATAGGGGCTGGACTAGAAGCTAAACGCCTTGTTTTCGGATCTCCGAAAAACCGCGATAGAACAGGGTTGAGTGACAAGGAAGCGTTGGACGTTGCAAGTGCCTTTTTCCATAGTCTTGGCGATATTGCTGCGCGCCACGGAGTAATAGTTTGCCTAGAGCCAAACCCTCCAATTTATAATTCGAATTTCATGACTACGAGCGTAGAAACAGCAGAAGTAGTAAAGCACACCAATCACCAAGCAATAAAGATGCAACTGGACACTGGGGCTATAACGTTAAACAATGAGGACCCGGCCATAATTATTAAGAATTTTGCACACTTGATCGGTCACATTCATATCAGCGAACCAAACCTAGTGCCTATTGGCGACGGATCTACTGACCACGACTCGATAAGATTAGCTTTGGACTCCTTCTTACCTCAAACGCTACTGACTATCGAAATGCTAGCCACGGTTAATGAACCTCATATCGTATCAATTAAGCGTTCACTAGATGTCGCCTTCAACAAATACTGTAATAAACTAGCGGACCTGCAACGATGAAATGGCTAATTTTAATTATGGGTATACTCTCTAATGCATCCGCGAGTGTTCTCGTTAAGATGGCTATGGTCCCTCCTAGAAAATTTCCATCTATTCAAACGCCGCTTGAGTCGCTGAGTAACTGGCCATTCTGGCTTGGCCTTGTATTATATGGAGCAGCTTTTCTACTTTATGCTGCAGCATTGACCAAGTTGCCCTTGAATGTGGCACACCCGGTTCTCACAGCAGGGGCTGTCGCAACTGTCGCGCTATTTTCAGTATTAATATTTCGTGAGAACTTTTACTGGACAACGGTAGCCGGCATTTTCTTAATAATTGCAGGTGTTGCGTTAATTACAGCACGCGTAGCGTAAAGGAAAACAATATGCACTTATCAGATACAAGCCTATTTGATCGCGACACATGGGAAATCCCAAACTTCAACACCACTTTCTGGAATGGTCGCAAGCATAATTACTGCATAGTGATACCAGTAATTAATGAAGGAGAAAGGATAAAGAATCTTCTCTCCCGCATGTCCGACTTGAATATTGAACAGCAAGCGGATATTTTGATTGTGGATGGGGGTAGCACAGATGGCTCTTTGATTCATGATGAACTTATAAAACTAGGTGTCAACGGCTTAATTGTAAAAACCGGCCCAGGAAAATTAAGCTCGCAACTTCGATGCGCATATGCCTTCGCTTTAGATGAATGTTACGATGGCATTATTACAATTGATGGTAACGACAAAGACGATCCTGAGGCAATTCCTCGATTCATAGAGGCTTTATCTGCCGGAGTTGATTTCGTGCAAGCTTCAAGATTTGTCGCAGGAGGAGTTGCAGAAAACACTCCAAAATCACGCGATTTAGCCATTAGATTTATTCACGCCCCCCTACTAAGTATTAGCTCTGGCTTTAAATGGACCGACACTACTCAGGGGTTCAGAGCATATAGTCGAAAAATGTTGATAGATCCGGAAATTTCAATATTCCGCGACATCTTCAGAACCTATGAGCTTTTAGCATATCTATCCTATCGTGCTCCAAAACTGGGTTATCGCTGCATAGAAATAGCAACTAATCGACGTTATCCAAAAGGTGAAGTACCAACAAAAATCAGCAGTATCAAAGGCAATCTTTCGGTACTCGAAGTTCTTTTTCGGGCATGTGCCGGCCGCTACAACCCAACAAAGAAACAATAAAATGACCTCTATCCCATCATCAAAATTTTATTTTTTAGATAAATTAACAGTCGCTATTGTGTCCATCTGCGTGGCTATGTTTTTCACATTAGCATCTTTGAACTTAACTTTAGCACCATCATATTTTAGTTTTATTGTGGGCAATATCACCTGGGATGCAAACTCCAAACTTCAAGATTTAATAGCTGCGCCTGTATTTATATTTACATTATTATTTAGTCTTTGGTTTTTTAAAACAAAATTAATCACCATTAAGACAAAAACCTCTCAAGATGAAGCCAACTCTTTTGTCAAACAACTATTAATTTGGTCGATTCCCGCAGCAATGACGTTTGGTTCAAGCCTGATAGGACTCCCATTCGATATTAAACTTTTTTATCTTTCTATACTCGGAATTATCTATTTTTTGCTCATCAGCCTAACACTCACCAAGTCAAGCACAAAATTAACCTCGAATACGGCAAGTATAGCCCTGTTCAGCATTATTCTTATATCCCTAGCCCCACTTGAACTAGCACTTACTTTAGGCCGCCTGCCAGCCAGTATTGGCCACACCCTAGACATAAAACCAACACTAAGAATAGCTTATATATTATTGACTCTTGGGGTCATAGCGCTCTTATTTACAGCCACTTATCGGTCACATTTTCTAGAAAAACTAACCCCCTTTGCTTTGCTTTTTGGACAAACTACTCTATCTACACTTTTTCTATGCTTTTATCCCGCGAGGCTAATAACTCCCACTGGCGCCATCACGAAATATTCAACAACTCCTTTGCTTAAAATAGTGCTTATCCTTTTGGTTGCACTCTGCGTACTTGATATTATTCGACGTCATATAAATTATCAAAGAAACAAAATAAATGGAATTACGAGTTTAATATCACCCTTAGCAATATTTGCACTTCTTATTGTATTTAAAGCAGGAGTTACAGCCCAGCCACTGGTCAGTCCCGATGACTACCATTTTGGTGAGCATCTGTTAGGTTGGTGGCAATATCTTAAAGGCGCTGTTCCTTATGTAGACTATATGCCCGCACATGGGATCATCGGAGATGACCTCCCTGGCCTCTTGGCTTATGTATTTTATGAGGGAACTGCTGCAAATATTGCTGAAGCGGCCCGCTTTGCAACACTATTACTGAGCCTCGTAGCTTTTTTAGCACTTTATAAATTCAGTCAAAACTACTTACTGGCGTTTATTGCGATACTTCTTCTTGGTGGCTTTTCGCAATCGACTAATTTGAGTTGGTTATTCCTCGTCCCATTCTTATGTCTATGGCTCGATAATAGTCTTATCGAAAAACACGCAAAATGGCTATCTATTTGGCTATTAACCGCACCTATTGCAATATTGGGTGTGCCCCCACAAGGATTGTTAATCACTTTTGCTTCAGCGCCAATAGGTTTATACGTCCTATGGAAGTACTGGAAAAGCGATAAGTTTACCGTTGGACGAGGTTTTGTAGTCCTTGCTCTTGGAGTCATTGTTCTTCTTTCGGCTACTAGTCCGTTTCTTTCGATGCTTTTCAATGCAGTAAGGTATGTCTTAGAAAATGGTCCGATTAACCAAATTGCTTATGGAGTACCTTGGAGTCTAAGTTGGAATGGCGGTCCGCGCTCAGGATTTATTTTTGAAGCAGTCCGAATGTCTTGGGTTTTTGTTCCAGTAATTGCCTTAATCACTATATACAACCATCGTCACTATCTAAAAAGCAATCCAAACTTAATTTTACCTGCCGTAGTAGTCGTTGCACTATCTCTGCTATTGATTCCATATTCAATGGGAAGAATTGATCCAAGCGCTGGATCTCGGCCAGCAACATCAGGCATATTAGGTTGGACTATCCTGGTTCCGCTGGCGATATGGCATTTGACGGAGGCCCGAATAAAAGCCGGATGGATTCTTTTTGGAGTAACCCTAAGCTCCACTGTAAACGTTTTTCCTCCTTCACTAAACTCCTTCGTATTCAGCTTTTCATCTCACATTCCTGTTGGGCATCTCTTTGATGGCGAGAAAAGTGGCTTTCCCAATATAGGTACTGGCTCTATCCAAATAGAAAACATCAATCGCCTAAAACATCTAAAGGCCCTATTCGACGCCAAATTATCACCAAATGAGTCATACTTAGATCTTACCTCTCGCAACGCACAATACTTTTATCTCAACAGGCCTCCGTTGCTATCGGTTACAGCCGTATATAACATGGTGCCTCTGGAACAACAACGCAGAGCAATAAAAACCCTGATTAAAGCCAAACCTCGTATGGCCTTATTGGAAGGTGCCAATATCATTCACGACGGAGGAGGCCTTGCTCTTCGCACACCATTGCTCTATCACTACATAGTTGAAAATTATCTAGCCAACTTAGAGAATGGTTTTATAGTCGGCTACTTAAAATCCGAGTCAGACTCGATAAGCAATGTCGTTCAAATCCCAACAATTACCACTCCTGATTCCACACCCTTAATCTCGAAAAACTCGAGTAAATTCAAAATAACTATCGACCCGGATTTTTCGAACATACTTAATATTGGTCAAACAATAAAATTGTTGAACACTCAATATACAATCACCAATATAGATAAAAATATAATCACAATTTCTTCAGACATAAAGCTCACGAAGTTTGAGTCCAGCGAGCAAACATATATTGAAGCTGAGTTAACTGGAGAATCCATTAACAAATATAGATCAACACTAATGCAAAAATCCTTTGGCAGCAATGACTTCAAAAAGATCCCGATCGCTTGGGGACGATCGCTTAAGTCTCTCGAATCTAAGCTCAACCTATTATCAGATCTTTCCTCCACCCCATTTTCTACGAAAGACTTTTCTGGACAGGGGGAGTCGTTAAGAGTCTCGGGACCTGACCCTCAACTTATCTATGATGTTTCCAGTTTGGCCTTGTCTGGAAAGACCTCTGGGATGCTGCGCTTCGACTTTTCCTGCGAGGATAAACAGCAAGAACCACGTATTCAACTATTCTGGTGGGGTGACACATACGACGGTCCAAACGAAGCGTTGAGCGTAAAGTTTAACGCCGAGGACGGAAGCATAGTAGTACCTCTTGAGGCTTTACCTTTATGGTTAACAATGAAAACAATTGCAGGACTTAGAATTGATCTTGATAATCCTGCTGCGTGCACGAGCATTAAGCTGAAACACCTTGCACTATATAAGAACAACACTCTTCCATAACAATTATAAAAGTGCTTATCCCAACAGATAGGCGCTCCGCACAAGGTGCTTTATTGTAATTTTGTTGCGATAAAGCACCTTTAGCACGGCCCGAACACTTCAGTGAACTCAAAAATAGATGGCTACCATCATCGCTATCGTGCGCTGTGCTTAACGCAAGAAAACCACATGCGTCATTTATATTGATCGTACTACACTGGGGATTTAGGGAAAAGATCATGAAGATTCCTAGGCTGTTGCGCCGTCCGCTAGGCAATACGAACATGTCCTGGAACAATGGGCTGGTAGCGGATGGATGAGATAGAGATTCCCAATCTATACCTCGCCAATCCAAGGTATTATACGTGACGCAATTCCGTTCGCATCAAAGTTCTACACTATTACGACCTGGCTTGTGTGGTTGATATCGCTGGGGCCCGGGCTGTACAAGCGCGAGTAGCAGATGGGTCAATATGATCTGGTTGTATTACGTAGCTAAGTGGTCGGCGGTGAGAGTCGGCAAGCAAGCACTGGGGTGAGCGAAGGAAAGGCGCGAGAGCTGATTAAGGAGTGTTGCCTGGATTGACTGCGTGCTGGAGGGGGTGAGGAGACCGCTGCATAGCAACATTCACACTGATCAGCAGTTGCATTGATAGTGACCGTCGTCAGCATCCGATTTGACCAATACACGCCGAATAGGCAACCAGCGGAGAGCGTCCAGAGATATTCGTAAAGCTGTTCTGTCGTCAGAATCCCACGACTCATAAAATTCGCTTATGTAACACAAGAGTCGACTAACTCATTTTTGCTTCTGCAAAACCAATAAAAATACAGATATACTGGAAAAGGATATATCGAACTAGCCTTGGAGTATGTAGTGGGATCAATTAGATTTTTTCAGAATTTTATTTGTGCGCTTGCAGGGTTAACCATAGCCTATTGGGCCTGTGTTTTGGTCGGGGCAAATCAAAACAGCGGATTGATAGCCACACTTATGGCGGCGATTGTCTTTTGGTTGATTTCATCCAGAATCCAAAAAAACCAAGAAATAAGATACAGTAAAGATTTTTTTGTTTTGCTTGGTGTATCCATTTTTTTTGCGTCGATTACAGCTTTTCTTTACGCATTTAATCCAGATGACAGCACTTTTTTCCATCGAATAGCGTTTTTGAGGTTAAGTGGTGATATTTTTTTACCGAACTACGATACTAGAATAGCGTTTGATCAAGTCGCGCCAATCAGCGCTGCCCATCTAATGACATCTTGGGAATATTTCCTCTCCAACTTTGGCAGTTTTTTTGGATCAGAGATTATTGGGTATCAAATCGGCGGAACATTCGTTTCAATAATGCTCTATGCTTTTTCAGTAAATTACGCAGTTGCACATTTTTTTCCAAAGACAAGTGCATCAACTAGAGTCATTGTCGCCGGTTCTGTATTTTTATTTTTATTTTTTGGGGATGCAGATCAGAATAGGCGCATAGGGGCATGGCTTTTTCTTGGTGGGTGGACTGGAAAGTGTTTTCTATCCGCAGCTCTAATTACACTATTTCCGGCGTTTGATCGAGCTTACGAAACTAATCGACCAGACGATTGGTTTTTTGTATTTTGCACAGTAGTTTTTTTCTTAGGACTGACAGGTTCCTCACTTTTTATACTGCCACTCGCAATAGCTGCATTAATTCTTACTGAGCTTATAGTCCGCAAGGGTGCTTCACCTAGATTCATGTCTTTTTTGCTAGCCGCAGTGCCAGTAACAGTGGGTGGGATTTTTATATATAAATTCGGAGGCCTGAAAGACGATAGTTATTGGAGAGGATTTGAAACGATGCCTTTTTCGGACTATATAAAATTAAGCCTCTCCAGTAGGAGCCTTTTCATATATCTCGCATTAATCCCAATCCTGTTATACAAAAATCTAGAAATAAACAGGGCGGCACTGATTAAATTTTCAGTCTATCAACTTGTACTTGGCATAGTTCTTCTTAATCCATTACTGCTTCCAGTCTTCCATAAATTCGTTCCTTCTGATGGTTTTTGGAGAATTTATTATCTTTTTCAATACCCCACTATAGTAGCAATGCTTGGCATGATTGTTATAAATTTTATCAAGATACAATCGTATAACATAGCCTTGCTCCCTAGTCTTTTTCTTGTCTTGATTATTGCTGCCGGATCAAACATATTTTCACTTCAAAAGCAGTGGGGCTACCCTCATCACTTCAAAGGACTATTCGAAGAGAAACTTCCTGAAATAGAGCTTATGTCGGTAAGGAAAGCGTCGGAAAACTGCCGACACTTTAAAGAGTCGGCAACACTTTTGGCTCCAGAGCAGTGGGAGGTAACTGCCCAAATGCTCGAACCGTCACTGAGAAGTGTCGCCGCACGTCACATGCATCATAACTTCTTAAACACTAATACTGCTCAAATAAAGGTGCCGGAGGATGTAAGGCTGCGCGCAAGAAATTTTGCAACTGGTCTACAAGATGGTTCAGCCGAAGATTTTCGTTTTCTAATAGCTAAAGGGGTTGATATTATTGTGATTCGTTCACAAGTCGAAAACGGCGCAAGCTTAATGCTAAATAACTATAAAAAGGTACTTACAGAGGGAGATTACGTAGTTTTCTGTCGTAATTAATGTATCGTTGAAACATGAAAAAACTGAGTTTTTATATATGAGTTGATGGGCGTGGGGGGAGGAGGGTTTATCTGTTTGATGCGGCCCGTGCGCTAAAAGATAGTTATCCATATGGAATAGCGCTGTTTTATAGCACGGTGTTCAGCTATTTCAGCGCGACAGGAGAGAGAAAGCCCGACCTCTGCAGTTCAGCGGCAATCCTAAAAACTAGACCAGCGCTCAACTTTTAGCTCGACGAGCCCCGCTCTTCTGCCCCTGCTTCAAACTTTAACGCAAGCAATATAAGAGGTACGAAAGCCAGCAATACGCCGACAAGCTCGCTCAACATCGAAGATCCAACAGCTAACGAGATTGGCAGCAGCCAAAATACATTTATTGCCATGACACCAAGCGTTACCCTTTTATGGCTTGCGTAATATCTAGATGCGGATTGATAGGCATGACTACGATGCGCCTGATAAATCTTATCCCCCCTCACTAGCCTCCGGATCAAAGTCAAAGTTGAGTCCACAATAAAAACACCTAACAGAATCAACCAACTCCATAACAGTTCGGAGTTAAGCCATGTTGACTCTAGAGCTATCGCCCCCAGCACAACCCCCAGAAACCCACTCCCCGCATCCCCCATAAAAATCCGCGCTGGAGGAAAATTCCACCACAGAAACCCCGCCACAGCCGCCGCCAGCATCAACGGAGCCCAGATCAGCTCAAGATTCCCGCTGAACCAGTAAACCAGACACATTCCCAGGCAAACACTGATCGCCTCGGCACTGGCCAATCCATCAATGCCGTCCATGAAGTTATAGAGATTGAGCATCCAGACCAGATAGACCAACGCCAGGATATTACCGAACCACCCCAAATCAACGGTGATGCCGAACAGTTCAATTGGTGGAAGCCCGTTCAACCAAAACAGCGCCCAAGCCGCAGCGATGAAATGCCCTAGCAACCGCCATCTGGCAGCAATATGCCCATGGTCATCGGCGAACCCGATAATCGCAACGAGCAACCCCGAACCAAACAATCCATACAAGGCCTCCCGACTCAGCAGATCAAGCCCCGTAAGAACAGGAAGTGCCAGTAGAAAGGCGACAACTATGGCCACCCCTCCCCCACGAGGAGTCGGAACAGAGTGCGAACTCCGTTCATTGGGTATGTCCATCAAACTCTTGGCCAAGGCATAACGACGCAACCCAAGCGTCAACAGCCAAGAGACGGCGAGTACCGCCAATAGCAGCCACCAAACAGTCATTTCGTTTGCTTTTCCAGATAATGGCCAGCGGTCTGACGCATGGCTTTGTCCATATTGATGGGTGGCGTCCACCCTAATAATTCACGATTTTTGCTGATATCTACTTGTAGCGAGCCACATATGCGCTGAGCAACGGCTTGCTTACCCAGTGTCGAAGCTGCCAGTTTCAATAGCCACTCAGGTAGAGGCAAGAGCCGGGCAGGTTTGCCTAGTGCCTTGGATAGACGACGGAGCAGCTGAGTTGTAGATAAGTCTTCACCGTCGCTAACTAGAAAGGTCCGGCTGGCCGCAGCGGGATGTTCGATACACCTGACAATAAGGCTCACCAGGTTTCCGATGGCTACAAGGCTTCGCTGATTTCGAATCGCACCCAGTGGCAGTGGAATGCCCTTATTGAGCCAGCTCAACATACTCAGAAAATTAGCCTTCACTCCAGGCCCGTAGACCAGTGGTGGACGGATGATCACCACTTCCATGCCGGTGTCGTGGCCTAGTCGCTTCAGAGCCTCTTCGGCTTCGTACTTGGACACACCGTAAGGATCTTGCGGATTCGGATGATCATCGGCTTTGAAGGGTTGACCCGGGAGAGTGCTTTCGCCGTTGACCTTGATCGAGCTGATGAAGATAAAACGCTTTACTCCCGATTCCGCAGCGCACTGAGCCAGCTTGAGCGTCCCCTCCACATTGACCTTACGAAACTCGGCCAATGCATCCACTGCGGTTTCATTCATGACATGCACTCGGGCAGCGGCATGAACGACTACCTGGACATCGTCGAGTGCAGGCAAGATCTTGGCATGGGTGAGATCGAAGGGCACCACTGGGCACAATCCGTGCAACCGCGTGGCACCGCGTGCCGCCGCTATCGGGCTGAACTTCTTGTCCACCAACAGCCTGAAAACCAACGCCTCTCCAACGAAACCGCTAGCCCCCGTCACTAATACCTTCGGGGTGGTCATCTGGCCTTCTTCCCTATCAACGCGGTCGCCCAGCAAATACAAAAGAAAAACACTTTATCCCGCACTCGCCGTCGGCAACGCCAAGCACTGAAGGAAAGTTTCATAAGTTGTCTGCGGCGCAGTTTCAGCCATGTCTGCACGAAAGGATCGCCCCCCTGTCCTACCAAGTGTGCAATCAACTGAACCTGATTGAACCACCAACCGTCATGAATTGTTTTGTAGCGGGCAATCAGCGGACTCAAGCCCTTATTGGCGCCTACCTGGTTACGCTCATGCTGGCGATAGTCCATGGACGGCTCAGAGTCGATGTACCAGCGGTAACCATGGCTGCGAGCGAAGGCGTAGCAATACCAGTCATGCAAACTGACATCTTGCAGTTGCTGCCAATTGGCGAGCATCGAAGCCTTTAGCGAGTCCGCGAGTTTTTTGCTCATCACGTAGGTACAGCCGGGACCCGCCGCTTCGAACAGAAAATCCCATGCAACCTGAGGCTGCGCCTTGTCCAACACATGAGTGCTGCCATCTGGCCAGAATGCCGTGACATTGCTGGAGTAGGCTTCTACACGACGGGCCTGGATGGCTTGGGTCGCACGCTGGAGTTTATTCGAATGCCAAACATCATCCTGGTCAGCAAAGGCCACAAAGTCGTAGCTTTCAAAGTCGACATCGCGGATGAGACGGAAGAAGTTACGGGAGGCACCGCCAAAACTGCCGGCGGCCGGCAAGACCAAAACCTCGGGGTGCTCAGCCGCATAAGCCGCGCACCAAGCCTCGGTACCATCAGTGGAAGGATCGATACTGATATAAACGGTTACGTCGACAGCTGACTGGTCGAGGATCGAGGCCAACTGCTCCTCGATCCACCGCATGCCATTGTAGGCAGCCAGCAAAACTGCAACCTTGGGATGTTTTACTGGCATGCCATTCCTGCCTGGACCGGTTAAACGCTACTGCTCGAAAGGATTGAGTTTTCGAATCAGTGGGAAGGCGAGTCCAGCAGTTTCTGCAGGTACTGGCCATAGCCAGTCTTCTTCAGAGCATCAGCCTGAGTACCCAACTGCTCGGCTGTGATCCAGCCATTGTGGTAAGCGATTTCTTCCAGGCACGCCACTTTCAAGCCTTGGCGCTGCTCGATGGTGTGCACGAAGTGACTGGCTTCCAGCAGCGAATCGTGGGTGCCGGTGTCCAGCCAGGCGAAACCGCGGCCGAGCATTTCGACGTTGAGGGTCTTCTGTTCGAGGTAGGCACGGTTAACGTCGGTGATTTCCAGCTCGCCACGGGCAGAAGGCTTGATGCTCTTGGCGATTTCGACGACCTGGTTATCGTAAAAGTACAGGCCAGTCACCGCGTAGGCAGATTTAGGCTTCAGCGGCTTCTCTTCGATGCTCAAGGCACGGCCGGCAGCGTCGAACTCGACTACACCGAAACGCTCCGGGTCCGACACGTGGTAACCAAATACAGTCGCGCCATGCTCTTGAGTGCTGGCGGAACGCAAGTTTTCGGAGAAGTGCTGACCGTAGAAGATGTTGTCGCCCAGGATCAGGCAGCAAGGGTCTTTGCCGATGAACTCTTCGCCGATGATGAAGGCTTGTGCCAGGCCGTCCGGGTTAGGTTGCTCGGCGTAGGTCAGCTTGATGCCGTACAGGCTGCCGTCACCCAGCAATTTCTGGAACGATGGCAGGTCTTCAGGGGTGGAGATAATCAGGATTTCGCGCATGCCGGCGAGCATCAGCACCGACAGCGGATAGAAGATCATCGGCTTGTCGTAGATCGGCAGCATCTGCTTGGACACACCAAGGGTCAACGGGTGCAGGCGAGTGCCCGAGCCGCCAGCGAGGATGATGCCTTTACGATTTGTCGTGGTCATTTATTCAGAACTTCCATAAGCATTCGGGTGACGCCACTTTGCCAATCCGGCAAGTGCAGAGAAAAATTGTCGCGCAGCTTCTGAGTGTTCAACCGTGAGTTCAGAGGGCGGCGCGCCGGTGTTGGGTAGGCGGTTGTGTCGATCGGATTGATCGTCGTGACGGCAAGCTCTTCGCCGTTGGCCTTGGCAAAACCAATCACATGGCTGGCATAGCCGTGCCAGGACACTTCACCACTGGCCGCCAGATGATACAGGCCCGCCAGTTCAGGGCGTAGCTGGACCTGCTGAATGGCCAGTGCCGTTACATCGGCGATCAAATCTGCGCCCGTTGGGGCACCGATCTGGTCGGCGATGACGCTCAGGGTGTCGCGGTCCTTGGCCAGACGCAGCATGGTCTTGGCGAAGTTATTGCCGCGAGCGCCATAGACCCAGCTGGTGCGGAAGATCAGGTGCTTGCAGCCCGAGGCAATGATCGCTTGCTCGCCGGCCAGTTTGCTGGCGCCGTAGTGATTCACCGGGGCGACGGCATCCGTCTCCTGCCACGGCGTCAGGCCTTCGCCGCTGAACACGTAGTCGGTCGAGTAGTGAATCAGCCAGGCACCCAGGGATGCAGCCTCTTCAGCCATGACCTGGCTGGCTTGGCCGTTCACACGGTCGGCCAGTTCGGTCTCGGACTCAGCCTTATCGACGGCAGTGTAGGCCGCAGCGTTGACGATGACATCCGGCTTGACCTTACGAATCGTCGCGCGCAATGCATCGAGATCAGACAGGTCGCCGCTCAAGCCATCGACCGGGTGACGATCGAGGGCGATCAATTCGCCAAGCGGCGCAAGGGAGCGTTGCAGCTCCCAGCCAACCTGGCCGTTTTTTCCCAACAGGAGGATTTTCATGCTTTGTCCGAACGATCCGTGTAGTTCTGGTCAATCCATTGCTGGTAGCTGCCGCTCTTCACGTGAGCTACCCATTCAGTGTTGCTGAGGTACCACTCGACGGTCTTGCGGATACCGGTTTCAAAGGTTTCTTCCGGCGTCCAGCCTAGCTCGCGCTGGATTTTGCTGGCGTCGATGGCATAGCGCTGGTCGTGGCCCGGGCGATCCTGAACGTAGGTGATCAGGCTGGCATGGGGACGATGCGCGGAATCTGGACGCAGTTCGTCGAGCAGTGCGCACAGGGTATGCACCACTTCGATGTTTTGCTTTTCGTTATGGCCGCCGATGTTGTAGGTCTCGCCGATCACGCCTTCGGTCACGACTTTGTACAGTGCGCGAGCGTGGTCTTCGACGTAGAGCCAGTCACGGACCTGGTTGCCTTTGCCATACACAGGCAGCGGCTTACCTTCCAGTGCATTGAGAATGATCAGCGGGATCAATTTCTCTGGGAAATGGCAAGGGCCGTAGTTGTTCGAGCAGTTGGTCACCAGCGTCGGCAGGCCGTAAGTGCGAGCCCAGGCGCGAACCAGGTGATCGGAACTGGCCTTGCTGGCCGAATATGGCGAGCTTGGCTGATACGGTGTGGTTTCGGTGAAGAGGTCTTCCGGACCTTCGAGGTCTCCGTAGACTTCGTCGGTGGAGATATGGTGGAAGCGGAAATTGGTTTTACGCGCCCCATCCAGTGCCGCCCAATAGTGGCGTGCAGCTTCCAGCAAGGTGTAGGTGCCGATGATGTTGGTCTGGATGAATTCAGACGGACCGGAGATCGAGCGGTCAACGTGGGACTCTGCGGCCAGGTGCATGATGGCATCTGGTTGGTGCTCACGCAGGACACGGTCCACTTCATTACGGTCGCAGATGTCGACGCGTTCAAACACGTAACGCGAGTTCTGGCTGACTTCGGCCAACGACTCAAGGTTACCGGCATAAGTCAGTTTATCGACGTTAACGACAGAATCGGTGGTGTTGGAGATGATATGACGAATGACTGCCGAGCCGATGAACCCTGCGCCGCCGGTAACTAGAATTTTCACGCGAAACCTTACCCTTAAGTTGCTGACAGGGCCGCCAACCGCGCACTGTCTAATCCATGAATGCAAAAGCCATCAAGTCAGCAGTGGCTTCTGACAGAGTCAGTCTGAACCGATGTGGGGAAATTACCCCTACCAGCCAAGCGCAGCATTTTACAGCTTAATGAAGGTTTTACTATTGGATATGGACAAGCCTTGACGCAAATTCGACGCGTGTAACGGGTTTGTCGCGATCAGACAAGGCGCTTGCGTGAAGCCCTGGACGTACGCCCCAGAAACCAGCCGAGAATCGGCCCGATCACCATGCCAATCAGCAGCGCAATCACCATGACCAGCGATACTGGCAACTGCGGGCCCGCCCAGCCCAGGAACAGCAGTGACACGCTTTGCTGGTTCTCAAGTACGAACGCCAGGATCGCGAGAACGAGCAACAGGACAAATATAGCGAGAAGTACACGCTTGAGGTTACGCATCAGCGGTTCCTTGAAGTGCAGCAGCTGTCAAAGCCCCTCCTCCTCTTCCTCGTTCACGCGATCGCGCAGTTCTTTGCCTGGCTTGAAATGCGGAACGAACTTGCCGTCGAGGCTGACGGACTGACCGGTTTTCGGATTGCGGCCTACGCGCGGCGCGCGATAGTGCAAGGAGAAGCTGCCAAACCCACGGATCTCGATTCGATCACCGGTGGCCAGACATTGGGACATTTGCTCAAGCATGGTCTTGATGGCCAGCTCCACATCCTTGGATGAGAGCAGCCCTTGATGGGTGACAATTCGTTCGATCAACTCCGACTTCGTCATATTTTTCCCTTCTTTTTCAAGCAGCTAGGAAAAGCGCTTCAAAGGTTTTAGCATGCCCGGAGAAATTTGAACAGCCTGAGTTTTGACATATCTTTCCTCGTAATGAGGCACCCGATTTCAGAACATCGGAACATTGCTCCAACCCGGCATTCATCTACAGATAACCAGCATGGTGCGCGTCAGATAACCCGCGGGATTGAAGCCGAAAGGGAATACATCCTCTTCCTTGGCATCATCGGACCTGACGACGACTTTATAACCTGCGCCTTTGCATTCCTTTGCAGCTCGCTTGTGGCACTTTTCCCATCCGGAGCCCAACCCGGAACAATCGATCTCTATGCCACTGACTCCGCGTACCGCATGAGTCTTGGCGCTTGTGGTACAACCCGCCAATGTCAGTACTGCTATCACGACAATGAGCTTGTTCATTCGCTTCCTTATGCCGGGCGCTATGCCCAGCGGTCGTTCACTTCAGACTAAGCCTAGCCTCGAATAGATGATTGACCTGTATGAAGTTACAGACAACTTATGTAGATCATTGGTTTCACGAAAGAAAAGCGGTGGTGCCAGCCCTCCTTGGGACTCACCAAATCGCAGACGCAAAAAAGGGCGACCGAAGTCGCCCTTTTTTTATGGTCTGACAGAACTTAGTTCTGTTTTTCCATTTGTGCACGCAACAGGTCGCCCAGAGTGGTAGGACCAGCAGCGATGCTATCCGAAGGCTTGTCTTTCATCTTGGAGAAGGTCTCGCCTTTCTTGAAGTTCAGGCGCCCGTCATCACCGGTCGAAGACTG